>JAYVER010000243.1:0-10094 GCA_043748725.1 Chloracidobacterium sp. | reverse complement strand
AAAAGGACTTTGCCTGTTTCGACGAGGCGGTAAATTTCACGCGTGTCTGCCCATTTCGGCGTTGAAACGATACTGGTTGAATGACTCCCTCTAAAAATTCATTTCTCCGTTGAAATTTTTCCTCTATCCATTACGCGGAAACAAGTGTAAAATTGGCTCAAAGGTTTTTTACGGTCGCAAACAGTAAGCGGCATTCAGCAAAAGACATTTCGACTGCCTTCTGCCTTCCGCCTACTGCCAACTATTAAAAAGATGAGCGAGATCACACGGCTTTTGGATGATTACGCTAACGGCAACCGTGCCGTTCTCGACGAGCTTTTGCCTCTGGTGTACGGCGAGCTTCGCCGGTTGGCGCACAGTTATCTCGCGGGCGAACGGCAGGGAATAACTCTTCAAACGACTGCGCTTGTTCACGAAGCCTATCTGAAACTCATCAATCAACGCACGGTTGATTTTAAGAATCGCGGACAATTTTTTGCACTGTCAGCCCAGGCGATGCGGCGTATTTTGCTCGACAACGCGCGGAGCCGTGACGCCGAAAAACGAGGGCGTGGTCTTAAAGTTTCGCTTGAGGACATTAGTGATATTGCGGGCGACTTGAAAAGTGATCTTATCGAGTTGGACGCTGCTCTGACTGAACTTGAGGCTTTTGATCCGGCGCAGGCGAAGATCGTCGAGCTGCGGTATTTCGGCGGGCTAACGATCGAAGAAACTTCCGAAGTCCTGAATATTTCGCCCGCGACCGTGAAACGCGAATGGGCGATGGCACGAGCGTGGCTGTATGAACGGATTAATTGAGCGGAGTGCGGAAGCCCTCGCGTAAGCAAGGGCGTATCTCGCAAGATGAGTGTTACGCCCTTGCTTACGCGCGGGCTTCTGCAATGAGCCGATTTTCTTCTGAATTCCGCGTAATGTCTAAGGAGCATTATGGATTCGACCCGCTGGATAAAGATCAAAGAGCTTTTTATGACGGTGTTTGATCTGCCCGACGATGAACGCGCAGCGTTTCTTGACAAATGCGACGCTGATTTGCGTCCCGAGGTCGAAAGGCTGCTGCGTGCCGACATTGAGGCGGGCGGTTTTATTAACGAACCGGCGGTAGTTGATCTCGGGCTGGCTGAGGAACCGGCGGTTGACCCGTACATCGGCCTACAAATCGATTCCTACAAGATCGTTAAAGAGATCGGGCATGGCGGGATGGGGACGGTTTATCTCGCCAACCGCGCCGACTTTGACAAACAGGTTGCCCTAAAGCTGATCAAACGCGGCATGGACACGAATGCCGTGCTCAAGCGTTTTGTAATGGAACGCCGGATCCTAGCGCAGCTCCAGCATCGTTTCATCGCAAATCTGCTCGATGGCGGTTCAACCTCGGACGGCCTGCCTTATTTTGTGATGGAACACGTCGAGGGATTGCCCATCACTAAGTTTTGCGATTCTCACGGGCTGACTATCGACGAACGGCTCGAACTGTTTAGAAAGGTCTGTTCCGCAATCTCTTATGCTCACCAGAACCTGGTTATTCATCGCGACATCAAGCCCTCGAATATAATGGTGACCGAGGACGGCGTGCCCAAGCTGCTCGATTTTGGCATCGCAAAACTCCTGCACCCCGATTGGTCGCTCGACACAAATGAAGCGACGGCAACGATGTTTCGCGTGTTGACACCGGAATACGCTTCTCCCGAGCAGATGCGTGGGGCTCCGATCACCACCACAAGCGATGTCTATTCGCTAGGCGTCGTCTTGTACGAACTCCTGTGCGGGACACGTCCTTTCAAGCTCGAAGGCCGCATGCCGGATGAAGCGGCTCAGATCGTTTTGACGGAAGAACCAATTCGTCCGTCGTCCATCGTAAGTTCCAGGTTCCAGGCTCCAGGCTCCAGGTTGGAAAGAGATACTTTTCCGAACACCGAACAACAAACAACGAACGACGAACAAAAAGCCGATCCAAAATCCAAAATCCAAAATCTAAAATCTCTAAGAGGTGATCTCGACAATATTATCCTGAAAGCACTCGCCAAGGAACCGGAGCGTCGTTACCAATCTGTGCAGGAACTCGTCGAAGACATCCGCCGTCATCTCGTCGGTCTGCCGGTGACCGCAACCGCAGACTCGCTCGGCTATCGGATGGCAAAATTTGTGAAACGGCATCGCACGGCCGTTGTCGCCGGCGGCGCGGTTCTTTTAATTCTTATAGCCGCGACCGCGGTTACATCGTGGCAGGCAATGGTGGCAAGGCGCGAGCGCGACAGAGCCGATCAGCGATTTAATCAGGTTCGGAAACTCGCCCATACTGTTTTATTTGACTATCACGACGGCATTGCCGAGCTGGCTGGCTCGACCCCGATCCGCGAAAAGATGGTCAAGGACGCCATCGAGTACCTAGACAATCTAGCCAATGAAACCGCCGGCGATGCGGAGCTACAGCGCGAACTGGCATCCGCGTATCAAAAAGTAGGCGACGTACAGGGTAATCCGTTTACGGCAAATCTGGGAAACCCTGACGGCTCTCTTGAAAGCTACAGAAAGGGTGTTGCCATTCTTGAAGCTTTACCCGCCTCGGAAGCGAATATGCCCCAATCTCGCGCGGCCCTTGGACAGGGCTACGAAAAGGTAGGGGATATTTTATGGGCGCGTGGGGAAAGCGCAGACTCTCAGGCAAGCTACCGGCGGGCACTATCAATTTACGAGGATCTAAAAACGAACGGCGAACTTTCTGATAACTCATCCTTGAATAGAGTTTATAATCGGATCGGCCAAACTCAAGAACAGGTCGGCGACCTCGTCAGCGCCTTGCAAAGTTATCAATTGTCATTAGAAGAAAGTCAGACGTTGGCCGCCGCCGAACCTGAAAACACTAAATATCGTCGAGCCGTTGCCATTGCTTATGCAAAAATTGGTGATGTTTCTTATCAAGCACACGATTACAAGGTGGCAGCGACAAATTTTCAAAACGCATTTTCTATTTTACGTGATCTTTCTGACAAAGATCCGACAAATACAACGCTTCGTCGAACCCTCGTCTTAATTGATGCCCGACTTGCCCTAACCGAAATGAAAGCCGGAAATTACGTGGAGGCAGTCGAATTCAATCGTCAGACAATTGAGATTCAGCGGCAAATTATTGGTGCGGATCCGAATAATCTACAGATCCAATTTGATCTGGCGGCTACACTGGGAAATCTTGGCGAATGCTACGGCCTTATGCATCTTTTCGCACAGGGAGACAAGAGTTTTCAAGAAGCGATGGAGATATCAAGACATTCACTGTCCAAAGACCCGACCTATTCCCAAGGGCGTGAACATTTTGCAAACAACTATTTAATGTACGCACATATGCTGCAAAAGAGTGGAGATGCCGCCCGTGCGCTCGAAAACTATAGAAATGCTCAAGAAATCTTCGAAATTGAGCCCTTGAAAAGTAAATCACCCGACCAATTGGCAGAGTTGTACGAGGGTATCGGTGATGCCTTGCTCGCCTTAAATAAAAACGGTAAAAATTTCTCCGACGCGAGAACAATGTATCAGCTTAGCCTGGACACTCTGACAAATCTCCAGCAAAGTGGAAAACTTAATTCAGAAAATATTGGCAAATTGACAGAAATCCCTCAAAAGATAGCGAAATGCCAATCCCACCGTTAAAACTTGGCGACTGCACGCGGGCCTTTGCTTTAGAATTAACGTGGCTTGGTTCTCAGTCCCCCCGCCAAAATGCCCTCGGAATTGTCGAAACCGATAGCGTTCCGGAGCCAATTTCCCGTCAGTCTAACGGAAGCTTATGAAGGCATTGGCGACGTTCATCAAAAATCGGATCTTTTCCGGGAAGCGAAGGTGTGGTTTCAGAAGGGCGTCGAGATACTAAAAGATTTACAAGAGCAAGGTAAACTAAAGCACCCTGAAATCCTCGATGAACTGGCGAAAAAAATGGTGAAATGCGAAACGGCTTTGGCAAAAGTTCAATGACAATGAGTTTCCGCGACGCTCATGATAAGGTCAATTTGATTCGATAGCCAGTCGCGCCCAGTTTTCAATAAAGGCGACTAAATATCGATTTTCTCCTGCAAAAAGAGGCCGCCTTTTCAGACAGCCTCTTAGAATAGTTTAGAGTGCGCGATTTATCGCGTTCTTGTGTTTATATTCAAAAACCACACGCGATAAATCGCGCACTCTGAACGAAATCGCGCACTCTGAACGTCATTCCAACCCTACAAAATCCACCGTCAGGTCGCCGTTGACCATCACAGTGCGTGGTGGAAACCGGAACAGCCTTGAGAAGGCACGCAGTGTGTATGTCTGTCCCGCCGTCACGTTGGCGAACGAGTATAAACCGAACGAACTGGTTGTTGCGGACTGGGTGACGTTGTTTTGATCGGTGATCGTGACGGTGGCGTTGCGTACCCCGCGGCCGTCGGGCGTCGTTACGCGGCCCGAAACCGTGGCAGTCGCGATATTTCCAACCGTCACCACGCCCGTTTGATCGTATGTCGCATCGAGCCCGAAGCCGTTCTCGTCGGACGTAATTCTGAAGATCGGCGCATCCACGAATACGATCGGCGAGGGCCCGGTTGCGGCACCCGGCAGGATGTGGAACGTCACGTTGACTATACGCTTCGTGCCCGCCGGTATCGCACCCTGTCCGCCGCCGTTGAAGTTCTGGACGATGCCGAGCCGTCCCGCAGGCACCTGGCTGCCGTTGACCGTCATGGTCGTCCCCGACGGAGCACCCGAACCCAATGTTACATTTGGATTAGATCCACTCATATTGCTGATGCTGAGCACTGCGGGGTTAAAGTTGAGGCTGTACTGCGTCGCAATCTCATTGCCCTGAGCGTCCAACTCGACAAATACCGTCACATCGGTGTCGAGACCACCGCTTGCCGAAATGACCCGGAAGATGCGCCCAACAACGACCGCATCGCCCTCCTGTTCTACCGGTTTCGGTTTGGACGCAGTAGAGGTTCCGGTGATCCCTGAACTAATAAACGCAAACCCCGCCGCGCTCGTTCCGGCGACGCTGAATGTTAAAAGTAAGCCGCCGATGATGGCGAATAACGCAATACGGCTGACAACGTTACGTGACGATAGCTGGCTCTTTTTCATAATCAAACTCTCCCTTATTCTCTGTAAAACTGCTGATTTCCGAAGACCGCCTTGAGATTAACCGATAAATAAAAAACTCATTCCAGTCCGTTAAAGTCCACATTCGAAACATCGCCGGTTACCAGCAGCGTTCGCGGTGAAAAGCGAAAGAATCGCGAGAAAACGGTGATCGTATAATTCTGCCCCGGCACAACATTCGCGAATGAGTAAAAGCCGAATGAACTGGTTGTTGCCTGACTGACATAACCGTTGGGACCGTTGATCGTTACCGTAGCATTTCGTAATCCCCGTCCATCCGCCGTGAAGACGCGACCACCGACCGAAACTACAGCGCCCGGACATAAACCGATCGGCGAGACGCTCAAAGTATATTGTGCACCCTGACTGGCCGGACTGACATTAGTTGAAAACACGACCAGATCGATACTGGTGTTGGCCGGAACTGTCGTTTGAAAAGTCGTAACCGCCGGAGGCGAACCACTGCTTGAACCCGGATCGCCCAGATACTTGACCGTTCCGTTCGTGATATCTGTTGCGGCAAATGGAGCCAGAAAGGCCGCCACCTGAATATTATTCGTAGCTGTACCCTCCACATTCACCGTTAGAGAGACGGTAATGCATACTGGTGAGGCCGTCGAATTCGTATATCGGTGGGTGTTGTAGATGTACGGACCGGCTCCCAAAGTGCCGGGGAATGCGTTGGTGGCACAAGTACCAACGACGTTTAGCCGATTGAGTCGTACCGCGAGAGTTCCCGTCGTGCCACCCGTCGGTGCCGTGCCCAAAACCCCCGTGCGGTCGCACGTCGGCACGGGTGTCGGCGTCGGCGTCGGCGTTGGAGTCGCTGTCGGCGTTGGCGTTGCAGTCGGCGTCGGTGTCACAGTTGGCGTCGGTGTCGGAGTACCTCCTCCTCCACACGGTCCCGAACCCGGAGCGCATATTCCCGCGGCTCGTGTGCCGGTCAACTGCAGGCCGGCCGACAGGCTTGGAGTGTTGAAGGAAAATTGAGTGAAGCTCGTCCCCGCGTTAGTTGCCTGAACGCCGACCGTCGCGCTTGCTCCGTTCAGAAATGCTCCCGCTCCGGTTAGGGCATAGACATACCGGATCGCATCCGAGCCTTCGGTCAAAACGATCGCAAAGTTTGTATTGATCGTCATGCCTGGGTCGCCAAAGTGTACCGCCCTCCATTCGATGACGAACTGACGATTCGGCGCTGCCCCGGTCGTATTTGTATAGATGCCGCCATTGGTTACAGCTGTCGAACGCATATCCAGATCATCCCAGTAAGGGAAGAGGGACGGAGTTGCAGGGAACGAGCCAGTCGGAAGCGCCGTGTTTGTGAAAGCCGTAGATGTCGATCCGTTAACTGTAAGAGCGCCATTCGTACTCGCGCTCAAAGAAGTGACCGTCGTGCCGTACACAGTCGAAGCAAATCCGCTGGGCAGCGGTATAGTAACTGCTGCGTCGTCATTCTGACTGAGCGGAGCAAGCACGCCCCCGGCCGGGATTGTACCGGTCGCGGACGCAAATGTGTAATTAGCACTGGACGCCTGACCCACCGGTACCGTGAAATTCAAGACCCCCGGTGATCCGCCGCCCGTATAAGTCACAGTCAGAGTCAAATTTACCGACGAAAAACAGGCGACTGCGTTGTTGGTCGAGACCTGGTAGGGTGTCGTATTGGTCTGTGTACCGCCTACCACGATATCCGGGTACGCGGAATTTGGCTGCGTTACGGTCACGTTCGGAGTTGTCGTCGATAGAACGGCGCTGACAACCGTTGCGCCGACTGTACCACTATTGGTAAGCGGAATATTTACAGAATTGCATTCATTAGGCTCAATTATGCCATTGCCAGTGGTAACAGCCGGCGCACCCGAACTAGCGATCGTCGGTACACCTGTCAAACAGGCGGGCACATTCGTAGTGTTGGCGTTCGTAATATTAAAACTGCCGGAAACGGAGGCAAATCCCGGCTTGGAAATCGAGTACGTATGTGCTCCCTGTGCCAGTGCAGAATCGTAGCTGCCGTCGGCGAGCGAAGCTCCGTAAGGATTTCCGTCAATTGTGACCAGAGCGTTAGCCAAGATCGCCCCGGCGGCACAGTTTGTGATGACGAAGTGCGCGGTTCCCGACTGCGGCTGGTTACATCCCGGATATTTGAAGTCGCCGATGCGCGTACGCCAGTTGAACTGAGAATCCGTGACAGCGTAGTACTCCGTCGTATACCAGAATGTGCAGTCGTCCACCGGGTCAACGGTCATATCGCTGTAATCGCCCCAGCGGCTGCTTCCCGTGGTCGTGCTGCCAGCACCGTCAAACAGATGAGCTTCGCCCTGGCCAAGTGTGTTGATCGGATCTCCTACAAGTCGACCCGCATAACGGATCTGCGGATTGATGGTTGCATCGGAGGCGTTGTAGCCGAGGGCCATATTTCCCTGATTGTCCATCGCCGCGCTGCCCATCCAGCGCCAGGTCGTGTCGGGCTGATAAGTGCTCTCTTGAAAAACTGTTACAGGGCCCGCGGTGACACCGCGCAATTCAAACCAGCGCGGAGCCGCAACGCCACCCGAAAGCACCGTGTAGTTGCCCACGACTGCCTCATGGCCGTCGGCGAATTTGCGATAGGCAAGTCTGAACATCGGGCGGTCACCGATGCCGTCCATTGTTCCACCGCCCAGGTTGGGTACGCACGCACGCCCTGTCGTACACAGCATCGTAAATCCTGACGCCGCGGGTGAAGCGAATGTAGTGAAAGTAGAGTTGGCCGGAACCGCGAAATCTGCATGGAAATGATACGTAGTGTACTGAGGGCTGGCCTGGCCCGGGTACCCGACAAATGTTTCCGGCGCTCCGGCCGCCGGCAGGATCGAGCCGTCGAGATCGGCGGGCAAAATGGGGTCAACCGAGTTGCCTAGTGCGCTAGCAGTCGAGATAAAAGTGGCTGGCAACCCGGCAAGCATTTTTACCCGATCAAAGACGAAAGGCTGAGGGCCCGCATAGTTGGTTCCAACAAATACGTTATCGCTCATGTAATAGCCGTCGGGCCAGACGGCGATGTGGGGATAATCAAAAAAATTGCTGCCGAGATGAAAGCCATATCGGTTGTATGTGCCGGTGGCGTCGTTTGTCGTCGAGATGGCGATGCACTGATCAGTGATCGGGCCACCCGGTCCCGCAAACTGGCTGATCAGCCAGCGGTTAGCGAGTTGGTCGTAAACTACGATCGGGTCGCCGCTTCCGCCAGTCTGGCAAACGCCGCCAAAGCCGCCCCAGATAGTCGAAATTCCGATCGCGGGTCCAAGGCTTGCTCCGGTTGATTTGTTAAAGACCTGAATGCCCTCGTTGACCATCTGGACATATTGCGTCTGTCCGACTTCACCGTCAGTATCGGGCGGTGAACAGCTGCAGCCGACACCCGGAAAGGCGATACCGTCAAAATTGAGTACCGGACCAGGAATTGAGGGGAAAAATAGATTCTGTATCGCGCTCAGTTTATCTTCGACGACCGGATCGGCGACATTAATATGATCGGGGTGGGGGATTTTCGGATTTTCGGCCGCCTCTCCGTCATTCGCCTTATCAACCCCATAACGTACCGGTCGCATATCACGCAATGCGGGCGAGGTGTCATTTTTATACGATTCCCCGGAAATCATCTCGGTCTGCACGCCCCCATCAGCGGACGATCTCAGCCCCGTTTTCTGAGACTGATCGAGCTTGGGTGCGCCTGGTGCGCCGCCTCTACCTTCGACGGAACTTGCTATCGAATCAGGCAGCGACGGTAAACCAAACAAGAAGATTGCAGCCAGTGCCATTACGGCTGCGGCTGCGACGATTGATACGCGATATTTAGATAGCATTTTTTATCTCGATTCACATAGATGCATTCGCCGACCGAAAAGACGCCCGGAAAAGGCTTGTGAATGCACCCGACGGGGCGATGAAAAGTGATCTTTTTACTACGAAGTTAAATACGTTGAAAAGTTCCAGACAAGTTACTATTTAAAATAGTATTGCAAAGTAGGCGAAAAAGCAAGAAAAATTTAAGCGAAGGTGTCGGGTCAGTTTCAATCCGGGAGGAGCAAAAACAGCCACGAATGCACGAATAGTCCGATCAAGTTACATAATCGTATTATATTCGTGCATTCGTGGCTAGAAAAACGCCGACAAAAAAGCTATTTTAAAATTGGGATGAACGAAAAGCCGCAAAACAGAAAATGTCCCGCCCGCAAGTGGACAAAACGCGTCGGCCTCGTCGCATCTCTCTTTTTCCTTGCCAAAGGCCTCATCTGGCTCGGCCTCGTCGCGGCCAGTGCATATTACACCTTCAATTAATCGGGTTTTTTCGGAGTCGGTGCTGGTTCCGGCTTAACGTCGTCGTCGAGGATCACAACATCGGTTCCATATTTTTGGTAATCCTTGAAACGAATAAGGTTACGAGTTTCAAAAATGTTGCTTTTTTCGCGCAGAGTCAGCCGCACATCCGACAGCGACGGCAGCAGATATTTCTCGCCCGCGATCTTTACCCAATCGTAATCAATGTTCCGTTTTGCAGTTCTGATCGGAAACGTTTCTGGAATTTCGGTCGCCTCGCTCTCGATGCGCAGCACGCGAAAATTTTCGCGGTCGATCCATACGCGTCCCTTCATGCCGGCCGTAGTTGTGTCCGTTGTGTACCCTGTGGCCGAGATAACCTCGCGGGCGCGATCCCGAGGTATAGAGAAATCAAAGACCAAAGCCTTTCGCTCACGGAGGACATCGGTGTCAACGAGATTAAATTTGGTTTCGCTCTCAGGCTTGAAAATGGTCGCAAGCACCGTTACAAATTCGCCTGTCGAGCTTGTTCCGCCCGCCTCTTCGTAAGATTGCTTAGACCGCACATTGTTTTGGAGAATGCCGTTCAGCGAAAGCAAACGATAGTCTTCCTCGCCCGTCGAGCGATAGCTGACCGCGACGATCAGGCGGTCAAGATTGCGAAAATTGTTGGT
>JAYVER010000242.1:0-27403 GCA_043748725.1 Chloracidobacterium sp. | reverse complement strand
TGCTAAAAAGGGTGATCTGAGGTGGTCCTATTACATTTCTCACGACATCACTACTATGCGGCGTTCTATCTTTGTTTCACGCTTGACATATTTGTTCTATTATGATACAGTTTTGTTTCATGCTCAACGTGAGCAAAACGGATGAAATGAACAAAAGAGAGAAAACATATCAACCTCCCACCACGTCGTCACTTCTACCAACCCGTCGGCGCTCCCACCACCTCGTCTGCGAAACGCAGCCAATCCTCCTCGGGCAGGAGGAGAGCCAAGACGCCACCCCTCCTAATCAAAGAGGGGAGCTTTTGGAGAAGATGATCGAGGATGCGAGGGGGCTTTGGGTTGGGTATGGCGGGCGGGAGATCAGGCGGATCGAGGAAGAGATGCGGGCAGCGGGCTGGAAGTTTTACCGGCAGATGCTTTACAACAAATGTGTCGATGGGGTGGTCACGAAAGGGTGGCCGGACCGGTTTGGGTGGCATGATCTATTAACAAAAGAACAGAGAGAGCGTTTGACGGCTAAACGCACGCGCGACAGGCGATGCGTGTTCGAGCGTTGGCTGGCGGATGTCTCGCCGGAATTGACTTGGAGTTGGAAATATCAGCGGCACGTTTACAAGCGGCTCGTGCAGATCACTTCGGGTGGATGCAAGCGGCTGATGATCTTTATGCCGCCGCGTCATGGCAAGAGCGAGATGGTCACCGTCCGCTACACGGCCTGGCGGCTGCTGTCCGACCCAAAACTGAACGTCATCCTGGGCAGCTATAACCAGAAGCTGGCGGATAAGTTCTCCCGCCGGATACGGCGTGTAATGGAAAATTGAAAATTGAAAATTGAAAATTCTGACTCGACAAAGCCTGCTGATTCTCAATTCTCAACTCTCAATTCTCCATTGCGTCGCCTTGCGACGGCCAGCGAATGGGAGACGGCGGGCGGCGGGGTTGTGCGGTCGGTTGGCGTGGGCGGCGGCATTGCCGGGTTTGGCGCGGGGCTGATCGTGATCGATGACCCGGTAAAGAATCGCGCCGAGGCCGAGTCGGAAACCAATCGCGAGCGGGTGTGGGAATGGTTTAATGACGACATCTACACGCGAATGGAACCGGATGCCGCGATCATTCTCATCCAGACACGCTGGCATGAGGACGACCTTGCCGGGAGATTGTTGAAGGAAATGAAGGACGGCGGTGAGAAGTGGGACGTGGTCTCGCTTTCCGCCTTAGCGGAAAGCGAAAGGGATGAGGGCGGAGGGATGAAGGATGAAAAGAAAGCGTCCGATTCATCCCTCATACTTCATCCCTCATCCCTCACGGGCGATCCGATCGGTCGCCGTCCCGGTCGTGCTTTATGTCCTCAACGATTCAATGCCAAGGCACTTCTCCGTTACAAGAAGAAATTGGGCACATATTCGTTTTCGGCGCTTTATCAGCAGTCGCCGGCACCGGCGGAGGGCGGACGGTTTAAGCGCGAGTGGTTTAAGAATATTATCGATGACGCACCCGCAGGGCTTGGCTGGAAGCGCGGCTACGACCTTGCGATCTCGACAAAAACTTCGGCGGACTATACGGCGAGTTTTCGTTGTGCGTTCGATAAACGGGGCAATCTGTACATCGCCGATGGCTTTCGCTCGCGGATCGAGTACCCCGAACAGCGACGCTTCATCGTCCAGCGAATGAACGCCGAAGATCGCACCGAACACGGCATCGAGGCCGCAATGCACGGCAAGGCGGTCGTCCAGGAGCTGCGCCGTGACCGCAGCGTCCGGCGATTTGCCTTTCGCGAGGTGCGCGTCGCGGGCGATAAACTCACGCGAGCTTTGACGTGGCTTAACCTCGCCGAGGAAGGCAAGGTTTTTCTGGTTCGCGGGCCGTGGATCGGCAATTTTGTCGATGAGATCGCCCGATTTCCCGCCGGCCGCCACGACGACCAGATCGACGCCGTTTCAGTCGCCGTCCAGATGCTTGCACGCAGTGGGAGCGGGTTTCGTACTTTTGATTAAAATGGAAAACGGAAAATGGAAAGTGGAAAATGAAAGAAGGAGAGAGAACCACCCCGTCGGCGTGGGCGCCGCCACCCCTCCTTCGTAAGGGCAATAATATACTTGACACAGTAACTTCTTTCTGGTATTCTTTGAATAGAGGTTAAAACAATGAAAGAAACGCCCCTGCCAAGAACACTTCAAGAAGCCGCCAAAGCCTTTGCCGATGAATCGTTTTGCATTGATCTTATCGCCGCGATGCGATGGGCCGACGGTCAAGCTGTGTGTCCAAAGTGTAGCCAAAAGAACAATCACTTTATGGCATCGCGTAAGGTTTGGCAGTGCAAAAACAAAGAGTGCAAAAAACAGTTTAGCGTCAAAGTCGGCACGATCTTTGAGGACTCTGCTATCGCTCTTGAAAAATGGCTTCTCGCTGGCTGGTTGATCGTAAATGCTAAAAACGGCATCAGCTCCTACGAACTTGGACGAGCGCTCGGCATTACTCAAAAATCCGCTTGGTTTGTCAATCATCGCCTCAGAAATGCTATGACCGTGGGCAGTATCGAAAAACTGTCCGGCGAGATCGAGGTTGACGAAACTTACGTTGGCGGCAAGTCCAAGAATATGCACGTTAAGAAACGCAAGGAAATTGGTATGACACGTGGCTACACAGTCAAGACTGGCGTAATGGGTATGGTGCAACGCGGCGGCAAGGTTAAAGCTATGGTTATCAAACTTGCCGATACCGAAACGTTGCTTGGCGCGATTGCTGAGAACGTCGAAGCCGGTTCTACCGTTATGACTGACGACCACGGCGGCTATCGGAATATGACCGAAGAATTCACCCACGAGGTTATTAACCACGCTCACGAGTATGTTCGCGGCAACGTGCATACGAATAGCATCGAAAACTTTTGGTCGTTGCTCAAAAGAACAATCAAAGGAACTTATATTTCGGTTTCGCCTGCGCATCTTCAAAAATATGTCGAGGAACAAATGTTTCGATATAACGAGCGGCACGAGAATGACCAAATCCGCTTTGTTCGCCTCATTGAGTCGATTAGCGGCAAACGCCTTACTCACAGTCAGCTAATCGGCTACAGCTTATGATTCTAATTGGCCTCAGAAAAAACGCGGGAAGAAAAGAAAAGGCTAAGACTTTTTAGCCTTTTCTTTAGCCCGTTCCTCCTCAAGTTTCTTGACCTCATCTTTCGGGACATTCACAACGGTTTTTAGTAAAGACTGAAACCGTTCCGCGTCCTTGCCGTCGTTCTTCATTTCGATTGTTTCTGTCTGTTTTTTTGTCATTGTCCAGCTTTCCTCGCCTTGGCTCGCTCTTGTCTTGCCTTAGCGTCCGCAACGGTTGTAGTTTTGTCCATCTGAAAAAATGATCGAGCCAATTCGTCTACATCGTCGAAAGGTTTGTCGGGGCCTATCAAGACCTCCAGATGTTCGTCCGACACCGTGCTATTTATTACATTTCGAATCTCCGTTCGTAAGGCATCTCGCCCGAAAAGAACCAAATGACATGATCCCGGCGTATTCAGCATCCGCAACTCGTATCTTGGTCGAAAGGAATGCGAGGCGAGTGACTGGCGACGTTTTACGTCGCTTGGCAAATCCTGAAAATATCTACGGCATTCCCAAGCAAGTACGTCCGCGCCCTGAAGCGGTGAATGAATTGCTTTGTTGCCATCAGTTATGCTTGATATAGATAAATCGTCCAAATCAACGCCTTCTTCTTTCGCCCTATTTATTGTTTGGCGATACTCACTATACATCTCTCCAAAAAACTTATCTCCGCGATCAAACATGTACGCCAACGAAGTGTGCCCCTGACTGTGTGCCCATTCGTCATTATGTCGAAAACACAGCAGAGCCATTCGGGTTCCCGGCTTTTTCAAAAATGATTCCCTGACATGCGGAAATTCCGATTCGATTTCACGAAACTCTTCAAGAAAGACTCCGAAACCAAAGCGGTACAGCGTATGATCTCGGATGATTTCAATTAGACGCCGGTAAATGCGGAGTTTGTTATGATCCGTCAGTCCGCTTGGCATCAAATTGCATTTATTCGCCCAAAACGGTGATGTATGAAACACATATTTCCCCGTTTTAACATCAGGCTTAAAGCCCTCTTGCCTTAAAAAGGCTTGCCAATGATTGTCGAATTCCTGCCATTTTGAGGGCGTACTAAGCAAACCGTTCACCGTTAATATCCTATCGGTGACGGTTTCCTCTTTTCCGCTCGCGTCAATATATCCTTGAAGTGTTTCCACGGCCAAAACAAATCCGACTAGTCCATTTGGACAAAAGTGTTGCTGCTGACTAAGATATGCCCCAAGAGGCGTATCAAGTTTGTACTCATTTCTGAGCATACATCTTTCTCCTTACTGAGGCAAGTATATTACTGCCTTCGTAAGGAGGGGAGCTTTTAATGCGGTTAAAGGAATTTGAGGGCAGCCCGAACAGGGTCGAGAGAGACGTGCCACGCGTGACGCTCAATTACCGGGGCGTAATGCGGCTGAACAAACTTGCGTTCGAGGCGCTCGGCTCGCCCGGCGCTGTAAAACTTTTTTTCGACGAGAATGAAATGGTGATCGCCCTCAAACCCGAGGACCTGCGGCGAAGAAACGCGTTCCCGCTAAAGCCTAAGGACAGGGGTCGCAACCGTATTATCCACACACTGCCGTTTTGCCGCCACTTCGAGATCAAAGTTGAGCGAACTGTGCTTTTTAACGATATCGATCTCGACAATGACGGGCTGATGTTGCTCTCATTGGCCAGGACGACCGCCATCGGAAAGGGTTGGGCTCCGCGATGAAGGTTAAGGAAAGAACCACCCCGTCGGCGTGGGCGCCGCCACCCCTCCTTCGTAAGGAGGGGAGCTAAACAAAAAGACCCGGACGAGATCGTCCGGGCTGAGATTGTGACTGTCTATTTAGTTTAGAACGGCCAAAAGATGCCGCGTCCGTTGTTGTTGTTATTATTGTTGTAACGACCGCGATTCAGGCCGTCCTGATAGCCGCGTTGGTAGCCCTGGCTGTAAGCCTGTTGGGTGCCGTACTGCGAATTATTCCGCCCGTATTGTCCGTAGCTGCCTTGTCCGTAACCGCCCTGTCCGTAACCGCCGTAGCCGTTGTTGTTGCCGCGATTTCGACGTGCGTCGCGCGTTCCCTGTTTTAAGCCTTCGTTATATCCTTTTTGATAGGCCTTGCGAGCGGCCTTATTGTTGTTGTTTCGGTCGTGGTTGTCGTAGCGGCCGTTGTTATCATAACGATCATCCCGATCATCACAATCATCATTATCACGACGGTACTGGTCGTTATATTGGCCGTTTTGTTGATTATAGCGATCATCGCGATCGCGATCCTGCGCTTTCGCGCTTATACCGGTCAAAAGTATTAACGAGAATGCAAATGCGATTGCTGTTCCTTTAAGTGCGATTTGTATTTTGTTCATGATCTTTAGATCCTCCGCCTATGTCATTGCAAAGGGTGTGCCACGCCTTTAATCATTCAACTATTGTATGTATTTAGACGGAATCCACCCCGACATGACCCAAATAGCATACGGATACACTCAAATGGACTGGATGGACAAAGTAGCAGGATAAAGAATCCCGGTCGCTACCGCTCTCGGTTCTGACAAGAGTAGAGAAGAACCACCCCGTCTGCCGAAACGGCATCCACCCCTCCTTTGTAAGGAGGGGAGCTTTTTGGCGAAATCTGCTATCTTTTTGTTGGAACTTTTGTTTTTTGGCTGTCGTAAGAAATTCTTGACAGGGCGGGTTTTGGTGCTTTGTTGCTTTTGGCCAAGAGGGATAGTTTCGGGAGAGAAACGCGTTGGAAGCATTACAGGCTGTGACCGAATTGAATGGTGCGGAACTCGTCAAGCGTGCTCGGGCAGGCGACGGCGCGGCGTGGGAAGATATTGTCTCCAATTTTTCGCGGCGGATATTTAATCTCGCATACCGCTTTACATCGAGCATTGACGCCGCTGAGGATCTGACGCAGGATGTTTTCATCCGCATTTACCGGACGCTTGACCAGTACGACGCGAAACAGGGCGATCTGTCGAATTGGTTAATGCGGCTGGCGAGAAATTTGATAATTGACGATTACCGCCACCGCCAGCGTAACCCGCAAAACACGATGGCCGACGCGGTTGACGATCACCAATATCACCTGCGAGCCGCCGGAACTTCGGCCCACAAGGAGATGGAGCGAAAAGAGCTGGCGAGCCAGGTGCAGGAAGGCATTGACAAGCTGCCGGAAGATCTAAAGACCTGCGTGATCTTGCGGGACATCGAAGAGTTGACCTATCAGGACATCGTGGACGTTCTGAAAATTCCCGAGGGAACTGTCAAATCGCGAATAAACCGCGGGCGGATCGAGTTGGCCAAGATTTTGAGACGGATGAGAGTGGTAACAATTTAATTGAGAATGGAGAATTGAAAATTGAAAATTAATTGGGACGCGGCAAGGATTTCATTCTCAATTGTCCATTTTCAATTCTCAATTAATAAGAGCAAGGGGTTTTGGAATTTATGAAAAAGGAGCAGGAAAACATACTAAATTGTTCACAGTTTGAAGAACTGCTGACTGATTATCTGGACAAAACGCTTATCAATGGCGTTCAGAAATCGGTCGCGGAACATACTCTCGCGTGTACTCTATGCCACGCGCTGCTCAATGATGTAAAGGAATCTCTCGAAGCCTGTCGTAAAATTTCAGCACCCAGAGTATCCGTGACCAGATTAGAGGCTCGTGTTCTGTCGATGACAATGCCCGAAACGGCGATGTTGTGCGAAGATTTCGAAGGCTATCTGACCGATTATCTGGACGGATTTTTACCGGCTTCGCCGTTTCACCGTTGGGAACGCCACGCCGCTCTTTGCACCACTTGCGAAGATCTGCCGGGCCTGGTCGTCCGTTCGATAGCCGCTTGCTACACCTACAAGATGGAAGAGTTAGCCGTGCCGGACGGGTTGCGTGTCCGCATATTGCAAGCGACGATGGGTATCGCCAAGACGCGAGCCGCAAAGGCTTCGTGGGCGACTCGATCCAGCGAGTGGCTCGATGGCATAAAATTCCCGATCTCGGTTCCGCAGCTTGCGCCGCTCGCGATGATGTTTATGTTTGCTTTTCTAGTCTTCAGCCAGACAGTCTCGGCCGATGGATCGCTGACCGACGTTTATCAAAAGAGCTATATGCTTGCCGAACAGACATACGAGCAAAGCGCAAATGCGTGGAACGGCACGACACCACAAGTCCAGGACTCAAAACAAGACCCGGTGACCGGCACAACATACGTCGATAACGAGGATAAGAATTAATGAATTGTGCCTATCACAATCAAAACGCGGCGGTTGTAAGCTGTAATGGTTGCGGACGGCCGCTTTGCCCGGCCTGCGACCATCGCATCAAGGGGTTTCCCTACTGTCAGGACTGCATTGTTTTGGGCGTCGATATGCTCAGACAGCAAGGTCGAACCGATCATGTTCCATTTGTAAAAAAACGCACATCGCCGGTGGTCGCGACGCTGCTGTCGATGATTTGCCCCGGCCTCGGGGCCGCGTATAACGGGCAGACCGTCAAGGCGCTCGTATATTTCGCCGTATTTGTCGGACTGTTTCAGATGGCTGTGCTGACGAGCGGAACGCCGCTGTTTGTGCTCGGCTTTATGGGCATGTGGTTTTTTGCTGCACTCGACGCATGGCGGACGGCACAGATGATACGGTCGGGACTGACGCCGGATGTCGCCGATGACATTCTGGTAAGGAGATTTTCTGGCAATCCGAAGCTTTGGGGCGTTGTCCTCACCGTGCTCGGCGCCGCGTTTTTGCTGCAGCGTGTATTTGCCATCGGCTTTATGATGAAAGGCATTTTGCCGTTGATGCTGATCGGGCTCGGCATCTATGTGCTAAAGGGCTACATATTTAAGCCCAAAGTCGAAGAGACGCATTGGTCGGGCCGCGAGCCGTCGGCAAATTTTGCTTTGACGCAATCGCGTTATAATGAAGCTGACTATCAAGTCGGCGCGGATTTTGCCGACCGCTCGCGTTCTGGAAGCTGGAAAGATATTTAGGTTCGCTGTTTTTAGCAAGGAGTTTCGCTATGTTTATGTTTTTAAAGGGTGCGTCAATTATAGGTAGTTTGCTGGTGGTCATCGCGTTGGTTATCACGCTATTAAAGATGCTCATCGGCTTCGTCGGTTTTCTGGCGGTTGCGGTCAAGATATTGATAGTTTTGGCTTTCGTCGCCGTCATCGCCTCGGTCGGATTTATGGTATTTAAGGCGTCGCAAAGTAAACAAAAAACCGATTGATCGACACCCATTTTTGATGTCCAGCCGGAACGCAGGCACCCCTGCCTGCAAGACGCGAAAGCGTCTAACGAGATGCAAAAATAGCGAACGGTACGCCGCAGGAAGCAGCGTTGCAGGCAAGGGTGCCTGCGTTCCCATCAAATTGACCTCCTACCCCACCCCCGTCAACTTGCCTTTCGCGACGGCTTATGTTTCAATAGATATTCGGTAGACATTCGGTTTCTTTTTTTAATCGAAAATTTTTGAAAACACTCCCCACGACAACGAGAGTTTGTCTAATTAAGCAGATTCTTGTTTCAGGTTTCGCGTTAGTCGCTAGCGGCTATTCTTGCGTGATTCCGTGTGCCGAAACTTTTGTTTTCGGTACGTAATCATTAAAAGGAGCTTGTGCAAAGCATAATGCAGAAAAACGACAAGGTTTATACTTTTCTTTTATCACGTTCGTCAAAATCAAAGGTTTATATTAAGAGATTTGCAGTCTCGAAGCGCGTCGTGCATTTCGGGTCGGTTGGCATTTTTCTTATTCTTGGCTTAACCACACTCGGCTTTGGCGTTTCGGGGATTATTCGAAACACCGTGTTCGCAAAGATAATTTCTGAGACCCCCGTCCTGACACAAATCGCCGCCGCACCCCGGCAAGCAGCCCAAGCAATAGATTATTCGCGTCCCGCTCCAGCGGGCGCCTACGCCTTCAATAGCGGAGGGCCGGCGGCGACCGATCCGGCCTCTACGGAAGATGCGGCTTTTGATAATCAGTTAAAATCGACACTGGCGTCGCTCGATCCGGCATTTGTGCCGTCGATCTGGCCGCATTCCGGCAAGATCAATAACGAATTTGGTTTTCGCCGAAATCCGTTTGGCGGGCGCTCCTATGAGTTTCACCCGGGAATGGACATCGACGGGATGCGAGGCGAGATCGTGCTCGCCCCGGCAAGCGGCACCGTGATCAAAGCCGCCTGGACCGGCGGCTACGGCAACATGGTCGAGGTCGACCACGGCAAAGGCCTGACCACCCGGTACGGCCATCTCTCGAAGATCGACGCCGCCGTCGGCGACACCGTCACCCGAGGCCAGCCAATAGGCTACGTCGGCTCCACCGGCCGCTCAACCGGCCCGCACCTTCATTACGAACTGCGTTTTAACGACAAATCGATCAACCCCCGGCATGTTCTGCCGCCAGAGGCGACCGAACTGATCGCAAAATAGCGGAGCGATTAATTTGAAAACACGAAAGGCTGTCTGAAAAGACGGCCTTTTTTATTAGGAAAGTGCCTGAATGGAGCGCAAGCGTCCTCGCTTGCAAAGCGTGCGGCACGCTGACAGACTTTAAAACCGTAACTTGTTTAGTACCGCTCGGCCGCCTGAACGCTTTCACGTCCATTGCAAGCGGGGACGCTTGCGCTCCGCAGTCGCTTTCCGCACGACAATGCATTCTCATGATATTCAGCTATAATCTAACAAATTGAGTTTAAATCTTTTTATCGAGGAAATTTAGTTATGAAATCTGTCAAACGCTCGTTGTTATCGTTGGTTTTGATTGCGGCTGTCTTGTTTACCGCCGCGCCTTTTGCGCTTGCGTCGCCTGACGAAGGCATGTTTACGCCCGAGCAGATCGCGAAGCTGCCGCTCAAGGGGCGGGGGTTGAAGATCAAGCCGATCGACATTTATAATCCGGCGGGGGGCGGGCTGACGGATGCTGTCATTCGGTTGAGCATCGGCTGCACAGCGGAGTTTGTCTCGCCGGAGGGTTTGATATTGACCAATCATCACTGCGGTTTCGAGGCTTTGGTTGCGGCTTCGACGCCGAGCAAAGACCTTGTCGAAACCGGGTTTAATGCGGGCGGACACGCCGGCGAGATTTCGGCAAAGGGTTATTCGATATTGTTGACACATCGGATCGAAGATGTAAGTTCCAAAATAAAGGCAGGCACCGAAAACCTCGCGGGTACCGATCTGGCGGCCGCGATCAAAAAAAACACCGAGACGCTGCAAGCCGCCGAACAGGCCAAAGCACCGGTTGGATCGACCATCCGCATCCAGGCCATTGACAGCGGTTATTTCTATTACCTTTACCAGACATCCGAGGTCAAAGACATCCGCGTTGTTTACGCGCCGCCCCGCAATATCGGCGTTTACGGCGGCGACCCGGACAATTTTGAATGGACGCGGCACACCGGCGATTTCACCTTTTTACGGGCCTACACGGCGCCCGACGGCTCACCCGCCGAATACTCGCCGAGCAATGTTCCGTACAAATCGAAGAAGTTTATGACGCTGAATATCGGCGGTCTCAAGGACAATGATTTTGTCTTTGTGCTCGGCTTTCCGGGCGGCACGACGCGTTACCGCGAGAGCCAGTCGATCGAATATGCCCGGGATGCTAACTTCCCTTTCCTCGCAAAATGGCTTCGCTCGCTTGGTAATGCGCTCAAGTTGATCGGCTCGACCGACGAGGCAAAACGCATCGGGTTTCAGGCTGACATCGCGAACTTCGATAATTCGCGTAAATTATTCGAGGGCGGTGCACGCCGTCTGCGTCTGGCAAATGTCGTCCAGCAGCGGCAGTTCGAAGAAGCCCGCCTTGCCCAATGGATCGCGGCCAATCCCGAACGGCAAAAGAAATACGGCACTGTTTTCGCGGAACTTAAAACGCTATCCGAGGAAACGAATGCGGCATCTAAACGCGACGTGATCATTCGCCGTTTTCCCGACCCGAATTCGATGCCTGTTTTCGGCCAGGTATTCAGTGCGGTTGCCTTTACGTCAATTCCGGGCAAAATACTCAAAGACAGCGAGAAAGCCGCTAAGCAAAAAGAGATCGAGGCCGCATATAAAAATCGCGAGCCCGTTTATGAGTTCGAAATGTTAAAGTTTTTTCTCAAGGCTTTTGACGATCTGCCGACCGGCCAAAAATTTAAGCCCGCCGAGGATATTTTTGGCAGCCTGACCGGCCCCGCCCGACGTGCCGCCGAAGCCGCGTTTGCCGACACCATCGCCAATGGCGAATACGCTTCGCCCGCAAGCGTCGCCGGGCTGTATGGCCCGCGAACGATGGAATTCAAGCCCGAACGCGAGAAAATCCTCGGGTTTGCCCGCGGCCTCGCCGATGAGAGACAGGCTCTCGCCACACGCACGCAGAAATTTGCCGGCAACATCGACCGCCTTCGTGTGCTCTATATGCAGGCCATGACCGAGATGAAAGGCACAGGCACGACTTATCCGGACGCAAATTTCACCATGCGGTTCTCATACGGCAACGTCAAAGGTTACCGGTCACGCGAGGCCGAGTTTCGCACGCCGTTTACAACACTCGCGGGCATGATCGAGAAAGATACGGGCGAGATACCGTTTGACGCCCCGCAGAAACTCAAAGATTTGCAGGCGGCACACGATTTTGGCCGATACGGCAGCGGCGACAGCGTCGGGCTCAATTTCCTCTCGACGACCGACATCATCGGCGGCAACAGCGGCTCGCCGATCCTCAACGGCAACGGCGAACAGGTCGGCCTGTGCTTCGACGGCAATTTCGAAGGCCTCGGCAACGATTTCTACTACGACCCGGACGTCAACCGAACGATCTCGGTCGATATCCGCTACGTCCTATTTATCGCCGATAAATTCGGCGGCGCCGGATATCTGCTCAATGAAATGAAGATAGTCGGCGGTAAGAAGTAAAGGAGAAAGAGCGAGTCAGAACCGGGAGCGATAGCGACTGGGTTCTTACACGCGACGCATTTTCATGATTCGAGTTTCCTTCAAATTGTTCATTAGCTTCCTGTTTTTGACTGGCTGCGGGTGGTTATTCGCGCAAGCCGATTCCCTACCCGACGACGAAGCCGCAATCACCGCCAATATCAAGGCTCTTCACTCGGTAAATAATGAAGTTCGGGCGAAGGCGGCCGAAGCCTTACGGCGGATCGTCGCAAAATATCCCAGCGGCACGTCAAATATCCGAAGTAAAGACGGCGGTGAGGCCGATTGGATGAAAAAAGTTGGCCAGGTCGTGCCAGGCATGACTGCGTTCGAGGTCTCCCAAATACTGCCGCCTTTTGCTGATGCTCCTGACGGAATGAGCATTGGAAGCGGTCAGAGCCACATCACCGACTATCGTCTCGATTTTCATTGGGTAGTCTCAATTCAGTTTCGTAATCCTGATGCAGTTATCGAGCCGCCAAAACTCAACAAGCGTGAGATGCTTGTTAATGTCGCTGCGCCCAAGAACTACACTGGCAGTTGGATATGCTGGTACGTCAATGGACAAAAAGGTCTCGAGACACAATTTATAGACGGTAAATACGACGGAGTTTTTACAAACTTCCACGATAACGGCAAAAAGGCGGTCGAACAGCATTATGTTAACTATGTTGCCGAAGGTGCAGACACAGGATGGTATCCTGACGGCAAAATAATGTACACGGGTCTTTATCGGAGCGGAAAGACGGATGGGCAATGGGTACACTGGTATCCAAACGGCAACAAATCAAGTGGGATGAATTTCAAGAATGGTGTGTTTGATGGTCTTCACGCGGGTGGTATGAAAATGGTCAGATGCGATTCAAGATGAGCTATGTCAACGGTATTCAGGATGGCGAAGAAGCCGCTTGGAACGAACAAGGTGTTTTGCAGTACAGACATGTACGCAAAAATGGAAAGATTGTCCCCTAACAACAAAACTTGCGTAGCTGAATTGGCACGAAATAGCAGTCTTGCCATTCGTTTTACCTAATTGTGTATTTTAGATTACGATTGGGGGTTGGTTTTTCTGATAAACTGATTTACTCATGAACACGTTTCTAAAAATGACAGCCGGTGCAATATTTTTGGCAATATGCCTGGTTGGAAATATCTTTGCAAACGTGGCAGCTACATCGGAAAATTCGACGGCAACGGAAGACCACTTCGTCACCGTGGGTAAACTTCAAGTTCATTATGTCGAAAGCGGCTCCGGCCGGCCGGTTATTTTGATACACGGTAATCCGGGCGGGGTCGAAGATTTTGAACTGGGAGCAATGGACAGTCTCGCGAGCGAGTACCACGTCATAGCGATCGACAGGCCCGGTCACGGAGGCAGCGACAGCTCGGCTGCATCGGTCGAATATCAGGCGGAGTTGCTGCACCAGACGCTTTCTACTCTCGGCATCCTGAGGCCCACTCTCGTGGGCCATTCGTGGGGCGGATCATTGGCACTCGCTTATGTCCTGAAATATCCGACGGAAGTTGCGGCGATGGTGCTGCTTGCTCCCGCTGCGTATGCGGACAAGGGGAACATTTTTATTCGTGCGGCGGCAAAAATCCCTTTTGCGGGAGATCTGGTCTCTTTGCTTGGAAAATCCGTACTTAGCCGGGGCTTGCTGAAACGCGAGCTTGCGAATGCTTTTTACCCCCAGCCGGTGCCCGATAAATATTTCAAGGTCGTCTCTGCATCATGGTTTGGCCGCAAACAACTTAAAGCTTTTTTCGAGGATGAAGCCGATCTAAATGATTGTCTTAAGGACATGAAGAGTCGATATTCAAGCATCAAGATACCGGTCGTCATCGTGACTGGCGATCAGGACCGGATCGTCTCGGCAAAAGAAAATGCTTATCGGCTGCAAAAAGCGATCCGCGGTTCGCGGCTCGTAAAGCTCAAGAATACCGGCCATGAAATTCCGCAGACTAATCCCGAAAGCATCCTTGCTGCGCTGAGGCTGCTTTCCAACGCCTAAAATCTAGTCCGAAGATCAGGCGGTTTATTTCTCTGAATAATCGAGTTTGATCGAATTCATCCCCCGCAAAATGACACGTTGGCGCCGGACGACGCGTTTGCGGTTTTTGGTCGGGTTAAAGACATTGAGCGGGCTTGGGATCATCGCTGATAGAAACGCGGCTTCTTCCTTTGTGAGGTCGGATGCGGATTTTTTGAAGTAGATTCGAGATGCGGCTTCGGCGCCGTAAACGCCATCGCCCCATTCGATGACGTTGAGATAAAGCTCGAGAATGCGTTTTTTTGTCAGATCGCGTTCGAGAAAGTATGTATAGACGGCTTCGTGGCCTTTACGCATAAAGTTGCGGCTTTCGGACAGAAAAAGATTTTTGGCAAGCTGTTGGGACACTGTCGAGGCTCCGCGTTTGAAGTCCGGCATCGGCGGTATCCAGTCGTTCGGGTCGTAGTCGCCTTCTTCCTTAGCTTCTTTTTCGCCCTGCTTCATCCCGTCGTCCCACGCCGCCTGGATCGCGTCCCAATCGAAACCGTTGTGCTGAAAAAAGTGCGTATCTTCACCAGCGAGCACTGCGCGTTGAAGATTCGGCGAGATCTGCTCGATCGGCGTCCAGATCATAAATTTTTTAGGTTCTTTGCCATCGACCTTAGCCTCGGAGATACGGTATTCGATCATCGAGCTGGTTGTTGGATTTTCCGTCTTGAGCCGCGAGATGCCCGGAAACGTGACCACCTCATACAACAGCCACACACCAACTGCACCGGCGAAGATCAGGAATAGAATTTTTGTCCAATACCACATGGAGCAGTTGTCAGTTGTCAGTTGTCAGTGTTCAAAATTCTGCATTCTGCATTCTGCATCACAATTGTCCATTTTCCGTTTTCCATTGTCCATTCTAAAAGTATATCTTGAAATTACGTTGCGACTACGGCTATTCTGAAAGGGCAGTTGAGGAGAATGGATCACTTACTAACCAATCCTATGGGCCGATACGACAATGTAGTTGCGGTGATTTTGGGCGGTGGTGCGGGTTCGCGGCTTTTTCCGTTGACGCATGAACGTTCTAAGCCGGCCGTGCCCCTCGGCGGAACATATAGGCTGATCGACGTCCCGGTCTCAAACTGCATCAACTCCGAGATCACGCAGATATTTGTACTAACACAATACAATTCGGCGTCGCTGAACCGCCATATCTCGCGAACATACAGGTTTTCGAGTTTCTCGACCGGTTTTGTCGAGGTCCTCGCGGCCGAACAGACGAAAGATAACCGCGAATGGTTTCAGGGTACGGCCGACGCGGTGCGCCAGATGCTGCCCCATTTGCGGGATTGGCGCGTAGATACGCTGCTCATACTCTCAGGCGATCATCTATACAGGATGGACTACCGCAAATTTTTGGATCGCCATTTCGGCACCGGTGCCGATCTGACAGTCTCGGTAAATCCGTGCCGGGAGCATGAGGCCGCGGAGTTTGGCTTGCTAAAGACCAATGCGTCGGGCGAGATCACCGAGTTTAAGGAAAAGCCAACAGGTGATGATCTCGAAGCAATGCGTGTCAATACATCCCGGTTCGGCCTTTCGGAATCAGAGGCGGCGGAGCGGCCGTTTCTGGCCTCAATGGGCATTTATGTTTTTAATTACAATCGCCTCGTCGAGCTTTTGAAGACAGATAATTCTTGGGTAGATTTCGGCCGCGAGATCATACCGGCGGCGATCGAGAAATATTCGGTTCAGGCATATCTCTTCAAAGATTATTGGGAAGACATCGGAACCATCCGCTCATTTTACGAGGCCAATCTCGATCTGGCGTCGCCGCTGCCAAAATTTAACTTTTTCGATACAACAGCTCCGATCTATACACGCAGCCGTTATCTGCCGCCGTCAAAACTGCACAATTGCGATATCGACAATTCGATGGTCAGCGAGGGCTGCATCCTCAACGGCGTCCGCATTCGCAAATCGATCATCGGCCTCCGCAGCCGTATCGACTACGGCGTCGATATAGAAAATTCGATAATTATGGGATCGGATTTCTTTGAGTCGATCGAAGAGATCAGTTCAAATATCGAGCGCGGAAAACCGCACATCGGCATCGGCGAAAACACTATTATACGCAAAACGATCCTCGACAAAAACGTTAGAATCGGCAAGAACGTCCAAATACTTAACCGAGAAAATATTGAAAATTTTGACGCTCCCGACCGGTCCTTTTATATCCGCGACGGCATAATTATTATTCCCAAGAATGCTGTTATACCGGACGGAACCGTTATTTAGATTTCCCTTCTTCTCTAATGTTGACCTCAAGATCCAAAGCGTAATCGAATCATCTGTCGATACGCAGCTGGTTTCGGCCCCGGAGATGGAGTTGGATCAATATGCCATTGAAGAGATCAAAGCTGAAAGAAATATAACTCGATTTGGACGAAACGGCTGGATTAACGACCCGGTTAATTTGCCGGATGAGAAGCCAGTGGCCCGGTCGCCGCGGTTTTTTTGTTCATAGTGCGCGATTTATCGCGTTCCTTTATTTACATTGCAGACTGTCGGTTATCGTTAATAGATTTAGAACCTGTGCAAAAGAACGCGATAAATCGCGCACTCTGAACGACGATATCAAATGCAGCACGCTGGTCACCGCCCGTTGATCTTGGTTTTTTTGGGAACGAGATAACCTTCGCGTGTCCGCACGACCAGACCTGGCTGATCGACATGGACTTTGATGCTCGTTTTTCTTCCGGCCACGCGGTCTTCTTTCGGGTAATATCCGAGACTGTAAAATTCCCGTAACTCACTCGCGATCTTCGAATAGGCATCGGCCAGATTAACGAGTGTGCTGGCCTCATAAATGCGGCCGCCGGTACGCACGGCCAATTGATCGAGATACTCGGCCGCTTTTTGGTATTCCTCGACGGTCGTGCCTCTGCTGCTTGGGCTTCCGATCTGCGGCAGCGGAAACGGCAGCTCGCCGGGTTTCGGTAGCGGATTAACGATGATCGGCGGGTATTTTGGAATGCCGGAGCCGTTTTTCATACTCTGAACATCCGCAAAAGTGTCGTATCTGATCGGGTATATCAAAGCGTCAAGCTCCTGCGCATCGCTCAGGTTATCCGCGTCATTGCTGCGGCGGCTCGTCGTATCAACCCCGTCGGTGAAGAGAATTATCGCCTTTCGCCCTTGTATCCGGCGAAGTCGTTCGTTCATCACCAAGCCGACGGCTTCGTAAAGGCTTGTCCCGGTCGCGATCTTTGTGCTTTTGATCGCGCGATAGATCGCCTGCCTGTCATTGCTCGCTTCGCAAAGCATATGGACTTCCTCGTCAAACGAGATCACCATAACCTTGTCCTGAGGGCGAAGCTGATCGATAAAGGCAATCGCCGCAGCGTGTATATCGTTGATCTTAAATGTCGTCGAATAACTCATGTCCAGCACGAGAGCGACGGTAAACGGCTGATGTTCGTTTGAAAAAAGCGCGACTTCCTGCTCGACGCCATTCTCAAGAATTTTGAAATTTTCCTTAGTCAGCCCCCCGATAAACCGGCTTTTTTTATCCATTACCCGAACCGGTATCGACACAAGCTGCGTTGTGACCTTGATAACCTCGCCGTCATCGGAAACTGCTGTTTTATCGTCTGTAGGAGCTGCACCGTTTGCGACAGGTGTCGGTGATACGGCCGGCTGAACTGGCCGCTGATTGGCCTTTCCGTCTGTTTTTGGCTGGGTCCTGGCCGCCTGAGCGCTAAGATCGATAACGTCAGACAGAAATATTACGGCGGCAAGAATTGAAAAAATTACGTTCATCGTGAATGTGCAGCGTCAGTGACAATTCTACGATGCTTTACCCGTTCCGAAAAGATGCAAGAGGTGAAAGGTTAAAAGGGGGAAAGTGAAAAAGGGAAAAAGTAAGACGATCGCAGAAGCCGCAAACTTTTTCCTTTTTCACTTTTAAACTTTTTCACTTTTAACCTTTTTCACTTTCCGGCGATGTTCCGGTTGGTTTGTCCGACGATGTAGCTGGTCTTGGCTCTGACGACAACCTCGGGTCTCAACACGCGTATCTTTATCTGCTTGCGGTCGCCGAGTTTTCCGACGCTCTCAGGGTAATAACCCAACGAATACTGGCGTCTCAATTCCTCGGCAATGCCTGAAAAAGCCGAATCGACGTTATACATGGACTGTGCCTCAAATTTTCGCCCGCCGCTGTTTTGGGCCAGAGCTTCGAGATATTTACGGCCGGTTTCGTATTCCGCCGAGCTGGCTCCACCGCCGCGGCCTATGTTGACATTTCCGCCCATAATTATTGACGCAA
Source organism: Chloracidobacterium sp. (assembly GCA_043748725.1). GTDB lineage: Bacteria > Acidobacteriota > Blastocatellia > Pyrinomonadales > Pyrinomonadaceae > OLB17. Next base: position 9,093 of record JAYVER010000242.1, on the reverse strand, counting down.
GAATATCCGCCATCGAACCATTGCTGCGTCGTCCCGGCGACGGATAACCGCCACCTCCGCCATTCATGTCACGCGAAGTGTCATATCTGATCGTGTAAAAAAGAGCATCGACCTCTTCGGTTTCTGCAACGGTACTCTTAAAGCTGGCGTGCCGCGACGTAGTATCAACGCCGTCAGTGAACAAAACCACCGCTTTGCGGCCCTGTATCTGTCGCAATTGATTGTTGATGACGTAATCGACAGCTTCGTAGAGACTCGTGCCGTCGCCGAATTCGGCCTGACGGATCGCATTTTTCAGCTGATACCTGTTGCTCGTAACCGGGCTTAAAATATGCACGTGCTCGTCAAAAGCTATGACCATAACGCGGTCGCCAGGCCGTAGCTGATCTACAAAAGTACTAGCCGCATTTTGAATTTCTTCGATCTTGAACTGCGTCGAAGGGCTTACGTCAAGGAGCATAATTACCGTAAAAGGCTGTTCGACCGACTGAAAATAGTCCACCTTTTGCTCAGTGCCGTTCTCAAATATTTTGAAATCGTTTTTTTGCAGACCCGATATAAAACGCCCGTCGCGGTCGAGCACCGAAACCGGCATCGTGACTAGATTTGTCTCGATCTTGATGATCTCGCCATCATCGGCGGGTGGTGTTGCAGACGGGGTTGCTCCCGGCTGCTTATTGCCGCCGATCAGAACCGGCGGGCCAGCGGGCGTCGAGGTTCCGTAAGGATCATTTACGATCTTGGGCGGCGTTGCGGTCGGCGCGACACGCGGACGCGAGGAGGTACTTGTCTGGCCAAACGCACAAATGGCCAGCGTCACACTCATTAAAATTACACCAGCAATGTTTTTCATCAAGTCATATTCTCCGCTTCTCAAAATACTTTTGGGGAAAGCGTCATCTTTGATTAAAATAATTATAATTTCGTTGCTAAAAATTTCATTCAAGTTGCCCGATAGCCAGATCGTGAAACCGGCGGCGGACAGAATTGATATTGACGAACGGCAAAGCGTGATTATGTGTGCGGTTAGTAAGCAAGATAAAAATGCGTTCCTTAACCGGATCGATCCATAAACTCGTCCCCGTAAATCCAAGATGCCCAAAACTTTGCGGCGACATGAGCTGTCCGGCGGTCGAATCCGGCGTCGAAGCAAGCTGAAACGCAAACGAGCGATGCTCATTCATATCGGGTGTGAAATTCGTACGAAAAATCTCGCATGTTTCCGGCTTTAGCAGCGTTGAATAATTTGGCAAAAACTGCTGCGCGATCTTGAAAACCTCTTCGGCGGTAGAAAATAACCCCGCGTGCCCCGCCACACCGCCCATGAAATAAGCATTTCCGTCATGAACTTCGCCCCAAATCTGGTAATTGCGGAATACGGATTGCGGATTGCGGATCAGGTCAGAACCGGGAGATTTGCTCCCCTCCTGCCTGAGGAGGGGTGGCTGCGTTTCGCAGACGGGGTGGTGGGAGGCGACTGGGTTCATGTCAGAACCACCTGCGGTAGCGGGTGGTTGAAGATAACCCTGCTCAATGCAGGTTTGTTTCTCGAATGCATTCCCTTTTTCGGACGCAGCAATTTTGTGTTTCGAAGAGATGCCACCGATCTTGCCATAATCGTTTACTACCGGGTTAAAATCTGTCGCCTTAAGCTGCAAAACATCGAATATTCGCTCACTCGCAATAAGATCAATTCGCCGCCCAAATTCCTCCTGCTCAATAATATTTGCGAGAACGATGAAATTTAGATCGCTATAGACGATCCGGGTGCCGATACCGTATTCCAACGGACGATTGGAAACTTCATTCAACACATCCAATCTGCTAGCCGCAAACAAATACAACGGCAGCCATCCCATCATTCCCGAATTATGAACGGCGAGATTTTTGACTGTGATCTCTCGTTTTTCATTAGAATTGAAAGATGGAACATAAATTGACACCGAATCAGTGAGTTGCACGCGGGCTTGATCAACAAGCCTTGCCGCCAACAACCCCGTGACCAGCACCTTAGTCAAACTCGCCAGATCGTAGATCGTATCAACACGAGCCTCGATCCGTTCCGGCTCGACGACCGCAAACCCAAGGGCATCGTGCATGACGATCTCGCCTTTTTCCGCAACAAGATAGACCGCCGACGGAAAATCACCGGCATCGATCCGTTCCTGAAGAAATTTTGAGATTTGATCTTTCACGCAATTTCTATTCTGCACGATTTCTTAGTTTTTTATTACATTTGCCTTAACTTCTTTTTGGAATTATTGACATAATTATGACTTGGTAATAAAATTATCACTCAAATTCTTTATGGAGGTTTTACAGAAAATGAGTAAAGTAGAATCAGCAGACTTAATCCTTAAACTTTATGACCTGCGTCGCGAGACGAAAATGCGTGAGGCACGAAATTGGATCTTCAGTTTTAATCCGACTAGTGCGGAGCATTATTTTCAAACGATGATGGACCCCGAGGTCGGAGGCTATCTACGAATGGTCACGTCCTATTGGGACATGGCCGCTACGATGGTAAATCACGGAGCGATCGACGCCGACCTGTTTAACGAAACAGCCGGCGAGCACTTCATGGTATTTGCCAAGATCCAGCCTTTTCTTGCTGAGTTTCGCGAAAAAATGCAGAGCCCTGAGGCGTTCAAAAATCTTGAAAAGGTCATTCTGGACGCCCCCAATGGAGCCGAAAGACTCGCCAAAACTCAGGAATGGTTGAAAACGATCAACGAACAGATCGCAGCCGCTCAGGCTGGTAAAGCAGGAGAAGCGTCAGCATAATTAGATTAGGAAATTAAACACGGATTTTCACTAATAAGAACGGATTTTCACAGATCTTGAAGAAATATATATTTCAGATCCGTGAAAATCCGTTTTTTTCTGTGTTTATCCGTGTTCTATTCCTAAACGTCGAGCCTCCCGCGATGCGCTTCTATCTTTTCCAAAACCCCGACCGCCAGCTCCAATGCTCGCCTACCGTCATCGCCAGTGATCGGCGGCACCGTGTCATTCTCGATCGCATCCAAAAACGCCGTGATCTCGGCCCGCAGCGGCTCTATGTCGTTGATCTGTAAACTATTTATCGATATTCCGGCGAGCGGATTAGCAGCCTCAGGATTTAGCGACGTCATCGAAGCAAATTTCGTCGCGTAGTCCAAAACAACATAAGAATTCGTCTGATAAAATCGCGTCTTTCGTATTTTTTCGGTGCCGATCCGCGAAGCGGTGATATTCGCGACGGCGCCGTTCTCAAATTCGATCCGGGCATTAGCCGCGTCAACCTTGTCCGAAATTACCGGAATTCCCACGGCTCGTATCTCCGAAACCTTAACGTCGTGGCCGACCAGCCATTGCACCGCATCGAGATCATGGATCATCACATCGAGCACGACATCGACGTCGAGCGAGCGGTTAGGAAACGGCGACACGCGGTGGATCTCGAAATACATCGGCCGCGTCACATGCGGACGCAGAGCGACCATCGCCGGATTGTAGCGTTCGAGATGGCCAACCATTAATTTCGCACCCGATTTAGAAGCTGCTGCGATCATCTTGTCAGCCTCGGCAAGCGTCGGTGCGATGGGCTTTTCGACAAGCACGTGTACACCCGCGTCGAGAAACGCGCACGCGATCTCGCAATGCGTTTCGGTCGGCGTCGCGATCGAAATTGCGTCAACTTTGCCAAGCAGATCGCGCCAGTCGGTGAAATGATCGCCGCCGCCGTGGTCCAAAGCGATTGCCATCGCCGTTTCGGGATCGGTGTCACACACGCCAACAAAATCAACCCGACCCTCAAGCGTCAATTCGGCGTAGTTTCGCGCATGATGCTGCCCCAAACTCCCGACGCCGATCGCAGCCACTCTCAATTTCCGATTTACGACCATAATTTGATAACAAGCCGTTTTTCAGCAATACTTTACATTCTCATTTATGACACCCGAAATTACAAAGACCGAAGCCCCGCACCGCCTGTCCATACCAAACTACGTGTGGATCGCCCTCGCATTGCTGGTAGTCTTAACCTATTTCTTAGGCCTCAACCTCCCGCTCCTTGGCCCCGACGAACCGCGTTACGCACAGGTCGCCCGCGAGATGTTTGATAAAGGCGATTGGGTAACGCCGACCCTCGGCGGCTTCAAATGGTTCGAAAAACCCGCGTTGCTCTATTGGCTCGAGATTGCGTCTTTTTACGTATTCGGCGTCGGCGAATTCGCCGCCCGTTTCGGATCAGCTCTGTTTGGATTGGGAACCGTCGCGAGCCTGTGGATACTTGGGAAGAATTTAACCACAGAGAACACAGAGGACACGGAGAAATTGGGGTCTGAAGAATTCAAAACTCGTCCCTATGCTGTCTCTGTGCTCTCAGTGCCCTTTGTGGTAAATCATTTTCCACGCTACTTCGCCCTCATCGCCGCGTCAACGCTCGGCATCCTCGTCTTATCTCACGGTGCAAGCTTTGACATCAACATCACATTTCCGATCACGGCCTCATTAGTTAGTTTTTTTATATTCGACCAAACAACCTCTTACCCAGTCGCTACCGCTCCCGGTTCTGACCCGGTCGCCGCGTCTCGGTCGCACCTTTTCTTCTTTTCTCCTCTTCCCCTCTTCTACATTTTCATTGGCGTCGCCCTTTTAGCCAAAGGATTGATCGGCATTATTTTCCCGTTTGCGATAGTTGCTTTTTACCATCTTTTATCGTGGAAACTTCCGTCAAAAACCTTCGTTCTCAGCCTATTTTGGGGCACCGCGATTGCGTTAGCCGTTGCGTCCATCTGGTACGTTCCGGTTTACTTACGTAACGGCTGGCCGTTCGTTGACGAGTTTTTCATCCAACACCATTTCCAACGCTTCACGACTAACAAATTCCAACACCCGCAGCCGTTATATTTTTTCCTGTGGGTACTGCCGCTGATGACGCTACCGTGGCTGCCTTTCTTCGTCGTCTCAATTTGGAAGACTATAAAAGGAATTTTCAAACGTGACGCGGAGAAATCCGCATTCCGCAATCCGCATTCCGCAATCGTCATGTTCGCGGTCGCCTGGCTCCTCGTCCCACTCGTATTCTTCTCATTCTCCGGCTCAAAATTGCCCGGCTACATTCTGCCGTCGGTTCCGGCGGCGATAGTCCTGACGGCCATCTATGTGTTCCGCCTGGTTGAAAAAAGCCTGAAATGGCGGGTCGCGATAATATCGCTCGCCGCCTCGGTTTTTGTCGTAACTATCTTGCTTATCGTATTCGCTTTGCCTCGTTTTGCCGATACCGATTCGGCAAAAGGCCTGTTCGCTGCGGCCAGTGAACGCGGTTATTCGACCGGCCCCGTTTACGGCCTCCATACGATCTCGCACAGTGCCGAATTCTACGCCGCCGGACGCCTGCTCCGCGACCCCGACGGCAAACAGAAAAAGCTCTACAGCCCGGCCGAGGTAGTCACCGAAATGCAGCGTGCCGGCGTACGCCGCGCGCTCGTCCTCGTGCCCATCGAGTATCAAAAGCAACTAACCGAGAGCAATCTACTGCACGCTGAAATAATCCGCAATAATACCGAACTAGCGATCGTCGCCGTCTCAATCGAATAAGGTCAGTACCGAGAGCGGTAGCGACCGAGGACGTTCTTTCCTCTTTCCTCTTTCCTCTTTCCTCTTTCCACTACTCCTCCGCCGCCCGTCTGAGTCTGTCCATCAACGCCGCTCCGATGCCGGTTTCATCTACCGTTTCACAATAAATGGTGGTAATTCCAGAGCGGTCGCACTCGCGAAAAAACTCAAACAATTCGTGTGCATATTCCTCAACCGACGAACAAACCCGTCTCGTCAGAACCGGGAGCGCCGTTTGTTGATGTGACTGGGTTTCCGGCGCTCTCAACCCAATATACGCCGCCCCGCCAGTCAGTACCGAGAGCGGCAGCGACCGGGGCTTTTCTTCAAAATCCGTAATCCGCAATCCGCGATCCGCAATCACCACCCTCGCTCGTGGGCTGTAATGCCGATGCCGCATCCCCGGGCTTCTCGGTGTGTCCGAATCGCTCGCCTCGTAAACCACCGTCCCTGACACCACCGCCTGCAATTCAGCCAGCGAGATCGCCCCCGCCCGCAGCAAAACAGGCAGATCGCCCGTACAATCCACCACAGTCGATTCCAACCCGATTTCCGTTGCATCCCCCTGCAAAATACAGTCGATCCGCCCGTCCAGATCCTCCAACACAGCTTCCCAAGTAGTCGGACTCGGCCGCCCCGATAAATTTGCCGAAGGAGCCACCAACGGCACCCCGCAAGCCGCCAAAAAACGCTGCGCAAGCTCCGTGCGTGGCATCCGCACCCCAATTGTGTCCAGTCCTGCTGTCGCAACAAACGGCACTTTATCTGACTTCGCCAACACAACCGTCAACGGCCCCGGAAAAAACTTGTGTATAAATTTCTCCGCGCACTCTGTGATCTCAGTGGTTAATTCCTGGATTTGTTCCCGCGTCGCCACATGCGCGATCAACGGATTATCCGCCGGCCGCCGCTTCGCCTCAAATATCTTCGCGATAGCAGTTTCATCAAAAACATTCGTCCCAAGCCCATAAACTGTCTCGGTCGGAAATGCCACAATCCCGCCGCGTTTGATAAATCCTGCGGCATTCTGGGGTGAGATCGTAGTAACCGTTTGCATAAAAGAAGTTTCACGCAAAGGCGCGAAGAACGCAAAGGTGACTGGAGACCAAGCATCCCTGATTGCTACACCTCTGACCATGAGGAACCCGCAAAAAAGAATTCGCCATAGGTTTTCCTACTGCCTACTCCTCCTGCCTCCTGCCCTCGCCGGGGGTTGAGTTGTTAGCCGTTTGATGGTAGTTTGGGGTCATATGAAAAATCAAATTATTCTTACTGTTTTTCTGGCGTTTTCCATATTTTTCATTGGGCTCGCCAATATTTCGGCCCAGGAGGGCGACTCCAAGGCCGTTGCGGGCGGCGGAGTTTCAGTTAAGGGTTGGACCGGCAAGATCGATGCCAAAGAGGTGACTGCTGGACTTAGCCTGAACAGCGCAAAGCTCGCCCAGGAGGGCAAAGCCCTGCATGTCACGACTGGCCCGGCAGTGACCTACTGGAACCCCGCGAACGTGGCCCGTGGAGACTACACCGTAAGTGCCACGTTCTTTGAGCCCAAGTACATGAGCATCAACGACCACCCGCATCCTTACGGGATCGTAATTGCCGGTAATGACCTGGGAACGGACCAACAGAGTTATCTCTACTGTGCCGCTTACGGTAATGGCACCTTTATTATCCGCGGTTTTGGGCCGACACCGTTTCAAATGGGCGGTCGCGCTCCCGTTAAAGACGACGCCGTAAACAAAGCAGCCGGCGTCGGCCAACCCGTGACCCAATTGATCGCGATCACGGTTAAAGGCGATAAGGTCTCGTGCTCGATCAACAACAAAGTCGTCGCGAGCTTCGACAAATCCGCGTTGGTAACGGCGGGGAAACTCAAGTCAACCGACGGCGTCTACGGCATCCGATTCGCCCATAACACCGACGCCACCGTCACCGGCCTCAAGGTCGCGAAAGCCAAATAGCCTGTCAGAACCGGGAGCGGTAGCGACTGGGTTCTTCATCCAGTAGGGAGCATAGCCACGTCCCTTTAGGGCGTGGTTCGCGGTTGGCGATTGATTCCCAGCCCGTTTCAACGGGCTTACGGATCGGCGGCTTAAGCCAAAAACTAATAAGGACGTTAAAACGCCCTCTCAAATCTCATCGCGATCCTTACCACGCCCTAAAGGACATGGCTACGCGGGCAATGAACATCCAGGAACTCGGCTATCAAAACACACCGCTCGGCGAACTCACGCTTCGCCGGAGGCCGGAACCGCGTTTGCAGAACCAGGAAGTTTTTGAGGTTAAACTCGGCGACGAATACCTGATGTCGAGCCTCTTTACCGAAAGCGAGCGGCAACTCGCAACGCTTGGATTAGCCCCCCTCGAGGGAAAATTAGATGTAGTGATCGGTGGCCTCGGTCTCGGCTACACCGCCGCCGAGGCATTGAAGAACGAGAATGTGAGTCGCCTACTCGTCATCGACCTCTTTCAGGCAGTGATCGACTGGCACCAGGCCGGCCTCGTGCCGATGGGCGAAGTCCTGGCCAAAGACGACAGATGCGAGCTGCGGCAAGGCGATTTTTTCGACCTCGCCCGCACCGGCTTCGACACCCACGCATCCGGCAAAAAGTTCGACGCCATCCTCCTCGACATCGACCATTCGTCCAACCACACCCTCGCCCCCGCCAACCAGTCCCTCTACACCGCCGACGGCCTCGCCTCGGTGCGAGATCAACTAAAGACAGGCGGATGCTTCGCCCTCTGGTCCAACGACCCCGCAAACGAGGGCTTCACCGCGCATCTCCAACAAGTATTCGGCTCCGCCACCGCCCACAACATCGAATTCCCAAATCCATACACGGGCTCAACCTCCGTCAACTCGGTCTACGTCGCTCAAAATATTCGAGGGTGACCGATTGAACTTCCCTCGGCCCACAATTCATTGTGCACCATTTTTGTGCTATCTTTCCTCTGACCTTTAATAAAGCTCTAGGCTCGAAAAATGAACTCGCAAGCGATTGCAGTTAATTATTTGAAGTTTTAGAGGCTCAGTCACACAAAGAGCAAAGCGATCTTTAATGGAAGTTCTCATGACGACCCCAAACAGATTTCGAAAACTTAAGATTGAGGCTTGGAAACAGTTCCGGACAGTGGAAATCGAGTTTCATCCGAATCTAACGGTACTGACGGGGGCAAATGGAAGCGGCAAAACTACGCAGTTTTCGCAAACGCCCTCGACCAGCTTAAGAAGCTAAAGGCGATACTCGAACGAAAGGATCCCTACGACGCTTAAGCTCGCCGGCAAGTTCTTTGACAATTCCGTGGTTGGAACAGCGGGCGATCAGCCACCGAAAGATCCTAGAAAAATTTGATCGATTCGGAAGTCGATTGAATGGATTGAACATGAATCCGTGCAGACCGTATCTCGGTGTTCTCTGTGCTCTCTGTGGCTAATTTCGCTTCCCTCACGTTAAAATAGAATCGTGACCATTGCCGAGAAACTTAAAGATC
>JAYVER010000241.1:0-3934 GCA_043748725.1 Chloracidobacterium sp. | reverse complement strand
GCTAAGGCTGTACGGCAATAATGTATCGGAAGAGACGCTTTTAGAGATCAAGGGCATCTTGGCGTGGTATTTTGCTGATCGGGCGTCGGACGCAATGGACGATGTCTGGGACAAACGCGGCCTGAATCCAAAAGATATGGCCAGCTGGGCCAGTGAGCATAACCGCGTTGAAAATCGTCCTTGATACAAAAATTTACTGTGTCAGCGATGGCTGAGAAATATCTAGACATATCCGCTATGCTAGAATTTCGTTTTATGTTATGGACAAACTAAAGTTGGTGATCGAAAAACATTCTGACGGCTTTGTCTCGTATCCATTGGGACTGAAAGGCGTCGTGGTTGGGCAGGGCGATACCTACGAGGAGGCTTTGGCCAACGTTGAATCTGCGATCAATTTCCACATTGAAACGTTCGGGCCGGACACCTTCGAGGATGATTCGCCGGTCCTTGAAGCATTTATCGCCGAAGCCAGACTTGCCGCCTGATGAGCAAATTTCCCGACGATGCACCAAAAGCCAAAGTCGTCCGTGCATTGGAAGGTCTCGGATTTAGTATCGTCCGCGAACGCGAACACATCGCTCTTGTAAGAGAGAACGACGATGGCACACAGACGCCGTTGACGATGCCAAATCATCCCAAAATTAAATCTTCCACATTGAGAACGATCTGCACACAGGCCGGCATAACTCGCGATGACTTTCTAAAGGCTTATCATAAATAACTGTTCGTGCTTCCTCAACAAATTTTATCACGCAACCCATCAATTTTTCTTTTCGGGCGGATAGTGGTATAAAATCTTTCGTATTCACAGAATTCCTGATTCGAATCTTTTATGCTATTTCTTTCGCAGTCGGCGACCGTGTACGGTATCGATGCATTGATCGTTGACATCGAGGTCAATCTCCAGCCCGTGCCGCGCGAGGCGGACATTATCCCGCCGTTTACAATCGTCGGCCTACCTGATCCGGCGATACGCGAATCGAAAGAGCGCGTTCGTGCCGCCATCACCAACAGCAAATATTTCTTCCCGTTTCACAAAACCACGATAAATCTCGCCCCGGCTGATGTGCGGAAAGAAGGTGCGGCGTTTGATCTGCCGATAGCTCTCGGGATACTCGGTGCGGCGGGCGACCTCGGCATCGATTGTCTGGAAAATACCTTAAGCGTCGGCGAACTGTCGCTCGACGGTCGTGTGCGGCCCATTCGCGGTGCATTGTCAATCGCCCTGAAAGCCCGCGAGGCCGGCGTCAAAAATCTGCTGCTGCCGGAGGAAAATGCGACCGAGGCGGCTGTTGTATCGGATGTCAATGTCTACCCTGTAAAAGACCTGCGGGCGGCCGCCGAACTCGCGCAGGATTTGCAGACCGGCCGAGCGACCCGAATACCGCCGCTAAAGCTCGATGTTTCAGCATTGAAATCGCGCGAGACAAGGTATCGCGTTGATTTCAACGAGGTTCGCGGGCAGCAGACGGCGAAACGTGCTCTCGAGGTCGCGAGTGCCGGCGGCCATAACATCCTATTCATCGGCCCGCCGGGTTCTGGTAAGACGATGCTGGCCAAGCGTCTGCCGACGATCCTGCCGCCGCTCGAATTCGAAGAGGCCATAGAGATTACAAAGATACACTCGGTTGCCGGTTTGACCGGTAAGGCCGGGCTGATCGTCGAGCGGCCATTCAAATCACCACACCACACCGTAAGCCAAGCCGGACTGATCGGCGGCGGCTCGATACCGAAACCGGGAGAGGTTTCGCTCGCGCATCTCGGAGTTTTGTTTCTGGACGAACTGCCCGAATTCGACCGCAGCGTGCTTGAGGTGCTGCGGCAGCCGATGGAGGACAAGAACGTCACTATCTCGCGTGCAGCGACATCGCTGACATTTCCCGCCGCTTTTACGCTTGTTGCGTCGATGAATCCCTGCCCGTGCGGCTACTTCGGATCAAGCCGTCAATGCAAATGTTCGCCGATGCAGATCCAGCGTTACGTCGGCAAAATCTCGGGGCCGCTGATGGATCGTATCGATATTCATATCGACGTGCCGGCTGTTAAATTCAACGAGTTGCGGGGGAAGGGCTCGCCGGTCGGTGACAGCTCCGAGGTGATTCGCGAACGTGTGATCAGGTCTCGCGAAATTCAGCTCAAAAGATTCGCGGGCGACGGTTTTTCCAATTCGTCCATGACGTCTAAACAGATCCGCACGTTCTGTGTCCTGGACGATCAAAGCGAAAAACTTCTCGAAACCGCAATGCTGCGACAGGGACTCTCGGCCCGCGCTCACGACCGCATTTTAAAAGTCTCTCGCACCATCGCCGATCTCGACGGCAGCGAAAACATTCAAACCACCCACATCAGCGAAGCGATAAATTACCGCTCGCTCGACCGCAATTATTGGACGTGATTATTTTCAGCGTGGAGGTTACTTAAAATTATTGAATATGTGCGGATTTTCTGATATTTTTCAATCATGATCGCTCAGGACAAACTTATCGAAAAGATCAATGCTTTGCCGCCTGGAAAAGTGGCAGAGGCTATAGATTTTGTCGATTTTCTTTCGACCCGCAGAGATAGGGGAACGAACGGCGACAGATTTGCAATGATTGTGGAATACGCGGCTATAAATGCCGGAACGGATTTTGACCTCGATCTTGATCTCGAGTCCGCCGCGATTGAAAATCTCCTCACCAGCGATGAGGCCTTTTCATGAAACGCGGCGAAGTATATGTTGCCGAACTGGTTCCAAGATCGGGTTCGGAGCAATCAGGCCGCCGCCCCGTCATTGTTGTATCACACGACGGATTTAACCAAACGCTAAACTGGCATTCGATTATTGTCGTTCCGCTATCCACATCAATAAATCAAGCAAGACGCGGACTCACTGCCATACCGTTGTTTAGCGGGGAAGGCGGAATACTGCAAGACAGCGTTGCGCTTTGTCATCAAGTAACTACTCTCGATCGAAGTAAGCTAAAAGAACTGTTAGGTGAATTGAGTTCTGAGCAAATGTCCGAGATCGAAAACGGATTGAAAGCCGCAATGGACATGAGTTAGATTGAGCGAAAACTCAAGTTATTAGACTTGGAAGCCTGCATTTGCAAGAATGTTTAAAACACGTGAACGACCAATGTCCTCATTCTTTCGCTAAAACCCTTGCCGATGACCGCTGAAAACCTCATAGGATTCGAAAATATTCCACAGACAATACCGCATTATTGTTTCGAATCGTTTCGCCGGCACAACAAGCGCGATGCTTTGGCCTATAAGGTCGATGGCGTCTGGAATTATCTGAACGGCATCGAGGTCATCGAACGCGTGAAACGTATTGCGATGGGACTCGCTGCGTTGGGCGTAAAGGCCGGTGACCGTATTGCGATAATCTCGGAAAATCGGCCGGAATGGTCTTTGGTCGATCTCGCGATTCTAAGCTTGCGGGCTGTCAACGTGCCGATCTACACGACGCAGGCGGTTGAGCAGATCAGATTTATCCTCGAAAATTCCGGTGCGAAAATGCTTTGCATCTCGGGCAAAAAGATCTGGAAACATGCCGAAAGCGCGATCCGGAGCGTTGAGCGGATCGAAAAGCTGATCTTCTTTGATGCAGATGCATTGCCCGAAGGTGAAAGGCGGGCGATCTCGCTTGACGACGTAGAAAGCGGCGGTGATGAACACAAAAAAATCGACGCCGAGATTGTGACGCGCTCGCTTGCTGAGATCAAATCGACCGAACTCGCGACGATCATCTACACGTCGGGCACGACCGGCGAGCCAAAAGGCGTGATGCTGACGCATGAGAATTTCGTTTCAAATATCGTCGCGATCTCAAAGGGATTGCCGATCCACGCGACCGACCGGAGTCTCGCCGTGTTGCCGCTTTCGCATATTTTTGAGCGGACGGTGTTCTACGTGCTTTGCTCAAATGGCGTCTCGATCTATTTTTGCG
>JAYVER010000240.1:0-3936 GCA_043748725.1 Chloracidobacterium sp. | reverse complement strand
TGCAACTCATCGTACATTCTTAACGCTCCCCGGGAAAGTCGTATGTCGGGTGCAAATCCGACAACTAAGTCAATAAGGAATTATATCATTTTGTCGCCGAATTTTACAGTCAGAACAGCGATAAATAGCTTTATTTTATTGAAGTTTAGCAGTGCCGTTCGTGACCTTGAAGACAGTTGAATCCGTTCCAAATTTCTGGACAAAACTATCCTTCGAAGTAGTCACAAAAGTCTGCGTTTTGCCGTTGAGATAGGCGAGCAGTTGGCCGATGCGTGCGTAGTCGAGCTCAGCGTCGATATCATCGAGCAGAAAGAGCGGATATTCACCGCGTGTTGCGTGATAAACGGTAATATTTGCGAGTTGCAAAAGGAGCAAGGCGCTTCGCTGCTGGCCGGCCGAGCCGTATTTTCGTAAGTCGTGGCTGTCAAACAAGATCTCAAGTTCGTCGCGGTGTGTCCCGATCAGCGAATGGCCGGCGACGACCTCAGCCTGGACACGCAGACGCAGACGTTCCGCTATTAACTCTTTGTAATCATCGAGGTCGCCTTTTCCTTCGAGCGACGATTGATATGTAACCGAAATCTCCTCGCGGCCAAAGAGTTTTTTCTCGAGAACCTCGTTCAAACGCTCGACGAAACGCATCCGCGCCTTATGGATTTTGCCCGCGAGATTCGCCAATTGAGAATTCCACGGTTCAAGCAAATCAGCGGTCTTCTCAATCGTTTGGCCGATGTCACGTGCGTTTTGAAGCAACGCGTTTTTCTGTTTGACGACGCGATTGTAATCGGCCAAAACCTGCACGAACGGCGGGTGCAGCGCGGTAATTCCCGCGTCGAGAAAGCGTCGCCGTGCGTCAGGTTGTCCGCGTACGGTTTCAAGTTCGTCTGCATTAAATACAACGGCGTGAAGCTGGCCCAGATATCGCTGCACCGTTTCTTTTTTGTCGTTCACGAACAGAGTTTTAATGTTTCTCTGAATAACGACGCGAAGCTCGCGCACGATCTCCGGTGATTCGCGCACTAGCCCGCGAACAAACGCCAAATCCTCGCCGAAATTGACCGCTTCCTGCAATTTTGTCGTCCTGAATGATCGCGTTGACGCTAAAACGCCTATCGCCTCAAGCCAGTTCGTCTTGCCCTGTCCGTTTTCTCCAACAAGGATGTTCAGCCCGTTTTCACAGATGATGCCACCGTGAAGATTGCGAAAATTTTGAACGTCGAGTGATTCGAGCTGCATCGGAAAATTCTAGCATGTATGGGTTTTCCGCCGAATTTGAAAATATTCAAAAGTTTTCCGAATCCAAATTCTGAATGGTATAATCGAATAGCAGTTTGTTTTAAATAGAACGACTCTGTTGGACCAACTCGTTTAGCTTCCATAACCTAAGAAATGCGAATATTTGTAATTATTTTTCTTACCTTCGTTTTTGCGGTGTCAGCGCTGTCCCAAACGCGTCTAAAAGTGGGTGCGACCGCCCCGCTTTTCACAGCCACCGCATTGGATGGAACAGGCTATAACCTAAACGAGTTGCGCGGCAGCGTCGTTGTGCTTACATTTTGGTCCACAAAATGTGCGGTCTGCCGGAGCGAGCTTCCAAAACTTAATCGTTTGGTTAAAAGTTTTGAGGGCAAGAACGTCGTATTTCTGGCTCTAACCATGGAGAACGATGGCTGGGTTGCGGCCTACATTAAAAATAACCCCCTGGAGGCACATGTACTGCCGAATAGCTTAGGCACCGTTTTGCAGTATGCAGACCGTGACCGAGACGGTAATTTGGACATGGGCTTTCCATCATTTTTCGTTATAAACGCTTTAGGCAAGATCGAGTTCAGATCAAGCGGCTATGACAAAACCGAATCTCTTAACGCAACCATCTCGCGTCTCGTCATGAGCAAATGACAAAGCAGTTTTGAATGAATATAATGTGCTTTGCCGTGTGTGCAACACGCTGAATTGCGTTCAGGATTTTTTTGGGCGTTAGTGGCATCAGGTTTTGTGGAGAGATAGCATAATTGGTAATGCAGTAGTCTTGAAAACTACCGCCCGTAAGGGCTTGCAGGTTCGAGTCCTGTTCTCTCCGCCATTTTTTATTTTTGGATTTTAGATTTGCGATTTTGGATTGCAAATTTTTTTTGCCTTTTGCCCTTATAAATATGACCAAGTATTTTATTGGCGTCCGTATCACGTCCGCCTAGAGGATTGTTTTATCCGAGAGATTGCCGGTAAACTGTGCGCATGCCCCGTTCACGCATCGAACGAATCCGAGAGAGGATCAGGCTTCGGCAGTACGATATGACCGTGCATGCCGTAGAGGAGATGGCCGAAGATGATCTGGATATTACCGATGTTGAGCAGGCTGTTCTCACCGGTCGCATTAAGCGAATCGAAAGGGATGACCCGAGAGGTAACAAGTATGTGATCGAAGGAATAGCTACAGACGGAGTTGCCCAGGTGGGAGTGGTCGGTCGCTTTACCGATACTGACCGGTATCTGATTGTCACGGTTTATGAGATCATTTGATTTGAGGGACAAAATCATGTACGGCTATCAATGTGAGTATTGCGAGGGGACGGTAAAGCCACGTATGGTCGAGAGGGAATCGTTCAAACATAAGAGTGGATTCATCATCCTGGAGGATGTGACAATCGGCGTCTGCGATTATTGTGGTAACAGGTACTATAGCGCGGACATACTGCATACGGTGCATGAGCTTGCGACAGGAAAGAGAGCACCGGAAAGGACAGAGATGGTTCCGGTGGCACATCTAAGCCCGGCCTGACAAGCGGTTTGAGCGAACGAGCTTTCAGCAATTCTCTTATCCTCGCAGTTTCGTACGCACCGCTCATCCACAGCGTCCGCAAACATCGCGATAAAGAAACAAAAGGGCGAAAAAAGCGTGGTTTTGCGTCGAAGCGGAGACTTTATCGTTGACAGCCAAATGTGTCAAAAAAGCGGTTATCTCGTCCGCACCCATCTCCGACGGGTGACGTTTATCTTGAAACAAAATGTACCGCTTAATAAAATTGTGATAAGTGTCCTCTGTGCGATGACTCAAATGCCGGGCCCCGCGCAACTGCCCGTACCTGATCGAGTAATTTTAGTTTCTCTGGCATAAAAATTTGTGCAATCTCCAATATTCGCATAATGTGAGTGAAGTCTTTTTTAGAGTCATTAAATGTTAATTCGAGAAGCTAAAGAATCTGATGTGGCATCATCTGCGACCATTCCCGACGTGTCGCTGTTCCGCCTGTATGCGTTGCGGGCCGCGTACCTTTTGATGGCCGTTGGGCTCGGAATGTATATCTGGCCCGTCGTAATCCACCACACAAACGAACTCGCGGCAACTGAAGGGGTTTTCGATTCGGCTGGCTGGCTGGTCTCGGTGCCACAGCAGTGTTGGGGCTTCGATACCCATTGCAAATGCTGCCGCTATTGCTGTTCGAGTTGGTCTGGAAGGCAATATATCTCATAGCCTTCGCGATGCCGCTATGGTCCGCCGACCAAATCAATGCGGTGGTCTCAGAAGACATAAAAGCCTGCCTGATGGTCGTCATTTTTATCCCCCTTATCCCATGGCGCTATGTGTTCGCGCATTACGTCCTGAAGCATGGTGATCGGTGGAAATAGGCCGTAGCGATAAGGGTGGCCACCCCGCCAACCAAAGAATCTCGCGGTGTTGAGTGACGACAAGCGAGCAGCGCTTAACAGGCTGCGAGAGACCATCCGGGCCGCTGCTCCAATAACTGAAGAGTGCATTATCATAGCTACCAACTCCGCCTTCCGTCTCGACGGAAAACTGATTGTGTTGTTTAGCGCAACTGCGAATCACTGCGCCTTTCTACTCGGGCCCCGTGGTGGAAGGGCGAACTCAAGACCTACGAAACCAGCAAGGGCACCATTCGTTTTTAGGCGGACAATCCACTACCGGCTACCCTT
>JAYVER010000239.1:0-10144 GCA_043748725.1 Chloracidobacterium sp. | reverse complement strand
ACGTCAATTGTTCGCTTTTCATTCCTCCATTATATAATCCTCTTACCCTACAATCGACAACAACCGACACATTTGTAGGGGTTTTTCAAAGAACTCTTAGACTAAATTGGGATTAAACGATCTTATCCTTGATCTTGGTCAGAAGTTGCTTCGACTCATCAGGCGTTAGATCGGCTATGTTCACGTCGCGAAGCTCGTCGATGGCGGTTTCATTGGTAACGGCAAATAGCGAGTACTGCGATGCCATTCGTCCAACGGCAGCCTTTGCGAGTCCTTCCTTTTTTTCATCTGCAAATACGGCAAGCTCATATTTCTCGAGCTTTTCGAGGACATTTTTGGCGCGTTCGATAACGCCATTGGGAAGTCCAGCCAGTTTTGCCACTGCGATGCCGTATGATTTTGACGCCTTGCCCGGCTGCATTTTGTGTAGAAATACGACATCGCCATCCCGCTCGGTCGCCGTTAGCTGGTAATTTTTGGCTCCAGGCATATTTTCGGCAAGCTCGGTCAATTCGTGATAATGTGTGGCGAATAGTGTCTTTGCGGAATGTTCGGGTGAATTATGTAGAAATTCCGCAACCGCCCAGGCGATAGACAGGCCGTCGAATGTCGATGTGCCGCGTCCGATCTCGTCAAGCAAGATCAGGCTTCGCGGCGTAGCGTTATGCAGTATCGACGCCGTTTCGGTCATCTCGACCATAAAAGTCGAGCGGCCGGAGGCAAGGTCGTCTGAAGCTCCGACACGAGTCCAAATGCGATCCAGGATCGGCAGCCGTGCCGATGTCGCCGGAACAAACGAACCGATCTGAGCAAGTATTTGGATCAATGCAACCTGGCGCAGAATCGTTGATTTTCCGCCCATGTTCGCACCGGTCAGAATTAAAAGTCGATCCGTCGAATTGTTCATCCGGATATCGTTTGGAATGAACGAATTGCCGAGAAACGCCTCGACGACCGGATGGCGGCCATTTTTTATCTCGATCTCGTCGCCGTCATGTAAAATAGGGCAAACATAATTCTTACGCGAAGCAGTTTCGGCGAATCCACACAAGGCATCCAGCGTCGCGATCGCACGGGCGGTCGATTGCAGTTTCCGCGTTTCTTCGCAAACTTTCGACCTGACTTGCTGAAATAACTCGGTCTCGATCTGGGCGATCCGCTCTTCGGCGCCGAGAACTTTTTGCTCCCATTCTTTTAGCTGCGGAGTGGTGAATCGCTCCGCATTGGCAAGTGTCTGTCGCCGCTCGTAATCATCAGGAACTCGTGAAACATTACCTTTCGATATCTCGATGTAATAGCCAAAAACGTTATTGAACCTGATCTTGAGGTTGCCGATGCCGGTTCGCGTCTTTTCCTGCTCTTCAAAGGCGGCGATGGTTTGTTTCGCAGAAGTGGAAATTCCGCGAATTTCATCCAACTCCGTGTCAAACCCTGTACGTATCACTCCGCCATCGCTTGGATTCACGGGCGGTTCGTCCGAAATGGCTCGGCCGATGAGATCGCGAATCTCAGGCAATTCAAAAATATTCTCGGTAAGCACTTGCAAAAGCAATGACCTGGCATCCGCAAGTACTTGATTTATGAGCGGTCCCTGTTCGATCGAGGCTTTCAGAGCGTTCAGATCGCGCGGTGTCGCCGTACCGAGATTTAACCGTCCGACAAGTCGTTCGAGGTCACTGACCTCTTTCATCAAAAACCGTATTTTATCTCGCAGAATCAGATCGGAAAGCTCGGTGACGGCGGAAAGTCGCGTTTGTATTTCGCTTCGCTTGAGCGACGGGCGGAGAAGCCATTGTTTTAGGAGACGCGATCCCATTCCTGTTACGGTTTCATCTATCACACCGAAAAGCGTGCTTTTAGTTTTGTCCCCGCGAGATTCGAAAATTTCAAGGTTTCGCAGCGTCACCGCATCCAAAACCATGAAATCGGTCGATGAAAAAAAGCTGATCTGCGAAATATGTCCGGCGGCTGCGCGCTGAGTGTCCTGGGCATATTTCAGACACGCACCGGCAGCAGACACCGCAACGCGATGCCCTTCAAGCCCAAATCCGGTGAGATCGGTCACTTCCATTTGCCGTTTGAGGAGGGCGTCGCTTTCTCGTTCGTCGAATGATGCATCATCCAGCGGCGTCAATGTGATCGATGGATTGGGAGTGGAATTTCCGGGTTCACGCGACGTAAAAAGTCCTGTCGTTTGATCAAGCTGTGAGCGGTCAAATGAGCTTTCTACATTTTTCTCCAATGATTTAGGAAATAAAAGCTCGCGTGGTGCATGAGCTTCGATCTCCTCGCATATCTTGACCCACGAGTCTGTGCCGGTGACCTCGGTCGCGCTGAAATTACCGGACGAGGTTTCGAGAAACGCCGCACCGAACGTGTCGCCACTCCCGCAAACCGACGCGAGATAGATTGAATCTTTGGGTTCGACCAACTGCGGGTCAATCGCCGTTCCAGGCGTAATGACGCGGACGACCTCGCGTTTTACGAGTTTCGTGCCCTTTGTCGGCGTCTCGGTTTGCTCACAGATCGCGACACGATAGCCTTTTCGCACCAGCCGGGCAATATAGTTTGCGGCGGCATGATAGGGAATGCCGCACATCGGGATAGGATTGGGTGTATCCTTATGCCTCGCGGTTAACGTAATGTCGAGCTCGCGCGAGCCAACCATGGCGTCTTCGTTGAACATCTCATAGAAATCACCGAGCCGGAAGAACAGTATCGTTCCCGGATAGAGTTTTTTGATCTCGAGATATTGCCGAAGCATCGGCGTTACGGTTTCCATGTAAGTGCTAAAATGTGTTTCAAAGTTTAGCTAATTTGCCGGAACATTCAAAACTTATGTTTCCAAAGTAGCCGTCTTTTGTTATTATTGTCGATTACAAACACCTTGCGGGAAAGCTGTCCCGGCAGAAACAACAAATAAGTTATCAGGACGCATATTATGAGGAACTCAGGAATTGTTTTTTTATTCTGTATTTTGCTCCTTTTGGGTATGATTGCGGCTCCCGGCCAGACCCCAAATGCGCCTCTGGTCGCCGAATTGACTGCGAAGGACGACCGTTATCGCATTGGATTTCAGGACGTTTTGGATATTCAGGTCTTTAAACATCCGGACCTCAATCAACATGTGCCGGTCAGTCCAAACGGCACAATAGTGCTTTTCAGACTGGATCGGCCGATGGTTGCCGTTTGTAAAACCGAGCGGGAGCTCGCCACCGACATTGCTGCCGCATTTAAGGAAAAATTTATCCGCGACCCGCAGGTGAACGTCGTCGTTGCCGAGCAAAAATCGCAATCCGTCGCCGTGATCGGCGCGGTTGAAAAACCCGGCAATTATTTTGTTGCCAGACGGCTCCACCTTCTTGAGCTGCTGGCTCTCGCCGGCGGGCCAAATAAAGAGGCGGGCACACGCCTTCTGGTTGCACGCACCGGCAGCCACTCGGACTGTAAAGAAAGTGGTGACACAAACATCGATGACGCAGCCATCGATGTAATGAATTTCAAGATCCGTGATGTCCAGGAAGGCAAAAAAACGCTGTGGATGCAGCCGGGTGATATCGTTTCCGTTCTGGAATCGGATATTGTCTATGTTTACGGCAATGTAAATAAACAAGGCTCAATAAGAATAAAGGACCCGATCACGTTAACTCAGGCCATTGTCTCGGCCGAAGGCCTGAAACCGGCGGCCAAAAAGGATAAAATTCGCATCCTGAGGCAAAGCCCCGGAAGTAGTGAGCGGGTGGAACTCGTTTTTGACCTAAATCAGATCGATAAAGGTAAAGTAAAAGACCCCTTTTTGGAACCGTATGATATCGTTGCGGTTTCCGAGGACAAAACCAAAGCGATCCTGCTGGGCATAGGAAGCTCGATAAAGAGCACTGTGCCAAACACGATCTATCGCATACCTTTGCCGTAAACCATCTTATGAAAGATCCCCGCGGAATAATACAAACTGCGAACGACGCGACCGAGATCGAGGCTCCGTTCGACTACCAGACCGCTCCTGGAGTCAGGTATCCATCGTATCGGGAATCTTCCACCCACGAGGGATTTCAAGTGCTCGACTACTGGCGTGCAATTCGAAAGCGGCTGTGGCTGGTCATCGGCATCGCCGTTCTGATAACAACCCTGACCGCGATATACATGGCACGCAAGCCTAATATTTATCAGGCCAGAGCCGTCGTCCAGGTTGACCTTGAACAAAATAACCCCGATCTGATTACAAACGACCGTCAACGCCCGGTATCAAACCTTGATCCTTCATATTTCAATACGCAGCTCCAACTGCTGAGAAGCGATGGCCTGTTGCGTCGCGTCGTAAAAGAGCATAACCTAGACGCAAACAAGGATTTTCAATCGGCCAAAGGAGACAGCTCTGACTCTACATGGCACTCCGTATTAAAATCTTTGGGACTTGCAAGCGACGCCAAACCGGTCAAAAACAGCGTTGATGAATCGGTTTTCAAAGATTCGTCTCTGGCCACATCGGACGAGATCGCCGAAGCGGTGCGCCTTGCTCCGTATGTTGACTTGATCCAGAAAAATATCGGCGTCGAACCGATTCGCGACTCGCGCGTGACGATCAAAGACACGCGGCTTATCGAGATCACATTTCGTAATTCTAACCCTGATCTCACGGCATTTGTCGTAAATGCGATCGGAGAAACCTTTACGCAAGCTAATCAGGATAAACGCTCGGGAACCAGCCGTAAAACCAATGACTTTTTGCAGGAGAGGATTACAAGCCTTCAATCCGAGGTGCAGAGTGACGAGCAAAAGCTCGTCGATCTGACGCAGAAAGAGGGAATTCTGAAGACCGAAGGCGAGCAGACGATAGTTATCGACCGCCTCTCGGGACTGAACAAGCAGCTGCTCGAAGCCGAAAATAAACGAAAAGACGCTGAGGCTAGTTATTTAACCGTCAATAATTCGCCGGAAAAAGTGAAGGCACTTGCCGAAGCAGATTCGGCCAGATTCATTACCGAACAGGAAAATAATATTCGTACTCTTCAGTCCGATACTCTCAAAAAAATAGCTGATCTTAGAAACAAAAAGGTCGAGCTACTGGTGTTATACGAGGAAGGCGCACCGGAGTTAAAGCAGATCGACGACCAGATCAGGAGTTACGAAGATTCGATAGATAAAGCTGTGGCTAAATTTAATAAAGACCTTGCCGGCTACCGCCAGAGAACCACGACAGGCCTGCTCGAAAATCTACGCACAAAATATCTCCAGGCAAAAGATCAGGAAGACAAGATACGCGTCGATTTTAATAAGCAATACAACGAAGCCCAGGGACAAAATCAGGGTGCGGTAAGTCTCAAACTTCTGCAGCAGACGATCGATACGAACAAAGGTTTTCTGGACAATCTGCGAAAACAGGTCAGCGGTAACGACGTGGCCGCTCAAGGTTCCGACAACAATATCAGCGTTATCGAGATCGCCATTCCGCCGGATGCACCTGTTGCTCCGCGTCGTCTCATTACCGTTTTGGCGGCAATGTTTCTGTCCACTATTTTTGGAATGGGGTTAGCTCTGCTCCTGGAGTATCTCGACGATACGATCCGAACGACCGAGGAAATTGAGAATTATCTGCAATTACCGGCCCTCGCGGCGATTCCGACCATAGATTCGCTGCCTAAGCGTAAACTCTTGCTTGTCGGCGCAAACGAGGGTGACGATGAAAAAGTGAACTCACCGCTCCTTATCGCCGCGGACTCGCGTTCGTCCCTGGCCGAAGCCTACCGCCATTTGCGAACGTCTATTCTGCTATCCACCGCCGGCCGTGCTCCGAAATCGCTGCTTATTACGTCGAGTCTTCCGTCAGAAGGAAAAACGACCACAGCTACAAATACCGCTATCAGCCTTGCCCAAACGGGTGCAAGGGTTCTGATCATCGACGCTGACATGCGGCGGCCGCGACTTCATTCCATTTTTAATGTGGACAATAAGGTCGGTCTCAGCTCGTTACTTGCCAGTGAGTTAAGCGATCACGATCTTACCGGTGCGATCAAACAGGACGAAAAGACAAAGCTCTTTTTGATCACATCCGGCCCGATTCCGCCGAATCCGGCCGAGCTTATAGGCTCATCACAGATGGCAAACCTGCTGGCAAATCTTCAGACGCGATTTACCCATGTCGTTGTTGATTCGCCGCCGATCGCTTCGTTTACGGACGGCGTCTTGATCGCTTCGATGGTTGACGGCGTGATACTTGTGGTACACGCTGGCCAAAGCTCGCGGCAGGTTGTTCGCCGTTCGCGCCAGTTGCTGCAGGAGATCGGTGCAAAGATACTTGGCGTCGTGCTAAACAACGTCAATCTAAACTCCAAAGATAATTATTATTATTATCAGAGCTATTATCACCGAAATAACTATATTTCCGGTGAAGATCAACAATAACCCGAACACTTTTCATTGGAATATATGAGCGAACAGACGCGAATTTTGGTTACCGGTGCCGGCGGCTTTATTGGCAGCCATCTCTGCACTTACCTTAAAGCCAAAGGTTATTGGGTTCGCGGCGTTGACATCAAACTGCCGGAATTCGATACAACAACGGCGGACGAATTTGAACTGCTGGACCTACGGCGTTGGGAAAACTGCCTGAAAGCCACGCAAAACGTCGATCAGGTCTATGCTCTCGCGGCGGATATGGGCGGCATGGGCTTTATATCGTGCCATCACGCTCAGATTCTCTATAATAACTCGCTGATAAATCTTCACACACTCGAAGCGGCCCGTGAGAACAACGTCAGCAGGTATCTTTATACTAGCTCAGCCTGCATTTATCCGGAACATCTGCAAGTCAACGTCAACGTAACTCCGCTTAAAGAGGAAGACGCGTATCCGGCTTATCCGCAGGACGCTTATGGTTGGGAAAAGCTGGTTTCCGAGCGGCTCTGTATGCATTATATGGAAGATTACGGCATCGAAACGCGTACCGTGAGATTTCATAATATTTTCGGCGAAAACGGCACGTGGGAAGGCGGTCGTGAAAAGGCACCCGCGGCCTTGAGCCGCAAGATCGCGATCGCAAAATTGACGGGAAACCACGAGATCGAGATATGGGGCGACGGCGAACAGACCCGCTCGTTCTGCTTCATCGACGATTGCGTTGAGGGTATTTACCGACTGATGCAATCCGATTTTGCCGAACCGCTCAATCTCGGCCAGGATCGAATGGTTTCGATAAATCAGCTTGCCGATATTATCGCCGCCGCCGCCGGTATGACGATCACAAAAAAGCACATCGAAGGACCGCAGGGCGTTCGCGGCCGCAATTCGGATAACGCAAAACTGCGTGAGATTTTGGGTTGGGAACCGGAAATCTCACTCGAAGTCGGGCTGGCAAAAACATATCGTTGGATCGAAGAACAGGTAAAAACGTCCACGATAAGTCAAAATCAATTCCGTGCCGCTGCGGAAGTCACTGTATGAGAGCCGATTTCGCTGACGTTTCGATAAAGGAAGTCAGAAATTACTGGAACGCACGCCCATGCAATATCCGTCATTCGACCGCTGAGATCGGAACCGAGGAGTATTTCAATCAAGTCGAAGCGAGAAAGTATTTTGTCGAACCGCACATTCCGGCTTTTTCAGAATTTGATAAATGGCGAGGCAAACGCGTGTTGGAGATAGGCTGCGGCATCGGCACCGACACGATAAATTTTGCCCGTGCCGATGCGCTCATTACGGCCGTTGACCTGTCGTCTGAGTCGTTAAATCTGGCAAGACGACGGGCAGAAGTCTTCGGGTTAGCAGATAAAATTAGTTTCTATGAGGCAAACGCCGAACAGCTTGCCGATGTTATCCCGCCGGAGCCATTCGATTTGATCTATTCGTTCGGTGTCATCCATCATTCGCCAAACCCGGGCAAGATCGTCAACCATATCAGACAAAATTTTGTTCACGCTGACTCAAAAATGAAGATAATGGTGTATAACCGATATTCATGGAAGGTTTTGGGGATGTTATTGCACGAGAAGGGCAAATTTTGGAAACTGGATGAAATAATTGCAACGCATTCCGAAGCGCAGACCGGCTGTCCGATCACGTATTCGTATACAAAAAAGAGCGTTGAGAGTTTGATGGGCGATGGTTTTAAGATAGAGAATATTTTCATCGATCACATTTTTCCATATCAGATTCCAAAATATGTTAAGTACGAATACCAGTTCGAATGGTATTTTCGATACTTGCCGAAGTCAGTTTTTCGAGCGCTTGAACGTAATTTTGGCTGGCACCTGTGTGTTGATGCAAGCGTTAGATAGTTGATCACAAGGGACTTATAAATGCAGGAAAGGATTTCCGTTATCGGTTTAGGTAAATTAGGAGCAAGCATGGCTGCGGCCTTTGCCGCTAGAGGCTTCCGTGTGATTGGCGTCGATGTTAATCAGCGGTCAATCGAACTGGTCAATCAAGGAAAAGCTCCTGTGCAGGAAACCGGTCTCGATGAAACAATTTCAGCTAACCGGGAGCGAATTCGCGCCACTGCAAGCCACGAAGAAGCCATATTGAACTCCGACATTTCATTCATCATCGTGCCAACACCGAGCGATGAACGGGGCGCTTTTTCTCTGCAGTACGCAAAATGGGCTTTCAAGGAGATCGGCAAGGCCCTTGGCAAAAAAAAGGGTTATCACAATATTGTGCTGACCTGTACCGTTTTGCCGGGTTCGACACGGCAGGCACTGATACCAATCTTGGAAAAAGAATCGGGAAAGCTCGCCAGTCGTGATTTTGGAGTCTGTTACAGCCCCGAATTTATTGCCTTGGGCAGCATTATCAACGATTTTCTAAATCCCGATTTCACGCTGATCGGCGAAATTGACAACCGTGCCGGCGAGCATCTGGAATCGATCTATTCCCGCGTCGTCGAAAACGGGGCACCGTCCGCAAGAATGAGCCTCGAAAACGCGGAATTGACAAAAATCTCGATCAACACCTACGTTACGACGAAGATAACCTTTGCAAATATGCTCGCCGAGATTTGCGAAAAGCTCCCCGGCGGCGATGTCGATGTCGTTACAAATGCTCTCGGAATGGACACCCGCATCGGCCGGAAATATCTGACCGGTTCGATCGGTTACGGCGGCCCGTGCTTTCCGCGCGACAATATCGCCCTATCGTTTATCGCCAAAGAACTGGGTGTGCAGGCCAAACTAGCTGAAACGACCGACACGATGAATCGGGCGATCGCAGAAAAAGTCTCGCAAAGGATACTTTCGATGCTCAGACCCGGAGGAACGGTGGCGGTTTTAGGCCTGTCATACAAACCTTTTTCTCATGTGACCGAGAAATCGCAAGGTATTTATATCGCTCAGCATCTTTCCAGGAATGGGGTCAGGGTCGTCGCTTTCGATCCTATGTCACATGAGATGGCACTGGAAGAGATTCGACGAAATATCGTTGTTTTGGACTCGCTCGAAGAATGTCTCAGTCACGCCGAAGCAGTACTTATAACAACACCCGATCCCGCGTTCAAGGCGCTAACCGAAAATGATTTCAGAAACGAATGGTCGGAAGTCCTGGTGTTTGATTTTTGGCGTCTACTTCGAGATAAGCTGGAAGACCAGCCGCACATCAAGTATGTTGGGATCGGCACCAGCGAAGATGACGCCGCAAATACTGCACGTTTGAAAAAACTTTGGTGGGGCGATGATAGCGAGGCGTTAGGAACCGCACGGAAATGAAAGAAGAACCGATCCGTGTCGAGATCGTCGCACCGGTACATAATCGGAAAGCGATCACGCTTCTATGTCTAAAAAGCCTTTCCCGGATAAACACAGACGGGCTGGATGTCCGCGTAGTCATCGTGGACGATGGCTCGACCGACGGCACGAGTGAGGCGATCCGGGACCACTACCCAGATATAGACATTGTTAAAGGCGACGGTAATTTGTGGTTTACCGAGGGGACTAATGTTGGCATTCGCAGGGCTTTGACGCGAAACCCGAAATACATTCTCCTAATGAACGACGATCAGGTTTTCGACAGCAAGTTTTTACTCAGTATGGTCGAGACCGCAGAGCGGCATCCCCGCTCCGTCATTGGATCACTTCTGCTTTTGTGGGACGCGCCGCACAAATTATTTCAAGTTTCGCCGGTTTGGGATACCTGGTCGGGCGGCTGGCGACATTGG
>JAYVER010000238.1:0-3953 GCA_043748725.1 Chloracidobacterium sp. | reverse complement strand
TTCGCACCGCGTTATGCCACCACCAGAGGTTGCTTGACGTTGTGCTAGCGAGTTTTGCCTGACCGTCGTTCATTAAAATCCATTAAATCGAATCTGCGCTGTTCTGTCAACTTACATTTTATCCGGCACTTCGATGCCCAGCGTATCCAGTGCGTCAGTCAACGCACGGCGGGCGATATCGGCGACAACGACTAGCACGGCGCGCTTAATCTCATCAGTTTCGGCGATGATCTTGTGATTGTGATAGAAAAGGTTAAACGCCTTTGCCAAATTAAAGGTATATTTTGCCAAAATCGCAGGCTCATTCTGTGCGGCGGCGGCCTCGACCGTTTCCTCAAGCCGTGATGCGAGTATCGCCATTGACCAAATGTCGCTTGCGGGGTCGGAGACGACTTTGTGGACTTTCGAGGGATCGGCGATCCGTTTCCGGGATACGTCAACCGTTTCGCCCATATCGTCAAGTTTCCTAAAGATCGAATTGGCCCTAACTGCGGAATATTGACAAAACAAACCGGTTTCGCCCTCGAACGACAGAGCTTCCTTAAAATCAAAGACAATAACGGTATTCCGCGTAAATTTGAGAAGGAAATATCGCAATGCGCCGACCGCTATCTGATGTGCAATCATGCGTTTTTCTCGGTCGTCTGTATCAGGGTGTCGTGACTCGACCTCGGCAAGCGCGTTGGCCTCAAGCCGGTCGATCAGGTCGTCAGCCTTAACACCGAGGCCTTTGCGGCCGCTCATTTCGATAAATGGCCGCTTTTTATCGTCTTCCGAAAGCTGAAAACCCAGCTCCGCTGCTGCCGCCGGCGACAACGCAACCATCTCGTATGAAAGATGGATACTCGCACGTTCACCCTTTTCCGGTGAGATGGCCGCAACGCCTTTTCTGACAATATCTTGCGGATATGACTGCCGTGTGTCGATCACGTTATAGATCGTCTCCCCGCCACCGAACGGAGGGTGGACACTCTTGTCCACATCGCCGCTTGCGGCGAGATCGTCTTCGTGCTCCGCACTCATGCGGACAAGAGTGTCCGCGCTCCTTTCGGTCGTTGTGATCCACACGCCCTGGCCGTTTGCGTAAGTGTGAAAGAAACGATAGTTGAAATCTAATCCGAGAATGCCGAGCTTCCACATCTGATAAGCGATGTCCTTGCCGGTGTAAGTCACTGTCCCATTCGACCTAACGAGAATTTTGTCAGTTTCGTGATCTTCGTTGCCGGAATGAGATTCGAAGGGCATTACCCAGCATCCGGCGTGTGCTCCATCAGTTTCGAAATGGATCACGCCGAGTTGTTTCATCTGCTCGAACGCTCGGTCCCAGAAATGAAGATGGAGAATCTCCGATTCCCGTGGCAGCAGGTCGTAGTGGATCGAGAGCCGCTCCATCGTGTTGAGAATGCATTCGACATTACGGGTCGCGACGTAATCGGCAAGTTCAGCCGTCGGATTGCCGCCCGCTTCGATCAGGTGCAGCACCTCCGCACGTTTTTCTTTCAATTCTTCGTTGGTTTGATATTCTAGTCCGACCTGTGTGTAAAGATCCCAGCAATAGTAATCGAAACTTTTACCTGTGGCCGTAAGCTCTTTATTCAAGTCTTTTATCGCGTCCAAGTTTATGTGTTGGATAAATAAAAATCCAACAAGGACATCCGCCACCTGCACACCTGTATTATCGATATAATTCTGCACCTCGACGCGTTTTCCAGTCGCTTTCAGGATGCGTTGGAAAGTGTCGCCGAGAACGGAATTTCGCACGTGGCCGATGTGAGCCGCTTTATTCGGATTGACAGATGTGTGCTCGACACAAACTTTAGGTGATGAAGGATCGGTTGAAAGTTTGCGATTCGGCAGCGGTTCAGCCGCCGCATTCGCCGATAAAAAGGCTGTCCGGTCAAAGAAAACATTTAAATAGCCGGCTCCTGCGACTTCAATCCGATCAATGGCCTCAATCGACTCAAGCTCGGCCTTTAGCGTTTCGGCCAAATCACGCGGATTTTTCTTCTCGCCAGTCGCCTGTTTGATTTTTTTTGCGAGTTCGAACGCAACCGGGAAGGCGAGGTCGCCGAGGTCGGTTTTTGGCGGAATTTCGGTCGTGACCTGATCCAATTCGACGCCGAATCGCGACCGGGCTGCCGCGATAACATCCTCGCGAAGGATTTGTTGGATTTGTGTGATCGTCATTACGGTACTTCTGCGTTAAGCAAATAAACCGTAATTATAGACGTTTCGGCCAAAAGATAGCAAAAGACCTGGGAGCGGGGAGGCCGCTCCGCCAACGCGTTATTAAATGCGGGTTAGAGCTATTGGATCGATACGGTCAACGTATATGTTGAAACGCCACCGTTATTATGGACGCAGAGCCGATGATCACCCGTGTAATCAATAGATTCGGAGTAGCTTGTGTCGCCGGTCGTGCGAAAATTTACGCGGCCGTTTCGTGAGCTAACCGTGGCATTCAGTGTTTGTCCAGCCCTTGCACCAGCCACGTAGCAGACGTTGCCGCCGCCGCGAATGGTGCCTGTCATCGTGGCCGACGTCCTTCCTCGCGCAAACCGGACGCGGATGTCCGCAAAGCTGTCGGTGTAGGTCATGCAAACTATCAGCATCAATACAAATATCCTGGCAAGATTTCGTTTTAACATACTTATCATCCTATTGATCAGAACGGCCTGTGTATATAGCGAAAGCCAGAGCGGCTTTTTCTTTTCCCGCAAAACGGCTAAACTTTTACTTTGTGCAAACACTATATTTCGGTTACGCGCCGGACGCAAGTGCTCAAGTGTTGCGGAAGATGAGTGATATCAGAGTTGCGCAGCGGGTAATATGGCAAAAAAGGTAAAGAAAAAGGTCGATTTGGAGAAAATAGCACAGGGCGTGCGGCTGATGCTTGAGGGCATGGGCGAGGACCCAACCCGTGAAGGCCTGCAAAAAACGCCGGAGCGCGTGGCGGATTTTTATGTGGAGTTGACCGAGGGGATGTGGGTCGATGCAAGCGAACACATAGTGCCGCTGCCGGGCGATTCGCACGACGAAATGGTCATCGTCAAGGATATTTCGATCGCGTCGGTCTGCGAGCACCATCTCGCGCCGTTTACGGGCAAATGCCACATCGCCTATATCCCGAAAGGCGGCCGCATCGTCGGTTTATCAAAACTCGCCCGGATCGCTGAGGTTTTCGCCCGCCGTTTGCAGCTGCAGGAGCGTCTGACGCAGCAGATCGCGCAGACGATATTCGATAAGCTCCAGCCGATCGGCGTGATGGTCGTCATCGAGGCCGAGCACACATGTATGTCGCTTCGCGGCGTCAAAAAACCGGGTGCGATCACAATAACTTCGGCAGTGCTCGGCGGTTTCCGCAAAGATCCGCGAACCCGCGCCGAGGCGATGTCGTTGATAAAAGGCTAGTCGGGTAGTGGTAGATTGAAACTTTATTGGAGAGATCCATGCAAATATTTAGAGTCGAGGAAGCGCAGGAAAAACTTGAGAGCCTAGTTGCGATGGCATTCAATGGCGAAGACATCCGCATTGCAAAAGGCGATGATGTTATTAAAATCGCTCCGATTCCCGAAGAACTTGTTCAGGGGAAGATTTGGACCCGAGAGGATTTTTACGAGTAGAATGACTCAAACTTTCTACATCACAACTCCGATCTACTACGCGAACAGCCTACCGCATCTCGGGCATCTGTATTCGACAATCGTTGTCGATGTGATCCAACGGCATAAGAAACAGCGCGGGTTTGATACGTATTTTCTTACCGGGACTGATGAGCACGGCATAAATATCCAGCGCGCGGCCGAGCGTGAGGGCCGCACGCCGAAGGAACAGGTCGATTATGTTTCGGGCGAGCTAAAACGGATGTTTCACGATTTCGGGCTTGATGCCGCGGGCGGCGGATACGACGTTTTTATGCGGACAACCGCGCCCTTTCATTACGAAGGCGTCCA
>JAYVER010000237.1:0-10201 GCA_043748725.1 Chloracidobacterium sp. | reverse complement strand
CCGACGGTGCTCCCGCACCCAATGTGACATTAGGATTGGAGCCGCTCATGCCGCTGATGCTCAGCTGTGCCGGGTTGAAGTTGAGACTGTACTGCGTTCCAACCTCATTGCCGGTCGCAGCCAACTCAACCTGTACCGTCACCGCCGTGTTTGGCCCACCATTGTTTGATACAAGGCGGATAACTCGAGCGGCAGCAACTGCATCGGTCTCGCGTTCCACTGGTTGCGGTTTGGACGAAGCCGTACATGTTACGATGATCGGGGTTGTAGGTCCACCCGCTGGTGTCCGCGGATCGAGACCTGCAATGTACCTATCAAGTTGTGTTCTGTCCGCCGAAGTCGTTCGTCCATCGCCTAATGTCGCAAACGGGCCGTCATCGAAGCGTTGGTATTCATTGAACGTAACGGTCTGCGGGCAATCGAGGCCGTTTGCAAACCGATCGAACTGAGCACCGTCACGGACATCGATAAAGCCGTCGCCAGGTCCGGGAACGCCGAGAGCGGTACGATTAATATCGCCTTCGAATCCGTTTCCTGGCGGGAGGACGCCGTCATCATTGACAATCGTTCCGGTAGCATCAGCCCCGACCGTACCCACGGTCGCGCTTGTCAGACGGAAGATGAATGTCTCGTCAGTTTCGGGTATCGTATCACCGCACACCAGAACCGTGATGTCCTTGAAGGCATCAGCCGCCAAGAAGATAACAGTACTCGTGTTGGTTATATAGTCAATACCCGCCGCACATGCAGCACCGCCGGTGGCCGAGCCATTGATGGTGGTGAATGAAACAGTTGAGGATTGAATCGTAGTACCATTCTTGTTAATACGGAATACGAACGGCGTCGGGTTCAGCGGATCGTTGCCTTCGTTTCCGGTTACATTATTAACCGTGAAGTTGAGGCCGTCATCGTTGATGATCGTTCCCGTTCCCACAGCACCTATCGGCGGGATGGTCCCGTTGGTGGCACTGTTAAGGTTGAGGAAGAAAGTTTCGTTCGGTTCGTTGACATTATCGGCAACGACATTAACAACAACATCTCGGAAGTTTAGACCGGAGGCGGTGAATGTAACACAGTTTGCCGGACCGGCAGGAAGCGGAATGTAGTCATTATTGGCTACTGTTGCCGTACCGTCCGATGTGCTGTAGCAAACTACCGAGTCAATGGCTGTCTGTCCCGTTCTGGTTATCCTGAACGAGAAAGGCGTCAATGGCGGATCCGGAGGCGAAGTGCCCTCGGGCAGGGTTACGTTAGTGACCGCAAATGTCGGGGCACCATCGTCGTTAAGGATCGTTCCCAGACCGATCGGCTTCGCACCGAGAAGCGGGTCAATACTTGCGTTAGTGGCGCTGGTCACTTGCAGCGTAAACCTTTCGTCCGTTTCGAACTTGAGGTCTCCATTTACAAGAACCGTAACCGTCTTGGTCGTTTCGCCCGGTGCAAATGTCTGCTGTTGAGCAACTATCGGTTGATAATCGTTGTCAGCAACTGTCGCGGTGCCATCGACCGTTGAGTAGGTAATGACCGTCGGCAGAGCAGTGGCACCCGTCAGCGTGATGGTAAAGGTAAAGGGTGTTGTACCGACATTGCCTTCGGCCTGTGTAACATCGCTAACCCTGATAACCGGAGCAGGGTCGTTATCAGTTATCACGCCCGTTGCGATAGCATCGCCCGGTGCGGCCAGTACAGCGTTAGTGATATTGCTGATCGTAACCGTAAAGTTCTCACTGTTCTCGAAAATGTTGTCATCACAAATCGTGATATTTATCGGGAACGTGCTCGGACTAGGCAACGGCGGGTTGCCGCCGGCGATAGTGCCGGTGCCCGATTGGTTAATGAAGTCCACGCCCGCGGTACAGGCGGCTCCGCCTATAGCGGTGCCACTTGCGGTAGCGAAGTTAAACGTCGTTGGCAGCTGCGAGTCACCTGTTCGGGTCACTGTAAAGCCGTACGGCGTAATGCCTTCGGACTGGCTGGGCACGTTTGGCGTTATCCTGATCGTCGGCGCGAGGTCGTCGTTCAGGATCGTTCCAAGACCGTTTGGCTTGGTAAACGTGCTTCCCGGAGGGCCTCCGTTGATCGTCAGCAGTCTAAAGGTAAAGGTTTCGTCATTTTCGAATACCTGATCCTGATAGACGATGACAGGTACGCTGATAGTGTTTGGTCCGCCCTGGGTGAATGTCACA
Organism: Chloracidobacterium sp.; assembly: GCA_043748725.1. Classification (GTDB taxonomy): domain Bacteria; phylum Acidobacteriota; class Blastocatellia; order Pyrinomonadales; family Pyrinomonadaceae; genus OLB17. The sequence goes on along the minus strand of JAYVER010000237.1, from coordinate 8,015 downwards.
CAGTTAGCGGGGCCAGCAACGATTTGCGTATAGTCGGCGCCGACAGGAACACCCGGTGCTGAACCCGGCGTTGCGGGATTAGCATTGCCCGGAGGGATGGTCGTTCCGGCTACGGTGTCGTAGCATACGGTCTGAGGACCCTGGGCGATGCCCGTCCTGGTGATAACAAACGGGAACGAGGTTGTAGCCGCAGGCACCGAACCTTCGGGCAGAGCAACGTCGTTAACGGCAAAGCTGTTCGGCTGTTGGCCGTCGATTATAGTGCCGGTACCCTGGGCACCATTACCCACTGCGTTGACCACATTGTAGAGCTGTGCGGTGAACGTTTCGGTACCCTCGAAGATGTTGTCCGTCAAGGTCGGTATTGACACTGTGGTAGATGTTTGACCGGCCGGGATCGTCCCATTTATGGCTCCCGCACCCGGACATGGGTCACCCGTGTAATCGGCACCGTTTGTTGCGGTCACGTCAATCGTGCAGACGGAGAAAGTAGTCGTCAAAGCACTCGGATTACCCGTTTGGGTGATCGTGAATACTTCCGGACTTCCTTCCGTGGCTGTCGCGTTGCTGATGGTGAGTGTCGGTACATTATCATCGTTGATGATGGTGTACGTTGCCCGTCCATTAGGCGGAATATTGCCGCCAACCGGATTTGAAAGAACCGCCTGGAAGGTCTCGTTGTTCTCGACGGTTATGTCACCGCAAACCATTATTGTGAAAGTTTTCGGCGTGTTGTCACCAGCTGCCCAAACGAGCGTGTTGCCGTCGGCAATGTAGTCGACGCCAAACACGCTGCCGCACGGAGTGTTCCGCACGCCTGGTGTAGCCGTTCCGGTTAGATCATCGGTTTGAATATCAACCTGTCCCGGTGAGGTCAAGAGACCGCTTCGCGTGACAGTAAAGGTTGCAACCGAGCCGCCCGGAGCACCACCCACAGTCGGGTTGGGTACATTGTTGGCATTGCCCTCGTTAGCCGATGGCGGCGTCGCCGCGATCGTGTAAGACGTATCGTCGTCGACGATCGTACCCGTAGCAACGGTAGGAGCAAACGGCAAGTAGCCCGTTCCGGCAACTACTGTCAGTATTACCGTCTGATTCCCTTCTACAAACGGGTCAGCGATCGGGGTTACAAGAACCGTCGCTATCGTTTGATTAGCAGCGAAAGTTACCGTACCCGCACCGGCGGTCGTTCCGTTGCCGCCAACAAATGTATTTGGCGTACCGTTACCCGCACCAAATGCGGTGTTGTAATCAACCGGGAATGTATCAGTACACGGACCGGTTCCGCATGCCGTACCGGTTACGCTGAAGTTGACGGTCAGAGCACCGCTCTGAGCGTTCGGCGGAGGCGGAACGCCACCAAAGTCACGCGTAAACGTGTAAACCATTGTATTTCCACTGTCTTCATTAACAGAGGCAGGGGCGACCGCGACGGACACGTTTGTGTCGTCATTCAGGATCACACCTGTTGCCGATGGGGTAGCACCCGGTATATAACCCGGACCCGCAACCACCGTAAATATTACTGTTTCGTCAGGTTCCGGTATGGTGTCCGGTGTCGGGTCAACCGTTACCGAAGCCGATAACTGTCCGACAGGAATGGTGACCGAGCAGCAGGCAGGTGCCTGTACGTAATCGACACCCGGCGTTGCTGTTCCGGCTGCCGTATAGGTAACCACCAAAGCAGACGTTGTCGGCCCGTTGCGGGTGAAGGTATAAGTCATCACCACGCCAGGAGGGGCATCCTCAAGGATCGGCGAACCGGTGACGGCGACGTTGACTGTAACGTCATCGTCCTGAATCGTCATCACCTCGGTGGACGGGGAGCCAAGCAACGTTCCGACCGGAGCGGCGAGCACCGCGCTAAAGGTCTCGGGACCCTCAGGATTATTGTCGTTACAGATAACAACCGCGAAAGCTTTGCTTGCTGCATCGCCTGCAGCCCAATTGAGCGTACCTGACCTGGGGAGGTAATCATCATTAAGATTTGGATTTGGGTTGATTGCACAGGCACCGCCGGCACCGGCGATAGCCGTTCCCGGAGGCGTTGTAAAATTGACCGATGCCGCGAGGCTCGGGTCACCTGTACGGGTCACAACAAAGTTTGCCGATCCGCCGCTCTCGATAATCGAATCGGTAGCCCTGCTAAACTGAACCGTGCTTCCGACCGTGCCGATCACGCCTTGCGAGAAATCGTTACAGTTCGCGCACTGTCCGACAGTTGGGCTGTAGTTGGCGCCAAACTGAGCGCTTCTAAAAAATTCATTGGCGTTATTGCCCGGCGGGGTGCCAACCGCTCCAGCACCGACAGTGGTTGAAACAAAGGATGCCCCCGCTCCGAAACCAACCGGAACGACATTCAAATGATACGTCCCCGTCGCCAGAGTAATGCCGCTAAGACCGCTAATTTGAATCGTATATTCCGGAAGACCAAAAAAAGTATTTCCAGTGGCAACCTGCGTTGCGGGTGCCGTGCCGCTAAAGAGAAGGGTTCCGGGGACGCCGTTCGACACGCCGCTGCGGATCTCATACTGCGCCGTGGTCACGCCCGTAAAGTTCATCAGATTTCTGGAGTAAAGCCCGGTCACATTCCATGTGCCAGCTGCGGGAACGTTAAAATCACTAAAGACACGCGAGTCTGTAAACGACCCTGAGTTAACAGCATTCGCCAACCCATTATTGCCATCAGCGTCTCCGTTGTACCAGAGGCTGCCGGCGATCGCCACATTCGGCTCGGGGGGCGTTGCGGGCATATTAGCATAGTAGTCGCTTGCCAATGGCGATATATTGGTGTCAGTCCTCGCTCCCTCGGGCGGCGACGGTGCCGTCTGCGGGACGATGGTGGACGTGTCGACATTAGATGACGTATCTAAGCCCAGAAAGCTAAGAAAGTTAAAAGAACTGGCGGCAAAAACGCCAGCCTGAGCCGTGCTGTTCCCTAGCGAGGACAGCAACAGTGGCTGAATTGGTTTTGCCGAGATAGCTGCTGAGCTAAGAACGGCGGTCATAAGCAATAACGTAAAGGCGGCGACGAATCGCGTCTTGGCGCTTTGCAGTTTATTGACTCCTCTCGAAAGGAATCGTGTCGACAGGCCTTGTCTTGGGGACGTGGATGACATATTCATTCTCCTAAAAATTCAAAATATTCGTAGAGCGGATCTGTTGTTTTTCTTTAAGTGCTGCCAACGGCAATATAGCCCATGCAGGGCGATATTTGTAACACCGTTTTGTTTTACAGCCTAAGTTTTTAAAACTACTTTTCGGACGAACTAAACGGATTATAACCAATACACCTCTAATGTCAAGCGTATTTTTTACGAAATGTAAACTTTTTTCAAAAGCATTTTTACGCCGCAAGCGCAAAGTGCTAAAAAGATTTTAACGCAAAGTCACAAAGACGCAAGGACGCAAGTGATGATTTTTTGCACATAGATCAAATTCCGGCTCCCCTCCTTACAAAGGAGGGGTGGCTGCCGCTTCGGCAGACGGGGTGGTTCTCTCTTCGCCAAGCTAGAGTGTAGCCAACGCCAAAGAACGAACCACCCCGGCCTAAAGGCCACCCCTCCTTTTCCAAGGAGGGGAGCTTTGTTTGTTTCGGGCTCCCCTCCTTACAAAGGAGGGGTGGCTGCCGCTTCGGCAGACGGGGTGGTTCTCTCTTTGTCAAGCTAGAGTGTAGCCAACGCCAAAGAACGAACCACCCCGGCCTAAAGGCCACCCCTCCTTTTCCAAGGAGGGGAGCTTTGTTTTGTTTCCGGCTCCCCTCCTTACAAAGGAGGGGAGCCAGACTATTTCTCCCTCCAACCGAAATTGCTTCGGATTCTATCCAAAACTAATACCGTTTCTTCGAAAACCCATTTATTTTCAATGCGGATCACTCTGATCCCAAAATATTCGAGGAACAATTTCCTCTCGTAATCATACATAGCGACCCGCTCATTAAAATGGACTTCGCCGTCGAGTTCGATAGCCAATTTTTCCGATGGACAATAGAAATCGACGATGTAAGTGCCAACGCTGTGTTGGCGGCGAAATTTTCTGCCCTCTAGTTTTGATGCTTGGATCATTTTCCAAAGCGCGGCTTCGGCGGGTGTAAGATTCGATCGCAGTTTCGTTCGGAATGTGTTGAGCCTCGGCAGGCTGTGAATATCCGTTGGGCGACGGTTGTACGACATATGGTGTTGTCTTGTATACGCGTAAGAGAAAACCACCCCGGCCTAAAGGCCACCCCTCCTTTGTAAGGAGGGGAGCTTAAGAATCAAAGTTCCCCTCCTTTGTACGGAGGGGAACTTAAGCGGCTTCGGCAGTATCGACCATCACCGACACGCGGTCGGCGTTGACCTCAACAAACCCCTCCGAAACGGTCAGCACGCCACTAACATTCTTTTGCGTGTAAGTCAGCGTGCCCGGCTTTAACGCCGAGATGAGCGGTGCGTGATTTGGCAAAATGCCAGCCTCGCCCGACTCGGTCGGAAGCGTGACATAATCAACCTCAGTGTCGAGGACTCGCTTTTCGGGGGTTACTATTTCTAGTTTAAGCATAATTGAGAATTGAGAATTGAGAATTGAGAATTGAGAATTAAAAATTGTGAATTTGAATTTTGAATTTTGAATTCAGAATGAAGTTCTTATTCCTCAATTCTCAATTTTCAATTGTCCATTGCCGCTACGCGGAGGCGGCCATCTTCTTCGCTTTCTCGCGGGCCTGTTCGATCGTGCCGACCATATAAAAGGACTGCTCGGGCATGTCGTCGCACTTGCCTTCGAGGATCTCTTTGAATCCTTTTATAGTGTCTTCGGTTTTTACGTACTCGCCCTTGAGACCGGTGAACTGCTCGCCGACGAAAAACGGCTGCGAGAAGAATCGCTGGATCTTGCGGGCGCGGGCGACGGTCTGCTTGTCGTCCTCGCTCAGCTCGTCGAGGCCGAGAATAGCGATGATGTCCTGGAGATCCTTGTAACGCTGCAAAATGCGTTTTACTTCCTGCGCCGTATTGTAGTGCTCCTCGCCGACGATGGTCGGGTCGAGGATACGCGAATTGGACGCAAGCGGATCGACCGCCGGATAAATACCAAGCTCAACGATCTGCCGCGAGAGAGCGGTAACAGCATCAAGGTGGGCAAAGGTCGTCGCCGGTGCCGGGTCGGTGTAATCGTCGGCCGGAACATAGACGGCCTGGATCGATGTGATGGCCCCGGTCTTGGTCGATGTGATGCGTTCCTGCATCTCTCCCATCTCCGAAGCGAGCGTCGGCTGATAACCCACAGCGGACGGCATGCGTCCGAGCAGCGCGGACACTTCGGAACCGGCCTGAGTAAACCGGAAAATATTATCGACGAAAAAGAGAACGTCATTTCCCTGATCGCGGAAATACTCAGCAACGGTCAAACCGGACAAGGCAACGCGGAGACGGGCTCCGGGAGGCTCGGTCATCTGACCATATACTAATGATACCTTCGAGCCGGGAATCTCGGCTTTGTCCACAAGCGAGAGATCGAATTCGCCGGTCTCTTCCATGTGCTCGTTAAACTTATCGCCGTACCTGATAACTTTGGACTCGACCATTTCGCGGAGGAGGTCGTTGCCCTCGCGGGTGCGTTCGCCGACACCGGCAAAAACCGAGAATCCTTCGGAGCCGATCGCGACATTATTAATAAGCTCCATGATGAGCACCGTCTTGCCCACACCGGCCCCGCCAAAGAGGCCGATCTTGCCGCCGCGAAGAAATGGCTGAATAAGGTCGATGACTTTGATGCCCGTCTCAAACATTTCGAGCGACGTCGCCTGTTCGTCAAAACTCGGTGCGTGACGATGGATCGAAGACTTGGTTTCCGAGTTGACGGGCCCAAGCTCATCGACCGGATCGCCGATGACATTCATCACGCGTCCTAAGGTCGCATTGCCCACCGGGACCATGATAGGGCCACCGAGATCGATAACCTTCATCCCGCGAACCATACCGTCGGTCGGCAGCATCGAAACGGCACGAACGCGGCCTTCGCCAAGATGCTGCTGCACCTCGGCAACGACGTTGATCGTCTCGCCGTCAAAGCCTTCGCTTGTAATACGCAGCGCCTGATATATCGCCGGCAGATAATTATCGACGAATTCTACGTCAACGACCGGCCCGATGATCTGAACGACCTTGCCGATTTGACCACTTCCTTCATTAGCCATGCAAAATAAATTACTCCTTATATATATAGATCAGGAAAAATGCTCTTAATGCAAAGGAGAGAGGTTATCATATCGACACATTTCGGCGCAAAAGAGGCCGACGGAAAAAATGTCGCAGGTATTTTTCTCTTGCTTTCTGAAATATTGTAAAATGTTACGTGAATGAATAAGAGCGTTATACACTCAGACCCGGAAATACTTGGCGGCACCCCTGTCTTCCTTGGGACGCGCGTGCCGATTGAGAGTCTATTCGACCATTTGGAAGGCGGCGTTTCACTTGATGAATTTCTTGAAGATTTTTCAACCGTTGAGCGAGAGCAAGCGGTAGAGTTGATCCGAATTAAACCGTTCCTGTCGCCAACGGCGACAAATAATATAGCCTTGGGTGTAATGAGCGAAGCGATTGGAACCCTAGGTCACCGCAATAATGGGAGCCGACGCTGAAGGCGACGAACAATTTTTGGATGTTCGCCCCCTTCAGGGACGGTTTTTCATTCTCTATCTACCTAGGGTTACGCTCCGCTCCACCCCAGGCTTTAATGTCAGTCGCCGTTGGCGACAAGAAAATAGAATTACTTGAAAAAACTAGAACTACCACCCCAGGGACTGAACACGCTATTCGGCGTTCAGGATCAAAACATCAAATATCTCGAATCCCTGCTCGACGTGAGCATCGGCGCACGCGGCAATGAACTGCTCATTGACGGCGACGAGCGGGACATCAAGACAGTCGAGCAGATACTCGGCGATTTTGGCGATCTTTTTGCGAGCGGAAATACATTTACTGATAAGGAACTGCGCGATGCGTTCAAGCAGATCGCCGAGGACCGCTCATATAGTTTTAAAGATCATTTCCTGAAAGCCCGCTTTAATCCGTCAGGCAAAAAACAAGTCGCACCAAAGACGGCCAATCAGCGCAAATATCTCGACGCGATCGCCGCGAATGATCTTGTGTTCGGCATCGGCGTCGCGGGCACAGGTAAAAGTTTCCTGGCCGTCGCGATGGCGGTCGATGCTCTATTCAAAAAACAGGTCAGCCGCATAATCCTGACGCGGCCGGCGGTCGAAGCGGGCGAGCGACTCGGATTTCTTCCAGGTGACCTGCAGGACAAAATCGATCCATACCTCCGGCCGCTGTACGACGCGCTTTTCGATCTGGTCGATTCCGAAAAAGTTACCAAGATGCTCGAGAAGCGCATCATCGAGATCGCACCGCTCGCATTTATGCGGGGCCGCACGCTCTCGGATGCTTTTATTATTCTTGACGAGGCCCAAAATACGACCAGCGAGCAAATGAAGATGTTCCTTACGCGCATCGGATTCGGCTCAAAAGCTGTCGTCACCGGCGACAAAACTCAGATTGATCTTCCACGCGGCCAGAAAAGCGGAATTAAAGAGGCCGAAATTATCCTCGCCGATCTCGAGGGCATCGAGTTTGTCTATTTCACCGACAAAGACGTCGTCAGGCATAAGCTGGTGCAGATGATCGTCAAAGCCTACGAGCTGCATTCTGAAAATAACGAGCCGGGCGACCAGTAACCTATGATCGATGTTGTAAACCTCCAGCGAAAGGTCAAGATCGAGCTTTCTGCATATCGAGCCTTTATAAAGGAACTGGTCACAGCGATCCCAGAAACCACGGAACGCACATTTTCGGTGGCGTTTATCGGCGATACCAGGATGAGGAAGCTCAACGAGCTTTTTCGCGGCAAAGATTCCACAACCGATGTCCTATCTTTTCCGCACGAGCCCGATGAATTTGACGTACCAGGCTCCCCTCCATACGAAGGAGGGGGGGCAGCTCCATCGTCTTTTGATGGGGCTGACGGGGTGGTTCTCT
>JAYVER010000236.1:0-10213 GCA_043748725.1 Chloracidobacterium sp. | reverse complement strand
AACCCAGTCGCTACCGCTCCCGGTTCTGACCCATCGGCAAGCGGCATTGGTTCTCTGCGCTTCGCAATGTGCGGATCTGCACCCGTTCCTGCGGAAATCCTCAGAAAATTTGAAGAGACTTTTGGCTGTCTTGTTATTGAGGGATACGGCCTGTCGGAATCGACGTGCCGCTCGACGTTTAACCCGCCGAACAAAGCCCGACGTCCCGGCTCGTGCGGACTGCCTATCGGCAATGAGATGAAGGTTTTTGACGACCAAGACCGTGAGGTTGCGATAGGCGAATTAGGTGAGATCGTTATGCGCGGGGCCAATATCTGCAAGGAATATTTTAGAAATCCGGAAGCGACCGAGAAAGCGTTTGCGGGCGGCTGGTTTCACACCGGCGACATCGGCTATCGCGACGCGGACGGTTTTTTCTATATCGCCGACCGCAAATCCGACATGATCATTCGCGGCGGCGAAAACATTTACCCGCGTGAGATCGACGATCTGCTCTACACGCACCCGGCGGTTGCCGCCGCCGCCGTTATCGGCGTTCCGGACGAGCTTTACGGTGAGGAAGTCGCGGCGTTTGTTGTCCTAAAAGAATGTGAAAGTCTAACGGCCGATGAGTTGATCGAGTTCTGCCGGCAGCATCTTGCCGATTTCAAATGCCCGAAAACGGTTCATTTCGTCGCTGATATTCCAAAAGGCCCGACCGGAAAGCTACTGAAGAGGGAATTAACAAACATAATATGAAGACGAATAAACAGGTTTTCAATCGTCAAACGTTGCGGTCGTTTGACGCCCGCGATCAACGTTAAGCCGCAAAACATCCGGCCGCGAATAATGTCCTACGGGATCGAAATTTTGCCGTTCTTCGCGTACTTTTTTGTGATCGATGGTCGCAACCAGCAGTTTTTCTTCGCCGCAAAACGGCTCGATCACCCATTCGCCGTCCGGGCCGGCCAGGCACGAGCCGCCGTCGGCTATGAATTCGGGCGTGTTTGCCAAAAGCGTTTCGAGATTTGGCGTTTCAACCGGAAAATCGCCCGGCCGCATCAATCCCGACACCGAAGCAACGTAAGAACGTGATTCCTGGGCAATAAGGCGCGTGATATCGTTCGTATTTCGCTTACTTCCCGGCCAGACGGCGACATGCAGATCTTCGCCCTGGGCATAAAGCGCCGTTCGAGCCAACGGCATCCAGTTTTCCCAGCAATTGAGTCCGCCAACCGTAAACGCTCCAAGTTTGTGGACGCGGAGTCCATGGCCGTCGCCCATCGCCCAGGTCAGTCGCTCGTCGTAGGTCGGCATCAATTTGCGATGAACCGATTGGATCTCGCCTCGGCTGTCAATATAGACAAGCGATGCGTAAATGCTCTTGCCGCCGCGATCGACGGGCCGTTCGATAATCCCCAGATAGGCGGCGATCTTTTTGTCGCGGGCAATGTCACAAACGATTTGCAGATCGCCGCGCTCGATACACACGGCCTGATTCATGTATTCGGCGTGAAATTCTTTATGAAAAGCCGAATTAAACTCCGTAACCCTCGAATATTCGAGCCAGAACGGATAGCCCGGGACGAAAGCCTCGCCAAACGCGGCCAGTTGACAATTTGCTGCGGCCGCGTTTAGCAGGCTGTCACAAACTTTTGCGAGCGTATTTTCGCGGTTAAACCAGACCGGAGCGATCTGAGCGAGGCCTATTGTTAGCATCGAATTTTCCATAAATGCGATTCTACTAGAAAATCGGCAGTTTGACAGTCGAAATTAACTAAGATGTCGACGTTGTAAAGTCGTAGCCATTGCGTTATTTGCGACTTAGCGTGAAAATAGATCTTTCACTATAACCAGCAAAGTCTGCGAAGGAGGGTCTTTTCCAAATGACACTAAACTCATTTTCATATTCGATGCCAAAACAATTCGATGATGCGCTGAACACATCGCTCGCCGATTGGGCACACAACGGTAAAATTGCTCGGGTCTGGGCCCAGGACGCGACTGTCTGGACTGGCGAAGACGAGAATAGATGGCTTGCCTGGCTCGACATCGTTGACGAAGAATTGGCGGCCTGTCAGAAATACCGCGATCTACAAACCGATATCGAATCAGCCGGGTTTACCGACGTTTTGCTGATGGGTATGGGCGGCTCCAGCTTATGCCCGGAGGTGCTGGCGTTTACGTTTGGAAAAGCGAATTTTCACATTCTCGACTCAACCGTTCCCGCTCAGATAAGAACTGTCGAGAGCAAGATCGATCTGGCGAAGACTCTGTTTATAGTGGCAAGCAAATCCGGCTCGACGCTCGAGCCAAATTGTTTTAAGCAGTATTTCTTTGAGCGTGTGGCCGAGCTTGTCGGGAGCGAAAATGCCGGTAAGCAGTTTATCGCGATTACCGACCCGGGCTCGAAGATGGAGCAGGTCGCGCGAGACGGCGAATTTCGCCATATTTTCCACGGCAAGCCTGAGATCGGCGGTCGTTTTTCGGCGCTGTCGGCGTTTGGCATGACGGCGGCGGCGGCGATGGGTCTTGATGTCCAGCAATTTCTGAAAAAAACATCGGAGATGGTTGATGCCTGTCGCGAATACGATCCGGCGGAAAATCCCGGCGCGTTGCTTGGTTTGATATTCGGAACTTGCCACGCCCACGGCCGCGATAAATTAACTATCTTCACTTCGCCGGACATCCACGATCTCGGAGCTTGGCTTGAGCAGCTCGTCGCGGAATCAACCGGCAAAAAAGGCGTCGCGATAATTCCGGTTGACCGCGAGCCGATGCAGCCGGCCGCCTCGTATGGCAGCGACCGAATTTTTGCATTTTTGAGTTTAAAAAATGACACCCGATTCGATGAACAGCGGGCGGATATCGAAGCGGCCGGCCACCCGACAGTACGGATCGAACTTGACGGGATCGAAAATCTCGGCCAAGAATTTTTCCGCTGGGAATTTGCGACCGCGGTTGCCGGTTCCGCGATGAAGATCAACCCGTTTAACCAACCCGACGTCGAAGCCGCCAAGATCGAGGCTCGCAAGATCACGGACGAGTACGAACAGACGGGCAAATTGCCCGACGAGATCCCATTTTACAAAGAGGCGGGTTTCGAGTTTTTTACACGCGACGACGCGGCAACCTATAAAGCTGAGGTCGAGAGCGAGTCGGCAGGCAGCTACATACGAAACTTTATCAATTCGGATGTCGGACCGGGCGATTATTTCGCCGTTCTTGCCTATGTCGAGATGAACGAGCAAAACACAAAACTCCTGGAATCATTAAGACAAAAGGTTTTGAAAACAAAATCGGTGGCAACGTGTCTCGGCTTTGGCCCGCGATTTCTGCATTCAACCGGCCAGGCCTACAAAGGCGGTGGCAACAACGGCGTTTTTTTACAGATCACGTCGGACGATGCGTTCGACCTGGCGGTTCCGGGGCAGAAATACACTTTTGGCGTCGTCAAAACGGCACAGGCACGCGGCGATTTCCAAGTCCTGCTAGATCGCGGCCGCCGCGCTCTGCGTGTGCATCTTGGTGCGGATGTCGGGCGTGGATTGGAAGAACTAGCGGCGATGATCTGAGTCGAAGCGAAGTCAAGCCTTGGGTTTGCCATTTGGAATTCAGTTTTGTTAGGTTGGATATACGATGTTAGATATAAATGGCACATGGTTAGCGTCCTATTCTGCATTAACTTCGCCGGTCGGCAACCCAGACCCGGAAGAGGCTGCGGAACTAGAACTAAAGGACGGCCGCATTCTCGGACAAGACCCGTTTGGTGGAATGTACGAAGGCGAGTACACAATAGAAGGAGAAGAATGGAAAGCTCAAATTACAGTCAAGCAATATGACTCTATCGCAATTACCGTATTTGAAGGTGTGAGTTTCCCGCTATCGATTGTAGCGGCCGGACATTATAGAAGTCCGAATTATTTCTCTGGACAAGGCACCGTCAATGGCATCCACGAAATTGTTTTTAACTGCCGCCGTAAATAGCCTTCCAGAGCAGTAGCTAGTAATAGGAGATTTCCCTAAGGGTGATTTTATATTCAAACGGTTCTACACCTTGACCTATGTCAACGATTGCAGTTTGGGAAGTCCAGTTGCCTTGACCATCAATCTTGTAACGGTATCTAGTAACGGCGAATACTTTTCCTTCTCTATAATCGCTTTCCACAATACACCGACCCCGTTCATCGTACTCAAAGATAGTGCGCGAGTAGGAACCGTTAGAAGCGCGTCGCATCAGTTCAATTTCATTTCCGTTTCGGTCGTATGTCGAAGTCTCCTTAACCATAAATCCACCCTTGCCTTCATATTCACTATTTTTTGAGATGCCGTAGTTGCGCACTTCAAGTTTTATCTCTAAATTCTGCTGATCGGTGTAATTTCTCTCAGCGGGTAAACGCCCCTGCTCCAGAACCGTGATATGTGAACGGATGCCGCGATAGTCGTATTCGGATTTGAATAAGCTGTAAAAGCTGCCATCGGTATCATAAGTCATAACCTCTTTCTTGTTTCCTTCTTCATTGTAGAGATAGCTGGCGTGTGGTGTAGGAGTAATAGAGTAAAGGTCTGTATCGTCGTCTTTCTTCTCCGCGACCTTTGTTCTTACCAACTTTACCTTTCCTACATATCCCTCATTTTCTGCATCACTAATTGAAAACGCGCCGGTTTCTTTAACAGACGTATTCCACGTAAGACGCAGATTTAACAGATAAGAACCTGCAACCGCAAAATTAAGATTCTGTCCCGATGTCAATGAAGCGGCAGCGACCCCAACGACATTCCCACTTGTGTCAACAACTGGCCCTCCGCTTGAGCCGGGCGATATCGCCGCATCAAATTGCAGATAGCCCTCGTCCTTTCTAATACTGCTAATAATTCCTCGTGAGAATGTGTTTTCGAGACCTCTAGGATTGCCTCCAACATAGATATCGTCGCCCATTCCAATCTTTTCAGGGTCGGCAAGCATGAGTGGCGGTGCGGAGAGACCTTCAATCTCAAAGACGCAGAGGTCATGCTTTATATCAATTCCTACAATACGTTTTATAGAATATGTCGTATCCGAACCGACGAGTTTTACCTTTCCTGTCCACGCTCGCTTGAAAACGTGGAGATTCGAGACTACGAAATCTGTTGGTTGAGTACCTGACGCCGGTGGCTTACCGCGCGGATCAACGCCTGTGATTTTTGCGGCCTCATCCAAAAGTTTGGCATATCTCTGATCTTTTAGCTGATCGGGAACGCCATAAAAAAATCCGCTTCCCTGCGCTAGTGGTTTTCCGTCGATATCCTGCGTAAGTACAACGACCAATGACTTAGAGATTGTTTCCGCGATTTGACGCGAGGTTAACTGTCGATTGGTCGGCGTTGTGGGGACGGTTTTTTCCCGCGGTTTCTGGGCAACCGACACAGAGGCAATCGAAAGCAGGACGATCAGATATAAAAACAGGGTTTTTCGTGGAATCATTTATCTAGTAAATCAACCGTTAGTTAATAATTCACCGCACTAAATGGATTGAATCCGGTTCCCGTAGATCCCAAATCAAATTGTAGCCAGCAATTTGGGAGTTGAAGATCAAAAATCCCGGTAATGCCCTTGTGTGAACGGAAATATATGCCTGATTTGGACAAGAGTCAAGCGGTGAGAGGGCGGGAACCCAGTCGCTACCGCTCACGGTTCTGACGTGACGTGGCCTTCAAGTCCGCGATGCGGACGGCATATTTGTAGCCCCACGTGGAACGTCCACGGAACGTGGGGTTAGGTGCGATAAATGATCGGAGCGTGTGAAACACGCGGCATATGTCACCGTCTTTGACGGTTCCAGTCGATCAATGACGATTTCCATATCTCACGATGTGGGCTACAAATATGTCGCCGTCGTTGACGGCTGTTGCCTGGAAAATGCTTGACTATTTATGCAATATTGTGCTATCATTGCAACAATTTTGATATGCCCTTCACCCAGTGAGGATCACATCAGATAGATCTTTGAAAACACTATATACGAGTCAAAGTTTCCGGTCCGTCGATCGGCGGACTTTCAGGACGACACACAACGACACACAAGACACACAGTGCGTAAAAAAGTGTTGGGACAGTGGGACAGTCGGGGCTAGAGCGGTATAAGTCTAATGAAATCAGCGTATTAGCCGTCGCAAAAGGTGTCCCAAAACTGTCCCATCGCGGGACACCGAGCAAAGCGGGACAATCGCCTGTAAATCATTACAAACAAGTCGGTTATATAACTTTTGTGGGGTCAAAAACTATGTCACATTGTGACACAAACCCAGGTGCGAAACTATTGGATCTTGAGCAAATGCGTCTGAATCTGCTGTTGATTAATATTTGCATTCAGTTGACCGGACGAGACTGTCGCCGGGGCGATGGTTGTCTCGATGTGGGTTAACTTTTCGGCCGAAAGTATCGGTTGTGAAAGACCGAGCATATAATTCACCGGCGTATTTCCCTGATTCCAGACACGTGCGACGATGCCGCGGCTGATGCCGTCCTCGGCGGGTTTTAGCGTCCACAGCAGAACATTTGGATCCGAGATCTGGACGAAAGAAAAATTATTTGCGGGATACGCGCGTGTTTGCGTTCCGATGCCGTCGATCATGCTTGTTACAAAAGGATTTTGATGTTCGAGTGAGAATTTCATCGAGGCGGTCTGGTTGAAAGCATTATGCGTTTGCAGCGCAAATCTCTGTGTAAAAAAAGAATCGCCACCCTGATTTTGTATCCCGAGAGTCGATCCGTCAATCTGGCCGCCGCTCAGAACATTTATTTGCGGAGTTGCCGTGTCGAACGAGCCTGGCGTACTCGCTCCCAGCTTCATAAAGTACGCGTCCCAATTTGAGATCGTCACGCCAAAGTTATTAGCAGCGCCATCGCTGATGTCGGCAAAATGATTCATCGTGAGCCAGTCGTAACGAGCATTTCGCGGGCTGTAGTGACCGCCATTTGCCAACAGTTTGCCGCGAATTACGGCTCCGACCTCTTCGTGCCAGACATCCGGCGAATTGATGTCGAACGAATAGCTCCACGTCTTTAGATCGCCAAAATTCTGCGTGATCTGATTGGCGATGTCGATGCGGTTAGTTCCGCGATAAAATGTCAGACGCGTCGTATGAGCAGCCGGACTCATTGAATCGGCCCGCAGCGTCACGCTGACCGGCCCTGCGTTTTCGACGATCAGCGTTCCGGTGCGGTTGCCGCCAAGGTCGTTCAGAACCTTGCCGTTAATAGTGCGGACCGTCTCGCGATTACCCCGCGTTTTGTCGATCAGGCTCGTGATCGCGCCGTCGTTAGCGACAGTAACGCGGTAAAATTCGTTTTCGATCGTACTGCCGCTAACGGATGCGGCGTTCGTCAAGGCAGCCGGTGCACCGGGGCGAATTTCGTAAACTTTGTAGCCCATCGAAGGCACATTGTCGGCCAACACCCGCAGGGTCTTTTGATTGCCGGAGCGCAATATCTGTGACGGCACTTCGGCGCCGGTCGACACGTCAACGACATGGACTTTCCAGTTGGCACGAAACGGCAGGTCGGCATAATCGCTGCGTGTCCAGCTAAGCGGATTAAAGACAAAGAAGCGCTGTTCGCTGCCGGTGCGTGAAATTTGCTGGCCAAGTTCCGTGGCCGCATCGGCTCCCAGTTTATCGACGTACCCGGAGATCTCCTGCTCAAGTTGCTTGCTCCAGTTCGCTCTGGTGGTGCGCGAAACGGGCCCGTCGGCGGTCCAATCGTGCTCGAAATACAGCCCCATGTCGATCATCGCCTGGTCGCGGGCGGTGATGCGCGGCGTCATAAACGCCGGGTCATTTAGAGAGACGAGCGTTGCCATCGCCTCAGCGGAACGCAGGTTTTCGGTGCTGCGTTTTACCTTGGCCGAGACCTCTGCCATCGACGCCACAAGCGCGTCCCATTCGTTTCCGTATGAGGCCGCAAATGTCTCGAGACCGGCTCCGTGATTGGCTTCGAAATCGCGAAAGAAATCTTCCTGATTCGAGACGATAATACGTCGGCTGGAGTTGGAATTTTGCTGGGCGACAGTGACAAATTCGTCGCTTGTGTATTGCAGATCATCCCAACCACGTCCGAATGCTCCAATCACCGGATATGGATATTTGGTCTGAAAACCCGTATTTGTCTCAGCGAAGGTGATCGACTGCAACGGGTTAAACGCCTCGGCATAGCCGCCAAAGCTCTGATTGCTGACGAACTGCGAGTTCCATTTCATCAAGACCTTACTACCGTCGCGTCCGCCCAAATAATAGATCTCACGGTCGCGATTTTGGAGCTGCGGTACTTCCGTAGCGCAGTTACAAACCCCTTTCCAGCTATATTTTGCTCCCGAACCGGCCCACAGCGAAGCGAGGCCGTAGGGCAGCGTTTGATCCTCCATCGCGATTGCAATAGGAAAATGCACGTTTGCACGGCGCTCGATCAGACCAGGATAATACATGCCGCGCAAAACGGCCTCGGCTGGCGACCCGCCCTGAACGAGAACGAGCGGGTTGAGAGCCACGCTCATATGGCCGTCGCGGATACGTCCCAGAAAACGGTCAAACTGTGCGGGGGGGCGGTTTCGCTCGTATTCCCACATCCAGAGACTGCCGTCGCACGACCATCGCATCTGTGTATCCGACGGATTTCCCGCGGTCGTGTCCATTTTGTTCAGATAATAATCGATCATCGTCAGAAACGATTGACGATACGTCGCCCCGTCCGCGACCCAGTAATAATCGGTATGGTCATCGGGCGCGATATAGAACCGCTTTTGTCCAAACGCCGTCGTCGACAAAATACCTAAAACGATGGTCGCTGCTAAAACAACCGCTGCTGATCGGGACGAGAAAATTGCCATAAATGCTGACCTAATACGATACCTGTTGCCGCAGTTAATAAATACGAAAAACGACCTCTTTTCCACGATTCACGATAATTTCAGGATCGCAATGCGGTAAATTAATAGCGTCCAAAACATATATGATCACGGCTGAAGCACAAATATATGCATTATGTTTGGCCTGCCAAACTGGTTATACTCAACTTCTAGACCTTAAATGTGTCCATTTGCGGGTTTGTATGCAAAGCGAAAATCTCCTGGAATCCGATCTCCGAACAACCGGGACTATACAAAAACAATCACGATCCAAAAAGGCGAATCTCCTGATCTGGCTCCACAGTATCACGTTTGTCCTCGGCCTTGCCCTTCTGGTTTTGGTGATGTACTGGCTCGGTTACCGTACCATTCTCGAATCGCTGTCGCGGGTCGGTTGGGGGTTTTTGCCGATAATCGCCTTGAATGTCATTAGGCATTTTTTGCGGGCGTCGAGCATGTATCTGGCCGTACCGCGTGAGCATCGAAATTTCAAATACCGCAGTGCTGTCGCGGCGCGATTCGGCGGCGAGGCCGTCAGCTTTCTCACGTTCACCGGCCCGTTTCTCGGCGATGCGACCAAGGCGATACTGCTAAAAAAAAACGTGTCGCTTACGCACGGTGCATCAGCCGTCCTGATCGACAATGTGCTCTATTATGTGTCGGTCGTACTTATGATATTGGCCGGCGTCGGTGCGTTCGTCTATTACTTTGAAAGCAGCAGCCGGATGATGAGCGGCGTCCTGTGGGCGATAGTTATTTGCTCGGTGTTGATATTCGCCGTGCTGTCATTGGCGATCCGTTATAAGATCACACCGTTGTCGCGCATTATCGCGATGCTTGAGAAACGCGGCCTTGCTCCAAAGTTTATTTTAAAAATGCGGGACGGCATCCTCAACGTCGAAACAAACGTTTTTCAGTTTTATCACAAACGGCGGACTGATTTCTTTGTGCTTTTTGGCATAAGCTCATTCGTCCATGTCGTAAGCATGTGTGAGGTCTTTCTGGCTCTCAAGCTGCTAGGATTTGACTCGTTTTGGTCGACCGCGTTTATTATCGAAAGCCTGACAAAGGTCATAAATGTCATCTTCAGTTTCGTGCCGGGCACGATCGGCGTCTACGAGGGCGGCAACAGCGTTATTTTGCTGGCGCTCGGATATACGGCGGTAGTCGGCGTGGCATTAGCTCTGGTACGTCGCGTGGCGATTATGTTTTCGCTATTTGTAGGCCTCGTGATCCTGCTGTGGCGAATGGTTGACAGGGGGACTAAAACTCTGGTCAAACCAAACGACTAATTCTCATTTTGGCTGCAAAGTACGGCCGAAATTGGGTAGTGGTGAGTTCCAATCGGGGGA
>JAYVER010000235.1:0-27641 GCA_043748725.1 Chloracidobacterium sp. | reverse complement strand
ATGCGGGTTGTTACCGATGACCTTGGGCGGACGGTGAATGTGCCGGTTAAGATCACGCGGATCGTCTCGCTCGCGCCGAATTTGACCGAGAATATCTTTGCGGTCGGGGCGGGCGACCGGCTGGTCGGCGTGACGACATTTTGCAATTATCCCGAGCAGGCCAAGGCAATCGCGAAGATCGGCGACACGATGACGCCGAATATGGAGTCGATCATCGCGCTCAAGCCGGACGTCGTTTTTGTCTCGACAGCGTCGCAGATCGAGGCGTTTATGAAGACGCTCGAGGCGGACGGCATTGCCGTTTATGTCACGAATCCGAAAACATTGGATGACGTATTCCAGAGTTTGCTTCAGCTTGGCGAGCTGTTGGGTACGAGAGAGCAGGCTGCGATCCTCGTATCGAACCTCAGCGGTAGAAGGAGTCTTCTTACCCATCTCGTTAGCTTTGTCGAACCGCGGGCAGAACGAAAAGTCCTGACCAGGGTATTTGTTCAGATATCAAAGGAGCCTTTATTCACGATTGGCAAGGACTCATTTCTTACTGATGTTATTGCAATGGCTTACGGGGTCTCTGTTACCAAAGAAGTACCGACAGCATATCCCAAATTAAGCAAAGAAACGGCTTCGGCGTTGAACCCGGACGCGATAATTCTGTCGGACAGCGAAGATAATCGCGAGCCGAACGAGGTTTTTAAGAACTCACTAGCGGTGAAGAACGGGCGAGTTTATGAGATCAACGCCGACATACTGTCGCGGCCGGGGCCGAGACTGGTCGATGCGTTGGAGCAGATCGCGAAGGATCTGCACCCCGATAAGTTTTGAACCGCAGAAACGCAGAGACGCAGAGACGCTGAGATAGCAAAAAATGGTCGAGCCAAAAACACATTTGAGGTCACTCTCTGCGTCTCTGCGTCTCGGCGGTGTGCTCGTCCTTTTGCTTTTGATCGTACTTGTCGCGGCTGCGATGCTTGGTGCCGAGCGGCTACCGCTGTTTGATCTGAATGAACAGCAGCGGTCGATCCTTTACGAGATCCGTTTGCCGAGAATATTGCTCGGTGCGTGCGTCGGAGCGAGCCTTGCGATCGCCGGTGCGGGACTGCAATCTTTGCTGAGAAATCCGCTGGCAGAGCCTTATTTACTTGGCGTTTCGAACGGAGCGGCGCTGGGGACAATGCTGGCGTTCGTTTTCTTTCAGAGCCTTGAGTTGACTCGGCCGCTGCTGGCGTTTGCGGGTGCCGGTTTGGCCACTATTGCCGTCTATCGAATGGCGAAGAGCCGTGCCGGGATGAATGTCGAACGGCTCGTGCTTTCGGGCGTGATCGTGACGACATTTTTGTCATCCGTGATCGTAATGTTGACGACCTTGCTCGATGCGGCGAAACTGCGGAGCTTTACGTTTTGGCTGCTCGGCGACCTGTCGCAGGCGACGCGAAACGGAGTTTATCTGAGTCTTGGAGCTGTAATAATTGGGACGGTTGTGCTGACGTCGCAGGCTCGGGCGCTCAATCTAATGATGGTCGGCGAACGTGATGCATTCGATTTCGGCGTCGAGGTTGGGCGGGTGCGGATGCTGGTTTTTGGAGCGTCGAGCCTTGTGGTTGGAGCCGCTGTCGCGGCGAGCGGCTCGGTCGGATATGTCGGTCTGATCGTGCCGCATCTGGTGCGGCTTAGCGTCGGCAGCGATAACCGGCTCGTTGTGCCGTTTTCGGCGGTTGCGGGTGCGATATTTGTGGTCTTTGCGGACACTATCGCACGGACGGCGATCGCGCCGAGGGAATTGCCGGTCGGTGCAGTAACGGCACTGATCGGAGCCCCGATGTTTATTTATTTGCTTAGGAGAAATTAACAGGGATTAAGGGGATGGATGGGATAAATCGAAACCAAAAATTGGATTTCTTATCCCTTTCACCGCTTTCATCCCTGTAAATCAAAATGCTTGAGGTTCGGGACATCACGGTTAGTTATGGTAACAGCGAGGTTTTGCGTGATGTGTCGCTGAGTTTGCACGGCGGCGAGGTCATCGCGTTGCTTGGTGCTAACGGCGCTGGTAAGACGACGCTGATCCGGGCTTTGAACGGAACTTTGCCAATAGCAGGTGGTGAGATTGTGCTTGACGACCGAAGTTTGAGTAGTTTGTCGCGGCGTGAAATTGCGCGGAATATCGCGGTTGTCGCTCAGGAAAACGAGACGCGGTTTCCAATCACAGTTTTGGAATTTGTGCTGTCGGGGCGGTTTGTTCACGGCGGTGCGTTTGGTTGGGAGAGCGAAAACGATTTTGAATTTGCCGATAAAGCTCTCGCGGATTGTGACCTGACAGGATATGCGACAAGGTTAATGAATCACCTTTCCGGCGGCGAGCGGCAGAGGGTTGTTCTGGCGAGGGCTTTGGCGACTGGAGCGCGAGTGTTGCTGTTGGATGAGCCGACGGCGAATCTTGATCTTGCACATCAGGCAATGATGTTCCGGCTCGTGCGTGAGCGGTGCTTACAAAGTAATTACTCCGCGATTGTGATCACGCATGACCTGAATCTGGCGGCGGAATTTGCGGATGAGATCATTATGCTGAAAGACGGCCGGATCGCCGCTAAGGGGACTCCTTCGGAAGTTTTGAATGCCGAAAATATAAAAAATGTATTTGGTGTTCGGGTTTTGCTGGATACGAATCCGGCAAGCGGAAATGTTCGTGTGACGAACGTTTTCTAAGAGGTTAACCGCGAAACACGCGAAAAAAAACTAAAGAAATATTTAGCTTCTTTTGCGTATTTCGCGGTTAAAGATGTTGGCAGGTGATGCAAGGGAAGTTTGGTGAAAAGCCAACGCTGCCCACGCAACCGTGATTCAAATGCGGAGTGCGGAATGATGAGTGCGGAGTTAAGAATTCCGCATTCCGCAATCCACATTCCGCATTTGAAAGAGTCGGGAACTTTGCTCGTTTGTCGGGTTATTAACCATTCTGCGATGGGCAGAAAAGGAGAGATGATGAAAGTTTTAGCAGTTTTTTGTTTTGTTTGTTTATTGGCGTTAGGAGTGTTTGCACAGCAGGGTTCCACGTTGACGGGAAATATAACGAGTTGCGACAAGCCTGAAACAGGCTCGTTTGTGCAGCTTACGTCGGTACCCGACCAGCGAAAAAACTTGACGGTGGAAACCGATGAAAATGGGGGCTACCGGTTTGAAAAGGTTTCCGCCGGCAAATACTTTGTCCGGGTGGTCAGCAAAGCGGGCGGTCCAAGCTATTTCTTTTTTGATAAAAGCGCACTGGTCTTGGCGGACGGCGATCGGATCGAACAAAATATCGTCGTGCCGCGAGATTGCGGATTACACGTGTGGTACGCCTTGCCCGATGTGCCACAGGTTATTATTTCGGCTGGCACCTCGCAGACAGTTGAGCAGGTTTCAAAGACGGTCGATGTCATCACCCAGCAGGAGATGCGCGACCGGGCGGATTTTTCGCTTGCCGAGACGCTGCGGACAATCCCGGGTTTTCGTGTGCAGCAATTGGGCGGCTTTGGGCGGACGGCGTCGATCAAAACGCGGGGGCTGCGTAATCAGGACACGGCGCTGTTGATCGACGGCATCCGTTTTCGCGATGCATCTGCGATTACGGGTGATGCGTCGTCGTTTTTGAGTGATTTTACTTTGACAAGTGTCAGCAAGATCGAGGTATTGCGTGGATCGGGCTCGTCGCTTTACGGGACGAATGCGGTCGGCGGCGTGGTTGATTTTCAGACGCCGGAGGCAAAGAGCGGCACGCATGGGCAGATCGGCGGTGCGTTTGGTGGTCTTGGGCTGGGGCGGTTTCGCGGCAACATTTCGCACGGCAGGTCGAGCGGCAAATTCGGTATTACTGCTGGCGTTTCGCGGACTGTTTATACGAAAGGGATCGACGGCCAGGATAATGCGTACAATACAAATCTTCAGACGCGGATCGATGCAAATCCGTTTGCGAAGACCAGTATTTCCGGCCGCATATTTTTCTCGGAAGCAAAAGTTCGACTGAATTCGAGTCCTGATACGTTCGGTACTCTTCCCGCTACTAATGCGACGATTATCAATGCCCATCCGGGCGTGAATTTCACATTTGATGCGAACGACCCGGACAGCTTTCAGAAGTCGCGGTTTTTCGACGGACAGATCTCGGTCAATCAGATCATCAACAGCAAATTGCTGCTCAGCGGTTATTATCAGGGTCTAACGACGCGGCGGACGAATACCAACGGGCCGCTCGGCGTCGGATTTCAGAGCGCTTCGACGAGTTTTTTTGACGGGACGATCCACACGGCAAACGCCCATCTGAATTGGACGCCGAGCCGGTTGAATACATTGACGGCGGGGTATGAATTCGAACGCGAGAGATTTGGCAACGACGGCAAGACGCCGTCAAGAACGGCCAATTTCTTCACTAAAGCGGGACAGCAGAGCAATACGTTTTATGTGCAGGATCTTGTGTCACTGGTCGGCGGAAATTTGCAGCTCGCGGGCGGATTGCGGGTCCAGCGATACGGCCTTGACCGCCCGAGCTTTAGCCTTGCGAACGCGCCATACAATAATCTTAGTCTTACGAATCCAGCGACGGCGTATACGTTTGACAGTGCAGCGTCATATTTTTTCTCAAAATCGGGTACGAAATTACGGGCACATGTCGGAAACGGCTATCGCGTGCCGTCTTTATACGAGCGATTCGGAACTTTCTTTTCGACGTTTGGAACGCCGAGTTTTATTGCGATCGGCGATCCATTTTTGAAACCCGAAAAGACGATCGCCTTTGACGCCGGCGTCGAACAATCGGTCGCGCGGGATCATGTGCGGCTCACGGCAACGTATTTCTACACCAGGCTGAACGATATCATCGGCTTTGGCAATTCTGTGCCGAGCATCGGTTCAACTACGCGGCCGTTTGGCGGCTACGAAAATCAGAAGGGCGGCATTGCGCGTGGCGGCGAATTTAGTGTCAAAGTAAAAGCGACTGCATCTACCGATATTTTCGCGTCCTATACTTTTACCAACAGCGACCAGCGCTCGCCGCAGGTGTCGGGCAGCGGTGTATTGAAGACGCTCGGCATACCGGACCATCAATTTACGCTGGTCGCAACGCAGCGGTTCAAACGTTTTTGGGTGAATTTTGATTTTGTAGCAACCTCTACGTATTTGGCACCGATTTTCGATACGAATGGTTTTACTTTTCAGACATATGTTTACCGCTTTCGCGGCAACAGGAAGGGCGATCTGACGGGCGGTTATACGTTCGCCATTAAAAAAGAAAAGACACTGCGGTTATACGGCACGATCGAGAATGTTTTCAACTATGAGTATTTTGAGAACGGATTTCGCACGGCAAAGGCGACTGGGCGTGTCGGGTTGACGTTTGGATTTTAGGACAATTAACCGCGAAATATGCGAAAAGAACGAAAAAGGAAACAGAATAAATAGAA
This sequence comes from Chloracidobacterium sp., assembly GCA_043748725.1. Classification (GTDB taxonomy): domain Bacteria; phylum Acidobacteriota; class Blastocatellia; order Pyrinomonadales; family Pyrinomonadaceae; genus OLB17. The sequence goes on along the minus strand of JAYVER010000235.1, from coordinate 22,209 downwards.
GTTGGAGATTTATCTTATTCTTAATATTATTTCGTGTTTTTCGCGTATTTCGCGGTTAATTGTTCTTAGTCATCGCATCGAGTATCGTGGTAAAATCGGAAAATACGAGGTGTTAAAGATATGAAGGTACGATTTATTTTTATAGTCTGTTTTGCAGCAGTAACGGCTATGTCGATAATGGCGCAAACGAAGACGGTTACAAACGCCGACCTTTCGAAATACAGTCAGGAACGTGTAAAGGCTGAAAAAGATCTGTGTGAGAACTACGCAAAGCTCGGTTTTTCTTCGCCCGAGGAACTCGAACGCCGTGATAAATCGGACGCAAAAGAGAGGGCTGAGCTTTCGGCACGTTTAAGTCAGGAACAGCGCGAACGCGAATGGGCTGTAGCTGAGATCGAACAGCGTCGAGCCGAGCAGTCCAGATATGATTCATATATCCGGTCGCTATTTTATGACCGACCGCAACAGGATAATTATTCAGGCGTTTGGTTCTCCGGCTTTGGCCGCTTTCGCTCCAATTGGATTCCGCGTGCGGCTGGACCGGCGTATCGGGCAGATGGAAGCGGCATAGTTTATGAACCGGGCGGACGGTCAAGCCATATATGGACGCCGGTGCTCGGGTCGGGACGAAGGCGATAGACATTCAGTGACTCTAAAAACTTCTTCTGGTTGATACTAAAATGTGATACTATAAACTTCGGTGAAAATAAGCATCGACAGACGCTCCACGCGATATTTGAAAGGCCAACAAGGTCGAATATTCTCTGGAGCGATATAGAAAAACTATTCATTGCCCTTGGATCCCGATTAGAAGAGGGAAATGGCTCGCGAATTAGGGTGAAGCTAAGAGGCGCGAGGTCCGTATTCCATCGCCCACATCCTAGGAAAGAAGCCGATAAAGGAGCGGTTGCGTCGATCCGGCAATTCTTGATCGACGCAGAGGTAAATGAGGATGAAATATAAGGGTTACGAAGCTGCGGTCAAATTTGATGATGAGATTGACACGTTTTTTGGCGAAGTAATAAATACCCGTGACGTTATAACGTTTTATGGTAAATCAGTCGCTGAGCTGAAACGTGAGTTTAAGAATTCGGTTGAGGATTATCTGGAATTTTGTAGAAAACTAAATGAGGAGCCAGAAAAGCCATTTTCAGGAAATTTTGTGCTTAGAATACCTCCATCATTACACAAAAAACTCTATACGAAGGCCAAGCGGACGGGAAAGAGTCTTAATTCTTTGATCGAGGAAAAATTGGCTTCAGTTTAATAAAGCGTAATGAAACTAGGTTGGGAAGCGGTTATCGGGATGGAGATCCATGCACAGCTGGCGACGGCGACGAAGATCTTCTGCGGGTGTGCGGTTGAGACGGGCGGCGAGCCTAATTCGAATACCTGCCCGGTGTGTCTTGGGTTGCCAGGAGCTTTGCCTGTTTTGAATAAACGAGTTGTCGATCTTGGGGCCAGAGCCGCACTTGCACTGGGGTTGGAGATACAGGAAACCTCAATTTTCGCCCGCAAAAATTATTTTTATCCCGATCTGCCGAAAGGCTATCAAATATCGCAATACGACAAGCCGTTTTCGGCGAACGGGCATTTGACGATCATGACCGCCGAGCGTGATGAGCACGGCCGCGCCGTCGAATGGCGGCCGATGACCATCCATATTCAGCGGATGCACCTTGAAGAAGACGCCGGGAAAAATGTCCACGAAGGGCTACCGGAAACAGATAAATATTCGTACATCGATCTTAACCGGGCGGGAACGCCGCTTGGCGAGATCGTCACGTCGCCCGATTTTCGCTCGTCATGGCAGGCTTATGATTATGTAAATCACGTCCGTCGCGTTTTGCAATGGGTCGGTGCGAGTGATGCCGATATGGAAAAAGGAAACTTACGCTGCGAGGCGAATGTCTCGGTGCGAAAGATCGGTGAGTCCGATCTTAGAAACAAGGTCGAGCTGAAAAATCTCAATTCCGTGCGGTTTATGCAAAAGGCGATCGAGTACGAGATCGAGCGTCAGATCATTGCTCACGAAAAAGGTGAAGCGGTGGATCAGGAATCGCGTCTGTGGGATGAGAAAAATAACATGACACGGTTCATGCGTTCGAAAGAAGACGCACACGATTACCGCTATTTTCCGGAGCCGGACCTACAGCCGCTGGCGGTCACTGCCGAATTTATCGAATGCGTCAAACACGAAATGCCGGAGTTGCCGGACACGATGCGGAGTCGTTTTATCGAAGTGTATGGACTAGGCTATGCCGACGCTTCGCAATTGGTCGCGACGCGCGAACTTGCGGAATATTTTGTGACGACCACGCGATTTACCTCGAATCCCAAGCTTTCGGCGAATTGGATCCTCGGCGAAATGACGCGGGAACTCAATAATGCCGGTAAGAATGTGTCTGAAATTCAGTTGACCGCCGAAGACCTGGCCGAACTGATCAAAACGATCGAGAAAGGAAAGATCAACAATAATCAGGGGAAGGAAGTGCTGGCCGAGATGTTTGCGAGCGGCAAAACGGCGCCCGACGTCATTCGCGAAAAAGGTTTCGAACAGGTTTCGGATACGACGGCGATCGAAAAGATCATTGACGAAGTGATCGCCGCTAATCAGGCAAATGTCGAGGCATATCAAGGCGGTAACGAAAAACTGTTTGGCTTTTTTGTCGGCCAGGTGATGAAAGCTTCGCAAGGGAAAGCAAATCCGACGGTCGTAAATGACATTTTGAAAGAGAAATTGTGAGTCTGAAAGACAAAGTTGCCGTTGTTACAGGCGGGACAAAAGGCATCGGTTTTGCCATCGCCGAAAGTTTGGTGAAGGCCGGAGCCGCCGTATTTGTTTGCGGCCGCAGCGAATCGGACATGACCGCGGCAGTTCAAAAGCTTTCAGTTATTGGCCGTGCTTCAGGATCGGTTTGCGATGTCCGTGACGAAGCTCAGGTGAGCGGCATGCTCGACGAGTGCGGGCGAAAATTTGGCGGCGTCGATATTCTTGTAAATAACGCCGGTATGGGCATTTTCGGCAAGACGGTCGAAGAGATGACAGGCGATGAGTTTCGGCAGACGCTGGAGACAAATCTTTTTGGCGTGTTTTACGCTTGCCATTATGCGATACCGATGATCAGGAAACGCGGCGGCGGGTATATCATCAATATCTCGTCGCTTGCTGGGCAGAATGCACATCCGCGAATGGCGGCGTATAACGCTTCGAAATTTGGGCTTAACGGGTTTTCGGAGGCGTTGATGCAAGAGGTCAGGCACGACAATATCAAGGTCAGCTATATTTGCCCCGGCAGTGTGAATACGCATTTTGGCGGCGACATGCCGACCGATGCCAAGGCGTGGCAGCTACAGCCGGACGACATCGCGCAGGTCGTAATGGATCTGCTGGCTATGAACGAAAGAGCGTTGCCAAGCAAGATCGAGATCAGGCCGAGCCGTCCGCCGAAGCCCTAAACCACAGTTAGTTTCCCGATATTTTCAAGAACCCGATCAAGTTCCACCAGCCTAAATGGCTTTACCAAATAAGCGGCAGCACCCAGATCCAATCCTTTTTGCCGACATTCGTCCGAATCAAGCGACGTGACCAGCACGACGGGAATGTGGCCGAAATTTGTATCAGTCTTTATATATTCCAAAAAGTCCCAGCCGTCCATATTCGGCATTTCGACGTCACTAAGGATGAGATCTGGTTCCCAGGCGTTCGACAGCAGCAGTTCGAGGGCGTCGGCGCCGTCAACGGCGGTTATTGCCCGGCAGCCGGCGTCTTCGACGATCTTAGCGGTCATCCGGCGAATGCTTTGACTGTCATCTACGATCAAGACCAACGGCGTTGCTTCGACAGGCGAATCAATTGGATCAGACAACACAGGTTCAGGGTATTGAACATCCGGATTCGGTAGGGCAACCGGCATTCGAACGGTGAATTTCGTGCCTTTTTGCTGTTCCGATTCTACTATCACTCGGCCGCCCCGGCTCTCGACGCTTTCCTTGACGATGCTCATCCCGATGCCGCGACCGGCGTTGAGATTTAGCGAATCGGCTGTGGTCAGCCCGCGCTGGAATATCAGATCGTAGATCGAATTTTCGTCCATCGCCGATGCTTTTTCAAGGTCGATAACGCCATTTGCGAGCGCCTTTTCGACAAGCTTTGCGCCGGAAATGCCGCGGCCGTCATCTTCGACGGATAGATAAACCTCTTTCTCGTCTGCGTTAACGGCGATGCAGATAGTGCCTTTTTCAGGTTTTCCGAGCAAACGACGGGTTTCGGGCGATTCGATGCCATGGACGACGGCATTTTTCAAAAGGTGCAAAAGTGGCTCGATCAAGGCGTCGATGACCTGCGTATCGATCTCAAGATCGGCGTTTTCTATAACAACAATGGCCTTTTTATTTTCTTCCTGACAGGTTACATGAACGGCGCGGTTGAGGCGCATTTCGAGGGTGCCGAATCGGACCATGCGGATCCGCAGCAGTTTTTGCTGCATTTCGTCCGACAAACGCCGTTGAGTTTCGATCAGCGATTCGAGTTGCCGGAGAGATTCGGCGTCGGGCTCAAAAAAAGCATCGTTCTTGATTTCAGCAAAACGTTCGGCGAGGGCAGACCGATTGACAAGCAGGCTGTGCGAGACTTTGAGCAGCTCGTCGAGCCGCTCTAGCGACACGCGGACGATCGGGGTCGGTGTCGAGGTGACCGCTTCGATATGACTTTGTCCCGGATCACTCTTTTTGCCATTTCCGGCGCCGGTCGGCGAGTTTATTTTCGAGAGGTTTTTCGCTCTCCCGGCTGCCGGGATCGACGCGATCAGTTTATCGAAATCAGATGACAATGCCTCGGCGATGTCCACTGCCTCATAAGCGTGTTTCCCCGCCGTCATCTCGTTCAGACGCGTTGTTGAAATCGACAGTAATTCGAGAAGCCGCCCGTCTGCTCCGCAGCGGGATTCTACCATTTTGTCGAGTATATCTTCGATTCTATGAGCGAGGCGGGATGCTTCGTGAAAGCCGATTATCCCGGCGGCTCCTTTAAAAGTATGGGCGTTTCTACGAATCTCCCAGAGTGCGTTTTGATCGTCGGGCGACACGGCCAGGAATTCCAGACTTGCCGTAATGTTGGCAAGCAAGGCTTCCGCCTCGGAACGAAATATCTCGAGTGTTTCATCGTCAACTTCGAAATCTTCTTCGGTTGTATCGGGCAAATGAACGAATTCCGGAATCGGATTTACACGCGATTTGCCCTTTAGAAGTTCAAACGAGAACTCGACCATCTCATCAACATCGACGAGAAAGTCTTCCGAACCGAGCGGCATCTGCAAAAGCTCGGCCTCGAGGCGCGAGACAAGATCGAGGACACGATTAACGCAAGAATCTTTGTTCGTAAGATCGGCAAAAGCCAGAACCTCAATTGACCGAGAGCATTCGGCGGCGAGGCTGGCGGCTTCTGCCAACTCCTTCGCACTTGCCTCGATCTCGATCTCGTCCAATCTTAGCTGCGCATGTGAAAGATCGCCAATCGACAGTCGTCCCCGTGCAAACAAAAGCAGGCTGCCGCGAATACCGGCAAGCCTGTCCTCGGCCTTTTCTAAAAAGGATTGTGGTTCCGGTTGATCCATCTTAGAGGCCTGCAGAAAAAGGGTCGAAACTATTCGACCGTTCCGTTTTCGGAAACGAGATATGTTTCGAGGGCTTTCATCAAAGTCTCGGGGCCAAACGGTTTTGTAATATATGCAGTGGTTCCTGCCATGCGGCCGCGAACCTTGTCAAAAAAGCCGTCTTTGCCTGAGATCATTACTACGGGAATATCTTTAGCGGCGGGATTTGCGCGGATCTGTTTACAGACCTCGTAGCCATCCATTCGCGGCATCGTAATATCAAGCAGGACGAGGTCGGGAAGCCGCTCCTCAATCTTTTCGAGTCCATCGACGCCATCGACGGCGCAGATCACGGCGTGTCCCTGTTTTTCGAGCTTGCCGGAAATTAGTTTCCGCACGGTAGCGCTGTCGTCAACCACCAATATTGTCTTGCCTTTGGGCATCGAGTCGTGAACTTCGTCCTGACGGCGCATCTCGTCGAAACGGATAGCAATAGCGTTGAGCTGGCCTGACAGGATAACGTCGTTCGGGTTGAGCCGCGACGCCTCTTGAAGATACTTGATGGCAGGCTCAAAATTATGAAGGTTGAAATGACCTATACTCAACGCAGTCATTTCCTTTACATCAAATTCGCGCAGATTCCATTCGCCTTCCATCTGTGTTACCGCGTGTTGAACAACCTCGCGGTCAACCCGCGTATTTGAGAGGAGCGATTCGATGTCAGAAAGCGTCAGCGTAGCGAAACATGAGGTACATTCAAACGCCTGCGGCTCATTGTTTTCGGTGCAGAATGGGCAGGCGACGCCATGCGCCGGGGCCTCATCGACGGGTTCATTGGCCGCAAAGTTGACCGACTCAAATTGTTGGTAAGCTGGTTCAGCAGCCTCGGTTTCAACCGTTTCGTCAGATAAGTCTTCGTCTGCGGCTTCAACGTACTCTCGAGCTGTTTCTGGTTCGACAGTATCCGTCCACGGCGACCGGCTCTCGAAGGCATCGCGATCCGGGTCAACGGTTTCATCTTCCGTGTCAAAATGCTCTACGGCGTTTTGTTCCGGCTCAACTGCATCTGCCCATTCTTCGGCTAGTTCAACATCGGGTGAGGACACAACTTCATCGACGTGGCCTAAAAACTGTTTCTCCACCGGTGCAGTCTCAACTTCGTCGGCTCGGGTGAAAAACTCTTGCGCCTCGGGTGCGAGATCAACTTCATCGACATGGCCTAAAAATTCTTGTAACTCTGCGTTGACTTCAACTTCATCGACGTTAGCTGATAACTCTTCCGCCTCTGGCGTGGTATCAACTTCATCGGTCGGGCTGACAAACTCTTCTGTCTCAGAGACGGTCTCAATGCCTTCGGTCGATTCCTCTGACTCATCGATATATTCATTTGCAGTGTCCAAATCGACCGGTTCCCATTGAGCTTTCACATTGGTTTCGACTGATTTTGCCGAATCGACGGCTGCCGTTAAAAAGTCAAAGCTGGATCGGGCGGCGGCGTTTTCGGGGTCAATCTCGAGCGCCTTTTCGAGCGACTGCAGTTTTTCCATGAGACTGGCCGACAGATGCGATCTCAATATCCAGGCTTCGGCATTGCCGGAATCGCTTTGCAAGGCGTTGTCAAGCATTTCCACAGCCTCAGCGTTGTTGCCAGCGACAGCAGCCGATTTGGCGTCATCCATGGCCGATTGCATCTGTGCTTTTGTTATCGAAGCCAGAACATTTTTTGCATCCTGATTTTCAGGATTAATGGTCAGGACGCGGCTCATGAACTCGACTCGTTGATCGTCCGAATCAGCGACCGACGCTTTCCAGAACCATGCCAGTTCGCAGTCGGGGTCATACTCAAGTGCCTGGTCGAGACAGACCTGTGCGAGATCGGACGAGCCTTCGTTGTGAGCGTCGATCGCACGATTGACAAATGTTTTTGCCAACAAAGAAACTGTCGACGCGCGCCATTCGGCAGCACGCTGGTTGTCGGGGTTGATATCGAGAACGTTGTTCAAAAATGCGAGCAATTCCTCAGGGTATTCGCTTATCGAGGCGAGCCACATCCAGGCGTCCTCGCTGCGCGGGGCGATCTCGGTGGCGGTGATGAGCAGCGTCCGGGCCTGTACGCGTTCGCCGTCTTGAGCGGCCGAGATGCCTTTTTTCAAAAGCGCCTGAAAAGTAGGCGAAAAGCTTAGGTCTTCTGATAATTCGTTTTCGACCAGGGGAGCGACGGAGACATTAGGGGCAGTTTCTAATCTCATAATATTGTAACGAACGGAGTTTGTTTGAGCGGATTTCGAGATAGGGACACGCTGCCGTTTGGGCAAGCGCGAACTTACAATGAACTACAATAGCAATACCAATGCCAAAAATCTTTGGAATTCAAGATATTGTTAAATTAACGAATTGTGCCTAAAATAAAGGTTGAAAACGTTTTCTTGAGCGTTTGAAATTTTCCCGGATCGGCAATTCGACGGCAAAAGTGACAAAATATGGCAGAAATCTTTAACAAAAAGTAGTAATTTCGGGCGTCTGGCGGCAGATTTTATGGCTCAGAAAACGGCGGATTTTGACGTTCTAATTATCGGCGGCGGCCCGGCTGGTCTCTCTGCCGGTCTTTGGTGCGCGGATCTTGGCTTGAGGGCCATTATTTTTGAAAAAGAAGCTGAGTTTGGTGGCCAGCTTCTGCGTACATTTAACGAGATAAAAAACTATTTAGGAGTTGACGCAGCCAACGGTCGTGAGATGCGCGATCTGTTTCTGCGGCAGGTCGAAAAAACAAATGTTACACGGTTGTGCAATGCGGCCATCGCCGCCATCGATCTTGTTCAAAAGACAGTAATTTTGGCTGATGGAACGAGATATTCGAGCCGGGCAGTCATTATCGCAACCGGTGTTTCGCGGCGAAAATTGGGTGTTCCGGGCGAGACAGAATTCGAGGGGCGCGGCATTTTAGAATCGGGTGAAAAAGCAAAAAACGAAGTCGCGGGAAAACGGATTTTGATAGTCGGCGGCGGCGATGCGGCACTCGAAAATTCGCTCATCCTGAGCCGAACCGCAGGACAGGTTTTCGTCGTTCACCGGCGAGATAAATTTTCCGCCCGTGCCGAATTTGTCGAGAGAGCCGCGAGGACCCAAAATATCGAATTTATTTTCCAATCTCAAGTCACTGCAATTATTGGCAATGAGGCGGTTGAGGCGGTGGATGTAAAAGGTATTCCGAACGGAATGATCTCGCCCATTTCGGTCAATGCGGTTTTGATCCGTGTCGGCGTCGAACCCAACACCCGGCTCTTTCTTGGGCAAATCGCATTGAACGCAGTAGGCTTCATCTCTACTGACAATAATTTCTCAACCGATCTGCCGGGTGTATTTGCCATCGGCGACGTTGCAAATGGACTTTCCCCGACGATCAGCGGAGCAATCGGAATGGGTGCCTCAGTCGCAAAGATAATCCGGGTGAACTTCAACTCATTGTCTGAATAGCTGGTCAGATCATTTTGCGAAAACCAATGAAAAATCGTTGAAACCCTTAAATTCCAGTGCATTTCCGCTTGGGTCAAGGAAAAACATCGTTGCCTGTTCGCCGACCTCGCCCGCAAAGCGTATCTTCGGCTCGATAACAAATTTGACGCCTTTCGCCGTCAGCTTGTCGGCAAGCACATGCCAATCATCCATCGGCAAAACAATGCCAAAATGCGGTATCGGGACGTGATCCGTGTCAACATCGTTCGTTGTTTTTATGCCGACCGAATCAGTGGCAAGATGCGTAACGATTTGATGCCCGTAAAGATTAAAATCGATCCAAGAGTTGGAACTGCGGCCTTCATCGCATTCGAGTAGGCCGCCGTAGAATTCGCGTGCCGCATCGAGATCGTGTACTGGAAAAGCAAGGTGAAATATGTTTTTCATTTATCTATTTGGATTTTGCAGACTGGTAATTATTAGCCACGAATGCACGAATAGTCCATTCAGGTTACATAACAGTTATTATATTCGTGCATTCGTGGCTAATTTACTCCTATTGCAATGCTACTGACCGACTACTCGATTGTCCATTATTTACCCGAATCTGAATCCGTGTTATCCGAACCGTCGTCTCCATCACCGCTTTCATCGCCCTCGTTATCAGGCGGATCGCCGGGCTGCCGCCGTTTAAATATCTCATAGTTATTGAGGCTTTCGATATGGCGAAAATCAGGTTTCATACCCTCGAGTATCTTTTCTTTGCTGTCGATCATGTCGTCGGCCTCGATCTGCAGATCGTTCTTTACTATAAGCCAAACGATGTCGCCCGCCAGAACCTGATTCCTTATCTCGTCAGCATTATAAGGGTTATTCGTAACATCAAACAACAGTACCGAAAAATGCGGGTGGCGTCCGGTCGTGTAATAAAAAAGGTCTTCGCCGGGAAGTAGTAGGATGCCGTCGTCACGAGGAATATTGTCATTCGTATATTTGACCAGCTCTTCAAAATCCGGAATGTAGCTTCCGCGCATCGACAGTCCCTTCAATTGCGGCAGTGTCGAATGGGCCATTTCTCCGTCTTGAAAATTTACATAATCGAGCCTCTCGTTCGAGTAAACGTAAAAGCCGCCCGCGACGAGCAGCGTCAACGAAATAACAACTGTGAGCGCCATAACCGCGACGCCGGATTTTTCATTTTCCGGGTCGTAGAGCAGACGCAAAACGAGCGCGATCAATATCATAAGCAGCGGCCAGATCGCATACGTCGATCCCCAAAGCTGCTGCGAGAGAAAGACTCCGTGGGCCGTGCAGATCAAAATAAACGGTAATGCCGCCGCAAAGCCGTTCAGATGCCGTATAAATAAATATGCGAGGCCGAGCGACACGATAAAAACAAATGGCCATTGGCCGACAAGCCTCTCGGCACGTTCCGACGCGTCCGTGTCGATAAGCAAATAAATGACCGGCCAGACAAACGGTGCGGCCATCAGTATGACCGAGATAATTGATGGCCATCGTTTAACTCTCGCATCTTGGCGCATCAAAAATGCTCCAAGTAAAAATATTCCCACCCACAACGCCAGCATCCAATCCTGATAGACCGACAACATATCGGCGACTGACGGCGTGCGTCGGGCGGTCGCATAAGTGATCGTCCATTGCCTGTAATTGTCGAGTCCGAACGTGAAATGGATTATCATGAGAGCCAATGAAAGCCCAACGACCGAACCACCTATCAAAGTCAGATACGCCCGGATCGGCCTTTTCTTCCAGAGGTTCACACCGAGCATCGTCAGTAGCCAAATGCCGATGCTGCCGAGAAATGCGAGGCCGATATTCTGTTTCACGAATAAAGGGACGACGAGCAGCACGCCGACCAGAATTGTTCGCACCGGCGGAAAATCTTTTTCCTCCACGTACAGCAGAAACAAAATGCACAAAAGCACAACAAACGCCGAGTCCGGGTCATAAAACGGGTGCGGAAAGATGCAATAAACACCGAGAATTATGAGCGGAAGCGACAGTAGAAACGCGGTAAGGCGCGGCTGTGGCAGCCTATCGCGAAAAAGACTAACCAAAATTCGCCACGCGATCACCGACGCCATGCCACCGACGAAACAAGCATAGACAATGTGGTGCCAATAGACGGCACCGGTCAGCTTGATGATCGCCGCCTGCGTCAGAAAAGTGAGCGGTGCGTATGGAAACGGAAAATCCCGGTACGGCATGTCGCCCTGAGCCATCCGCACGGCATTTTCGAGTACGCCGCAAAGATCGTAGAGCACGGTCAGCCGCGTATTTTGCCACCAGACAACCGCCGCGCTTACTGCAAACAGAATAAGTCCGGCCGCGCAATCAAATGCGACCTGCACCCATTTATTATTGGATCGATCTGACAAACTTTATAGTTTAACGCTTAAGAGATTACCTGTCCTTAGATCTTTAAAAATATCTTTTTTCGATAAAACGGCCACATAAAAAACAACCAGATCAAAACAAACGAAATTGCATAAAGCAGGGATGCATTCAATGGAGCGGCGAGCGGCAAAAATACGCCGCTAAAAATTTTCTCCTGTAGCGTGATCGCCTTATCATGCGGTGCGGAAATCTTGACGATATTTAGAATTGTCCCGACAATAGTCGAGCCGACATAAAGCGCGATGGCGTTTGAGCCAAAGATCAAGAATGGTATTGACCATTTTCGATAGCCTTTTAGATCGATCACCCAATAGCAGATCGCCAGAAAACAGAGAGCGAGACCCGCCGTGTAAACGACGTACGAGCTCGTCCATAAAGATTTGTTGAGTGGGAACCAAAAACTCCAGAGCCAACCGGTGATCGCTAGAGCGATGCCGGAGAAAAACATTCCCGCACACTTTCGTATTCCATCGCGAGATGACCTTAGCCATTGTCCCGCCAAAACGCCCGCCAGCGTCGTTACGATCGCCGGAATTGTCGAAAGCAAACCTTCGGGATCGAAAACTTTTGACTGTTTCCAGATGTGATTCCCGGTCAAGACCGCGCGGTCGAGATAAGCTGCGAGATTGCACGCCTTGTCGTTAAAGGTCGTGAACCCACAGCCCGGAACGCTTATCAGCGTCATTACAGCCCAATAGCCAAGCAGCATGCCGACGGCGATCAATGCCTGGCGTTTCCAGTTTGTGTGAAGAAAAATTAGTGATGAAACGAGATAACACAACGCGATGCGCTGCAAAACACCCATTATTCTGAGCGTCGAAGGCTCAAACCATGACGCAGTCCAGATGTTGTAAAACGGGAAGATCTCCAGAAAGATGCCGAGCGCGAACAGCAAAGCCGCGCGTTTGAAAATTTTGAAATAAATTTCACGATTGACGCTTCGTTCATCGATCTGCTTGCCGAGCGCGAAGGTGATCGAAAAGCCAACTATAAATAGGAAAAACGGAAATATCCAGTCGGCTGATGTCGCTCCGTTCCACTCGGCGTGTGCGAGCAACGGATAGATTGCAACCCAGGTTCCCGGCTCGTTGACCAACGTCATGGCGGCGATAGTAATACCGCGAAAAACGTCGAGCGAGAGCAACCGATCAGCAGACGGTTCCGACGCCGGAGGTTCTTCCGCTTTGGATCTTCTTATCTTCAGATCGCCAAGAAAAAAGCCGCCAAGGATGGCCGCGAAAACAAAAAGCTCGACGACATAACGCGGCTCCGGATTTTCGACCGAGGAGAAAAAAGCGATGCGCGGGACGACCATCATAGCGATCAAAATCAGCCAGCGCAGCGTGTTTTTGTTCGTTCGGTTACGCCACAAAACCAACGCACCGCCGATCGCGAGCAGTGTGTAAATCCACATCAGCAGAGTAAATGCTGGCAGCCAGTATTGCTGATACTCATCGTAATCCAGATCGCTGATAGGCGACATTTGCCCGCCAAACGGATAATACAGAGAATGCGAATCAAACCATAAAGCCGCGGCGCGTTTAGCGGGCACAAATAGATAATAGGAGAGGGGCGAACGGTTGATTCGCTCCTCGGCAATTTGCTCAAATTGAGCGTCAATGTCGGGCGTCATTTTGACAAAATATTTTTTGTTTTCGTCATCGCCACTGTCCGTTTGATCATCGGTCGAATTATCTGAATTTGGACCGGCAGTATCGGTGTTTTTTTCCTCGTCGGGATGTGCGTTGTCGTTAGCGGAATTATCGCTGTTATCATCACTCGAATTTGAATTATCATCCGCCGAGTCGTTACTGTTATCGTCGTTGGAATACGCATTAGCATCTGATTTGTCGTCCCCTTGTGATTTTGCGGGGGCATCTTTATTTTCGGGGCCGGGCGGATGATTGTACTGATCTAAAAGTGCGGCGACGCGTGTTCGCTCTTCGGGTGAGTCAAAATTTTGCACGGGGATTTTATTAATATCAATCGGCTTTTCGCCGAGATTCCAGAGCATCGGTTCGATAAAACGCGAATCGTCAACCCATGTCCGTAGCCATCGTTGGTAGCCGAGCGGGACAAAGTCGCCCGGCATCTCGGCGTGCGCCGGTGCAAGCGGCTGAAACACCCCGAAAACCCTATAATTGCGAATCGCCCAGGGAGCGAGAACCAAAATAAATGCAAGGGAAAAGACTGCGCCACGCCAGCCAACTTGCACAAATCTTATAAGGAATTTCCCCGTGTTCTCCGTTTTCAAAAAAAGATGCGAAACGATCAGCGTCAAACCGATCCCGGCGGCAAAAAGTCCACTATCGGGTCGCAAAAGAACTGCGGAGCCCGCAAGCAAGCCTGTAAAACTCCACCACAGCAGCGATTTTTTTGTGCTCACGGATTTGAAAGCGAGGGTCGCCGTCAAAGTCATTGCCGCCATTAGAAAAGTCGTGAGTGTTTCGGTTAAAAGTGTCGCCGTGTAGATCACGATGAACGGACACAGCGCGGCGAGTACAAATGCCCATAACGCATTCTTTCTTTTTCTTTCTTCGTCCTCAGTCCAGAGCAAGGCGAGCAGAGCGACGATCACACAGGTTGCCGTGTCAAAAACCGCCTGTACAATGCGGACGGCCGTGTTGTTATCGTGTCCGAAAATGGAATAAACGACGGCGACAAAAAACGGGTAACCGGGCAGGCGGACAAGGGTCGGCGTGAAAGGTGCTTGCTCGTTAAGCGAGTAAACATTTTGTTCGAGGATATTTTTAGCGAACTGTGAATAAATTATGCCGTCGCCCGGCTCGTCGCTGGCCAAAAAATAAGAGACGCAGATCCTGGCGATAAGAGTTAAGAGAATTAGGGAGACAATTAACACCCAGCGGAGCCATTTTTTTTGTCGAAATTTTTCTAACAACTTTATCAGCTCACCGCTGCACATTTTTGAGTATCTGGCGGATCGCTCCGAGGTGATAAGCCGTGTGAGCGACCAGCGACATCGCCATCCCGACCTTTTCTTTTGTCCATTCAGGAGTTTCAGCGAGGCATCGCAAAGTGCTTTCGTATGAGCGTTTTACACTTTCAAGCAGGGCGTCCCACTCGGTGTCGTTAACGGTTTCGATCAGCCAACTGGCGTCCCAATTGACTGCTTCGGTGCGGCCACCGATAAATTCGCAGAGGCGGTCGAGATAAAATTTAGCGTGCTCGGTTTGTCCGGCGACCGTGGTTCCAAAAAAATCCGTTGATGCGGCCTCGGCCGACATCTTGCCCAAAGTCGCAAAAATGCCGACGCCGCGATCCAGATATGCGCTTGGCAAACCCTCGGGCGAGCCCTCAAATGTTTCGCGGAGCAGATACGCAACCGACTCGACAAAATGTATGTGAGCTATGCTGTTATTTTCTATTTCCATTTGTGCTAACCTCTTGCCATAATGATCGAGAGCATCGATAAATTCCTAAAAGCATTCGCTGCAAGTCTGCGTGACGACACGTTCGTTAAGATGACTTTAGGTAATTATAAGGGCTTGGACGCTCATCTGCAAAGAATTCATATTCGCCTGATCGAGACTAAAAAGGGCGTGCGGCTCTTTTTTCTGTACCGTCATGACACGCGCGACACGGCGAAAAATTACGATTTCGATAATGGCCGTGCGCTCATAGCGAAAATGCTCGGTGGTGAGTTTTTCAGCGGCCATCTTTTTACGACGCAAAACGATTTCCAACTCGACATCGGCAAGAACGGCAAATCGCGATTAAATACAGCAAAACCGACATTTAAAGCTCCGCCGGTACTCGATCACGACCGCCAAAAAGTTGCTCAGATCGACCCTAACTCTTTTTACTTACGTGCTCTCGGCATTACGACGAGCGGCGGTGAGATACGGAGTAAACAGCAGGGCAAATGGCGGCAGATCAATAAATTTGTCGAGATTTTAGCCAGCCTTGTGGATAAATCGGAGCTCAAAAATCGCAGCGATCTCAGAATTGTTGATATGGGTTCCGGCAAAGGCTATCTGACGTTTGCGGCCTACGATTACTTCAAAAATCATCGGGGCGTCAACGTCCGGATCACCGGCGTCGAAGCACGTAGCGATCTCGCCGGTTTGTGCAACGACATTGCCCGCGTCTGTGAGTTCGACGGCCTTGAGTTCGTCAACGGCATGATCGACAACTACGATCTCGGCGAAGTTGATATTCTGATTGCGCTTCACGCCTGCAATACCGCGACCGACGACGCGATCTACAAAGGCATCAGGGCAAAGGCCGGTCTGATCGTCGCCGCGCCGTGCTGTCATCAGGAGATCCGCCCGCAGATCACCGCGCCCGCGATGTTCAAAGACATTTTAAAACACGGCGTGATGATCGAGCGCGTCGCCGAAACCGTGACCGACGGCCTGCGTTCGCTGCTGCTCGAACGCGAAGGTTACGCCACCAAGCTGTTCGAATTTATCTCGGTCGAGCACACGCCGAAAAATAATATGCTTGTCGGTACACGCCTTGCCAAGCCAAAAAATGTGGAAGAAATTGACCGGCAGATCAGCGAGGTCAAAGATTTTTACGGCATCCGCGAACATCGGTTGGAGACGCTTCTCAAATCGTGATTTCGGCGCTAAAATTCAGAAAAACGGTTTCTGGTTTCTTATCTTAACTTTGCGTTCTTAGCGGCTTTGCGTGAAAATTCTGAAGATAAAAGAAATCTCACGCCAAGCCGCTAAGAACGCAAAGGAAGAAGTGAAAAATTATTGAAGCCTAACGACTTATGCAATCAAAAGCCGCGACTGTTGACGAATACATCGAGAATCTACCCGAAGACCGGAAAGTAGCGATCGCCGCGCTTCGGGCGGCTATTAACAAAAACCTCCCGAAAGGATTTGAGGAACGTATGTCTTACGGCATGATCGGCTGGGTTGTGCCGCATGAGCTTTATCCGCCGGGTTATCACTGTGACCCGAAATTGCCCCTCGGGTTTATGAATCTCGCGTCGCAAAAGAATCATATTTCGCTCTACTCGATGTGCCTGTACGGCGTAGGGGAGCAACTCGGCTGGTTTCAAAATGAATGGGCGAAACGCTCCAGGAAAAAGCTCAATATGGGCAAATCGTGTATTCGTTTTACAAAACTCGAAGACGTACCGCTCGACCTCATCGGCGAACTTGCATCTAAAGTCACGCCGCGGCAATGGATCGAGATATACGAAAAGGCGATTAACCGGTAGGAATTTCGCAAATGACAAGATTGCGTCCTTATATAATCATTCTTTTGGTCGCCCTGCTCGGCCTCGGCATTATTTGGGCTTTCTGCTTGAATTACATCCTTAAAGAACAAGAGCGAGTTCAAATCTTCCTGACTATCGCTGTTAATTATTTAATTCTTATGGCTATGTTCGTGCAAGCATATATTTACAAGAAACAATCGAATGCGATGCAAGAACAACGGGACGTGATGAAAGGTCAGCTTATCGAAATCAAGAATCAAGTTGATCTTGCCGAAGACGCTTTGAAACAAACCGAGGAACTTATCAATCTTTCGGAACGGCAGTTCTATAAAGCCCACAGAGCTTATTTGTCCGTTGAACATATTTCCCCGGCCACCATTGGCCCAAATGTAGCCCCCGTTCTTAATCTCAAAGTGATGAATGGCGGTGCCACGCCAGCCTTCAACGTAACGTGTTCGCTTATGCTTGGCATCCACAACAGACAGCCCATAGTAGAATTGGAAAAACTTATACCCCCAAGTGCGGAGCGTTCGCGCTTGGGGAAGATTATTCAGCCCAACCAAACGGCCTCTGGTGACGGCGGCCCAACCAGACCCTTTAGTGAAGATATATGGCTCAATATTACATTTGGGACCCAAATCCTCTATGTTCGTGTAGATGTATGGTTTTTTGACATTGAGGATACCGGGGAACGGCATATGATCACTTGGTATGAGTGGGATACCAATCGAAACCATTTGATTGTGTGCGACATCTAGCCCAAGATAATTAAGACACAAAACCAGTAGAATCAAAATTAAGACACGACTAACTGTCGCCAAAAACTTGACCTTACACCCATTCGGACGTATCATTAAAGATTGCGTTTAACCGCATACCGCTTATCTACGGCGGAAGGAAGTGAGACAAATGAAAAAGGAAATACATCCGAAATATAATGAAATGACGGTGACGTGTGCCTGCGGCAGCGTATTTGAGACGCGGTCGACAATGGGCGACGAGCTGCATATAGAAATATGCTCCGCGTGCCATCCGTTTTTCACCGGCAAACAGAAACTGGTCGATACTGCCGGACGCGTTGATCGCTTTAATAAGCGTTACGCACGAGGTGCCGCTGAGGCCAAGTCAGAAGCCAGCACGTAAAGTTTGCGGCTTAACTCACATGATAACTGCTCCGATAAACGGACTTTATTAGCTTTTCAAAAATTTGACGCCGACCCTCCAGCGCCGTGTCTTAAGGTGTACCCAAAATACATCGTGGATCAGGTAAAAAAGGTCGGCGTTCTTCAATTTTGGATTTTAGATTTGCGATTTTGGATTAACTGAACATCTAAATCAAATAAATTGATATCTAAGCTAACACTATGAAAAAAAGAACGTCTGTTCGCAAACTAAAGTTTCTGCACACTATATTCGCAATGGAGCGCGACCTAATCGTCGGTGGCCAGGCCGTGATGGAGGGCGTTATGATGCGGACGCCGTCGGCCTACGCCATCGCTTGCCGCAAAGCTGACGGCTCGATCGTCCACACGGCGGAATCGCTGCCGAAATGGAGCGATACATACAAGTGGCTGAGCTGGCCGGTGCTTCGCGGCGGTGCGACATTGATCCAGTCGATGGCGCTCGGCGTAAAAGCTCTCAATTTTTCGGCGAAAGTTTGGGAAGAGGACCACGAAGAGCAGAGAGAATTGTCGACCGAGGCTATTGCAGATATGGAAGCAGTTCCGGTGGAAGGCACCGTGAACGCAGATTTTCTTAAAGCGCCGGTCAAGGTCATCATGCCCGCCGAATCTAAAGTAAAGAAAGCCGGACAATCAGCGGGCGCCGTGGGATCGATCATCTTCGCTTTGTTTTTCAATATTTTACTGTTTTTGGCGGCGCCATTGCTGCTTACTAATCTCGTATTCATCGCCGCACATTGGGCCGACGGCCCGGTCATAGCCGCCGGAGTAGGTTGGTTCGCCACGATAAAGGGCTACATCTGGGAGATCAAGCCGCATTCGTGGATAGCGTTCAATCTCGCCGACGGGCTGGTCAGAATGGTATTTTTTATCATCATGATTTTCACGATGTCGTATCTGAAAGACATCCGCCGCGTCTTTGAATATCACGGCGCCGAGCACAAGACGGTGTTCACGTGGGAAAAGGGCCTCGATCTGACGCCTGAAAATGCAACGACAATGCGCCGTCAGCATCCGCGTTGCGGAACCTCGTTCCTGATGGTTGTCATGCTCGTTGCGATAATTTTGTTTTCGGTTATCAAATTTGACGCCCTGTGGATGAACCTGGTCGTTCGAATCGCGCTGATGCCGCTTGTCGCGGGGCTTTCGTACGAAGTGATTCGCTACGCCGCCAAGAAAGAATCAGGCGCGATCTTTAAATTTATGACGATGCCGGGTCTTTGGCTGCAAAACATCACAACGCAGGAACCCGACGACTCACAGCTCGAAGTCGCTATCAAAGCTCTCGACGAGTCGCTCAAACTTGAACCGACCGAGGTAATAACGGCTCCTGTTTTCGAGCGGCATTTGGAAGTCGTGGTTTAATGAATTAGCCACGGATCAACGCAGATTTTCACAGATTTTTTCTGATCTGCTTTTATCTGTGTTCATCCGTGGCAATAAATTCTTATGTTCGAAAAACTTGCACAGATCGAAAAATCCTACGAGGAGCTGACCGAGCAGATCTCGCAGCCGGAGTTTATGTCCGACATGACGGCCTATGCGCGGTTGATGAAACAGCATCGCTCGCTTGGAGAGATCGTCGGGAAATATCGTGAAGTCAAAAAAATGCAGGACGATCTGCAAGGTGCCCGCGACCTTGCCGAACTCGCCGATGACGACGAAATGCGCCAGTTGGCCGCACTTGAGATCGCCGAGATCGAGCAAAAACTACCTGCCGCCGAAGACGAGCTGAAATTCCTACTCATCCCAAAAGACCCGAACGACGAAAAGAACGTAATTCTCGAAATCCGTGCCGGAACAGGCGGCGACGAAGCCACGCTTTTTGCCGCCGAAATTCTGCGTATGTACGCCCGCTACGCCGAGCGTCAGGGCTGGAAAATGGACGTGATGGAAGCGTCCGACAACGGTATGGGCGGCATCAAGGACGCCGTCGCCGTGATCGAGGGCGACAATGTTTATTCCAAGATGCGTTTCGAATCCGGCGTCCACCGCGTCCAACGCGTGCCGCAGACCGAGACCCAAGGACGGATTCACACCTCAGCAATTACCGTCGCCGTTCTGCCCGAAGCCGAAGAGGTTGACGTCCATGTCGATCCAAAAGATCTGCGTGTTGATTATTTTTGCTCATCCGGGCCCGGAGGCCAGTCGGTCAACACGACATACTCGGCCGTGCGTCTGACGCATTTGCCGACAAACGTCGTCGTCTCGATGCAGGACGAAAAATCGCAGATCAAAAACAAAGAAAAGGCGATGCGCATCCTGCGTGCCCGTTTGCAGGAACTCGAAGAGCAAAAGCAGCATGACGCCCTGTCCGCGACGCGCAAATCGATGGTCGGCAGCGGCGACCGCTCAGAGAAAATTCGCACCTATAATTTCAAGGAAAATCGCGTCACCGACCACCGCATCGGCCTGACCGTCCACCAACTCGAACTCGTCATGGAAGGCCAGATCGATGAGTTTGTCAGCGCTTTGCAGACACATTACCAGACCGAAAAATTAAAGGCGGAATCAGTTGGAGCCTAATTAATGCCGCCGCCGACGCGCCTATACCTAATTCGTCACGGTCAATCTGCCGGAAATGCCGAAGGGCGGTTTGGCGGGCATGGGACGACGCCGCTCTCGGAGCTCGGTCAAAAACAGGCCGAGATCACAGCGGCAATATTGGCAAAAGAGGGTATCCATGCGATCTATTCGAGCGATTTGTTTCGTGCCGTTCAGACGGCCGAGCCGCTGGCAAAGCTGCTGAATTTACCAATTAACACGTCGCCCGCGTTTCGCGAACGCCACGTTGGCGTCCTCGAAGGCCTTACCTTTGACGAGTCGAAAGCGCAGTTTCCCGCCGACTACTACGCCCTCGTCAACCGCAGCGTCAACCACGTCATAACTGACGGCGAAAGCTACCGCCAATTGCTACGCCGCATCACTTCCAAATTTCAGGACGTGATGCGCAGTCACAACGGCGATCGGGTCGCGATCTACTCGCACACCGGGGCGATCTGTTTTCTGACACTGCATTTGCTCGGCGCCATTCACCGTCATACCAAGCAGACGCCGTGGCTCATAACGTCAAATTGCGGCATCAACCGCTTTGAGCTCCGCGGCCGCCGAAACGTCCGCGTCCTCGTCCTCAACGACACCCGCCACCTGGCTGAAATCACGGGCAACGATTCGTTCGCCGCAAGATAAAAAAGGCCGAAAACATCAATTGGGTGAATTTGTAACTTGTGGCTGATTTCCTATGAAAAATGCGGAGGTGATAATAATCGGCGGAGGCGTGGTCGGGGCGAGTGTGGCCTATCACCTCACGGAACGCGGGTGCCGCGATGTGCTGATACTCGAACGCGAAGACTCGCTTGGCCGGGGCTCGACGGGCAAGGCGACTGGCGGCGTGCGGGCGCAGTTTGAAACCGAGATCAACATAAAACTCTCGCTCTATTCGCTCGATTTCTTCCGTGATTGGGAGTTTGACTGCGAGTACGAACCTCGCGGATATTTATTTCTCGCGACTGACGAAAAGCAATTTGATTTTCTGAAACGCACTGGCAACAAACAGAGATCGCTTGGTTACGAAGGCGTCGCTTTAGTAGATACAGGAACGATTTTGGACATTGTTCCCGGACTGAATTGCGAAGACATCGTCGGCGGCAGCTTTGGGCCGCGCGACGGGTTTATCAACCCGTTAGCGATACTCGAAGGCTTTATGACCGAGGCGGTTTTGCGCGGCGCGCGTTTGAAAACTGAGATCAATGTTCGCTCAATAATAACCAAAGGTGGACGTGCTGTCGGCGTCGAAACTTCGGAAGGCGTGATCGAATCCGAAAAAGTTGTCATCTGCACCGGTGCCTGGACACGGAAACTGGCGGCGACGGCCGGCCTTGATCTGCCGGTCGAGCCGCTGCGGCGGCAGATCGTTTGGGCGAGATCGGAGAATGCTCTGCCGCCGGATTTACCGATGGTGATCGATATGTCGAATGGGTTTCATTTCCGTCAGGTACTGGATGGAGATCAATCAGCCTCTACTCCCACCATCCCGGCCTTCGGCCACCCCTCTTCTGGCAGGAGGGGGGCTAGTGGTTCTGACCTGATGCTTGCCTATCCTGACGCGGACGAAAAGCCCGGATTTTCGACCGAGTTCGATGACGGGTTTATCGATAAAGTTTATGAAAAAGTAAGGCATCGGGCGCCGTTTTTGGCTGAAACTACGGTCGTTCGCGAAAAATGTCGGGCTGGTTTGTATGAAAATACTCCCGATCATCACGCTATTTTGGGCGGCTGCGAGGTCGGGGGACTATATTTCGCGAACGGATTTTCGGGCCACGGCGTGATGCATTCGCCCGCGACGGGCAGGGCATTGGCGGAG
>JAYVER010000234.1:0-3983 GCA_043748725.1 Chloracidobacterium sp. | reverse complement strand
TGGTCATTCTCGCGCTGCTGTATTGGTTCGCTGTTTCTCAGGAGCTCTCGACGCTGGAATTTGTTCTGCGATATGCGGTCGGGTTTATCGGCATCGCGATCATTGTGCTGTTTCAGTCCGAAATCCGGCAGGCACTCATTTATTTCGCCAATCGGCTTCGGTTTCCGATATTAAAGCGGCAGCGTGGGCAGTTTGGCGGCAGCGTCTATGACGAGATCGTGCTTGCGGTCACCACGCTGGCGTCGGAAAAGACCGGTGCTCTGATCGTTATCGAGCGCAATATCGGCCTGAGAAATTTCATCGACGCCGGCGTCCAACTCGACGCACGGCTGAGCTACGATCTGTTGGTGACGATTTTCAATCCATCGACGCCGCTCCATGATGGGGCCGTTGTGATCCAGAATGAGAGGCTCGCCGCAGCGTCGGTCTTTTTGCCGCTGACCAAAAACCCTGAAATTTCGCGCGAGCTCGGCACGCGCCACCGGGCCGCGATCGGCATTACCGAAGGCTCGGACGCGATATCGCTTGTCGTTTCTGAAGAAACCGGCCTTATCACATACGTCGAGGCTGGTGTAATACACCGCAATCTGGACACGAATCAGCTTCGTAAACTACTGCTCGACGCACTTGAGATACCGCTGATACAACCGCGGCGAGATCTGCCAAAGGCGATCAAAGAAACTGAAACTGATGTTACGATCAGTTAAACGAAAAAGATGTCCGTTGACATTGAGAAAACAAAACCGCGAGAGCCGCGAAAGCTGTTTTTCAAGCACATCGTCCGCAAGCTCTTTCTCGAAGACTGGGCGTTAAAGCTCACCGCGCTCGTCATTACGCTTGCGTTGTGGTTTGGCGTTACGGGTCTCAGCACGCCGACCAAAGAGCGTCTTACGGTTCCCCTAAATCCGACCATCTCGACCGACGCGGTCATTATGAACGCGATACGACCGGATGTCGATATTTTCATCAGCGGTGACAAGCGAAAGCTGGATCAGATCAACCGCAGCGACCTGTCGGCCGGACTGGACCTGACGGCGGTCGGGCCGGGTGATTGGGTGATCGAGCTTTCGCCCGACACCGTTTCGGTCGCATTGCCGCCGGGTGTCAAGCTGGTCAACGTCCAACCCGGCAACATGGCCGTCAAACTCGAAGCCGTCGAAGAAAAAGACATAGAGGTCAAGGTGCAAACCGAGAGCGAACCGGCAGTCGGATATGAGGTTTACAGCTCCTCCGCTTTGCCGCCAAAGATCCGCGTCCGCGGCCCGGCGAGCTTTATCAAGACGCTGGATTACGTCCAAACCGAAAAGATCGACCTGACGGGGAAAAAAGAAGAGTTCACCGCCAAACAGATTCCCGTAAACGTCTCCAATCCAAAGGCGGCGGTTCTCAACACGGTGGTCGATATTTTCTTCCGAATTGGCGAGAAGCGAATCGAAAAAACATTTATGATTCCAATTTCGGGTCAAAACAGCGGCAAAAAAGCGACGGTTGTGCTTTACGCTTCCCGGGCGATGCTGGCTAAGATCCATGCCGATGAACTAAAGGTCGAGATCGTCAAGAGCGAAACCGGCGAGGATCAGCCTCAGCTTATCTTGCCGACCGAGCTGCAGGATGTTGTTGAGATCAGAAAGCTGAAAGTTAATTAGTTTAGATCAAAACCCGCCCAGAAATTTCCTTATATCTTCCCGCATATCCTGGGTGATCTCATGCTTTGCCGTGTAATGTTTTGAGCTGTAATTTGGCACCGCACCCGTGAGCTTTTCGTTGAAAATGCGAAATTGTTCCTGCGTATAAAATTCGTCATCGTCGCCGTAAAGGTAAAATGTCTCGGCTGAGAATGGCTTGTATTTTTCATTCGTTTCCAGGTCGCCGGGAATGCCGCCGCAAACGCCGATGATGCCGCTCAAAACTTCAGGATACGTGAAAGCAAAACGAAAATTGAGCGCGCAGGCCTGCGAAAAACCGTAGATAAATATCCGCTCGCGGTCTATTAAGCCTGTCGCAGCGAGCTTTTCGATCACATCCAGCACAAATTTGTGGTGAAGCCGGACATATTCTTCCGGTTTATGCTCGGAAAGCCAGCCAAAACCAACGCGAAATCCGCTTTCTGTCGCTCGATAATGTTGATGCGGCCCCTGGATCGAAGCGATTACAAAATTATCAGGCGCAACCAGCCTGGCCTCGCGCATCATATATCGTTTGTGAGCGCCGTAACCATGGACGGCGATCAGCAGCGGTGCCGGTCTGGTAACGTTTTCCGGAATAAAAACGTCGTAGTATAAATTGATTTCAGCGTTTAGATTAAGATCGGTTTGCAGATTTTCGTCTGTCATTATTACTCGATTGTAAGACGAATCCCAACCAACGTAAAACACAATTTTTGCTTGCCTTCAAACATTGTGTTCCACCATCAGGGTGGTTCTCTGTTTTTTCGGGTCACCTCATGTCAATATCCCAAAACTAATTCAAACTACTATTCCTGATTCTGACTTTTGTCGCCGCTACCCACGCGTTTGCGTGCACGAGGCGAGACTTTGGCGGTGCGCAGGTCCAGGAGTAGGATGCCGTCTTCGTCGATTTCGGCGTCGTAGAAACGAATGGTTTGGGGCAGGTCGATGCGGTGTTCGCGGGTTAGGCGGTGGCCGCGAACCATTTTGGCGCCGCATTTATTGCTGACGCGGACGGGGTAGGCATTGCGAGTCGTGAGAGCGGCCGGTTTCAGGCCGATGCGCTTATTGGTCGTGTCAAAGAGGATCACGAACGCCTTTGGAGCGTCCATCATTTCATACGTCACGCGGCTCATCACAATATCGCCCATTGGATTCATCGTCACATATATCCCCGCATACTGCGGCATCACATCCCCACGCGGAACCTCTTGCCAGTCTGCTCTCATAATTTTCCTTCAACCTACTATTGCACAATGTATCAAAGATGCAACGCACACGTCAAATGGATGATTCGGCGCGTTTGCGTTATTATTGCTAAACCCGACTTGATTCGACGATGCAATCAAAGCAAATAATATGTCTGAAGATCAAAAAAAGCAGCTAGAGCAGCAGCTTTGGAATATCGCGAATACGCTGCGGGGCAAGATGGACGCGGATGAGTTTCGCGACTATATCCTCGGGTTTATTTTCTACAAATATCTTTCCGAGAAGATGGAATCGTACGCAGACGATCTTCTGGAACAGGACGGATTGACCTACCACGAGATTAACGAAAAGACACAAGAAGGGAAAAACTACCTCGAGGCCATACGAGAAGAAGCCCTTGCTGCCCTTGGCTATTTTCTGAAACCGTCCGAATTGTTCAGCTCTATCGCCCGTCGCGGGAATGGCAATGGAACGGACAACAATGGCGATAGCGAAAGTACGTTCATTCTCGAAGACTTGGCGGCGATTCTTAACAACATCGAACAGAGCACAATGGGAACGGATAGCGAGGACGATTTCGATAACCTTTTCGAAGATCTTGATCTAACCAGTACAAAGCTCGGGCGGACGGAATCGGCAAAGAATGAACTGATATCCAAGGTTCTCTCGCATCTCGACAAGATCGATTTTCAACTTGAAAATTCCGATTCCGATGTTCTTGGTGATGCATACGAGTATCTGATCGGCCAGTTTGCGAGCGGTGCGGGCAAAAAGGCCGGCGAGTTTTATACGCCTCAGGAAGTGAGCCGTGTTTTGGCAAAGATCGTCGCGGGCGGCAAGGAAAAGCTGAAATCGGTTTACGATCCGACGTGCGGATCGGGTTCTTTGCTTCTGCGTGTTGCAAAGGAAGTAAAAGAGGTCGGGAAATTTTACGGGCAGGAGCTAAACCGGACGACGTACAATCTGGCCCGGATGAATATGATCCTGCACGGCGTTCATTATCAGAAGTTTGATATCAGGCAGGAGGACAGCCTTGAACGTCCGCAGCACTTTGCAGAGCGGTTTGAGGCAATTGTCGCCAATCCGCCGTTTTCGGCTAAATGGTCG
>JAYVER010000233.1:0-10355 GCA_043748725.1 Chloracidobacterium sp. | reverse complement strand
GCCAAATCCCCCGAAGATTGCCGAACCGATAGCATCTATTATAAACTCAAAATGAACTAAAACGAAGAAATATGAGCGGAAAGAATTACAAGAAAAGGGCTTAGAATGATTGAAAGGCTGACCGTCGTTTTTTTTATTATTCTCTGCCTGCTGCTTGGGTTTTATCTGATCCTTTCGCCGTGGGACGCGCTGTTTGGGCCGTGGGGCGAGAATTATCTGCTTGTCTTTTTGTCCGACAAGACAGGAGCGCCGATCTTGCAGAAAGCGGTGGCTTCGACTTGGTTTCGCGGAGCTGTGACGGGTCTCGGCGTACTCAATCTGCTTATCGCCTTGTGGGAAATGACGCATTTCAACCAGAGCGTGCGTGTGCTGCAGGCAACCGGCGAAACAGACAAATCGTGAGTCTCAACACGGGCGAACCCATAATTTATCTCATCACATCCGGGGAAGCCACGCCCGAAAATTTTGACAGAACAAGCCGTGAGATACTCGATATTGTTCGCGTTGCCGTTGAAGCCGGCGTTTCGATAATACAGTTACGCGAAAAGCATCTTTCGGCGCGGCAGTTATTTGAATTAGCGGTCGAGGCGGCGAAGATCACGCGGGAATCGTCAACGCGATTATTGGTCAATGACCGGGCGGACATTGCATTGGCGGCGAAAGCTGACGGCGTGCATCTGGCGGCAAATTCTCTGCCGGTAAAAATAATTCGCGGAAATTTTCCAAGTGATTTCATTATCGGAGCTTCAGCCCACACTCTCGAAGCCGCCAGATCGGCCGCTGATAACGGTGCTGATTTTGCCGTGTTCGGTCCCGTTTTTGAGACGCCGGGTAAAGGCGAGCCGCAAGGATTAGAGATATTGGCCGAAGTTTGCGGCGACCTGCATCCGTTTCCAGTTATGGGACTTGGCGGGATCGACGAATCGAATTATTCCACTGTTTTAGAGGCTGGTGCGAGCGGTTTTGCGGCGATTCGCTTCCTCAACGATTCAGAAAAATTGCGCACTGTCTGTCGCGATCTGAGAAAATAAATAAGATGCAACGCGGACATCCACCTCCAGTCTGTTTGACTATCGCCGGGCTTGATCCGTCGGGCGGGGCGGGAATCATAGCTGATATTAAGACGTTTTCAGCTTTCGGCTGTTTCGCGACAGCGGCGGTTGCTTCGGTGACGTTTCAAAATACGACGGGCGTGTTTGGGGCGGTTCATCAGACCGCCGAATCTGTCAGGAAACAGATCGAACCCGTCCTCGATGATTACGATGTCGCCGCCGTCAAGATTGGGGTGCTGCCGACCTGCGAGATAATAGAAACGGTCAGCGAGATAATTTCAGAGCGGCAGTTGAGAAATATCGTCGTTGATCCGGTTATTCGTTCGACATCCGGATTCGATCTTATTGAAGATGCGGCTCTGGCTACACTTATCGAAAAGCTGTTCCCGCTCGCCGATCTGATAACGCCTAATATTCCTGAGGCGGCAGGAATCGCTCGAATCAATATCACTTCGGCGGCCGAGATCGAACAGGCTGCCCGCATTATGCGCCTCATGGGTGCAAAAAATGTGCTGATCAAAGGCGGACACGAATTGAGTGCGGATTGCGGATTGCGGATTGCGGAGTCAAAAAGAAAGGCGAACGATTATCTGTTTATTGGGGAACAACTGAGAGTTTTTGAAGGCGAGTTTATCGAAACGTCTTCCACACATGGCACAGGATGCGTACTTTCCTCCGCGATCGCTGCAAATATGGCGCTCGGCAAGAATTTGATCGAAGCCATAAAAATTGCGAAAGATTTTGTGACCGAAGCCATCAGGACAGCTCCGAATCTCGGTAGACGGAATTCGCATATAAATATCTAGTCATATGCAGAGGCCGCACGTGAGCAAGGGCGTAACACTCTACGCTGGACTTATGGGTTACGCCCTAGCTAACGCGTGGGCTTCTGCAAAAAAGTTATTTTGCGGGTGTGAAAATGCTTGGGCTAAGGTAAGTCACGCCGAAAATGAGGCCGGTTCGCGGGCTGAATTTTGTAAGCCCGAACGCCGCAGCGGTATCAAACCGCAGACCCGACGCCTTTATTTGTGCGCCGAAGCGAAATTGGCCGATGCTTTCGGTGCCGAGTGGTGCCGCTCCCCCGCGAGTATTTTGTCGACCGTTGACCTCGCCGAGCAGATTTACGTTATTTGTGAGCCTGTAAATACCGGCCAGACCGTATAGAAATAAGTCGTTTTGAGTAAACCGCTCAAGAGGTGCAGTCATTATGCCGATCCCCAGATTGCCGTAGGCGTTAAATTTCGATGTGTGATTTACAACGTTGCCAAATTTTTTTTGCAACAATATTTTACCGAAAACATTGATCTGATTTGTACTGATGCCCTTGGCTTGGTCGGTGTTTGGCAATTGAAAGCCAAACTTAAAACCAAGTGCCGGCAAAAGTTTGGTCTCATTGCGAAGTTTGATCTTGGCCGAGATCGTAAAATCGCCAAAATCGTTTATCGAGTTCCCGTTGACATTCAGCGGTATCGGGGCTGTCGTCCGGGTATTTATTGCGACATAATTTTGCAGGACGCCTTCGATCTGAAATTCGACATTTGAGGCAAACCCGGAGCGAAGGCGTATGTCACCGACGCGGGTTAGTTCACCCGTTATGCCCGAAAGCGGAAATTTTGCCTTTTGGAAAAAATCAACTCCTGCTCCGATCTCAAGCGAACCGGTCGGTGTGATGTCAACATCGTCGGTGAGCAGCGGCCGCTGCTGTGCAAGCGAAAATGACACAACTGCCAACAGGAACGCAAGAGTAGAGATAAGGCGTTTCATCAAAACAATTCTTGCACTAAACATCATTTTTGTAAATCATCGGAATATCGTTTGGTAGGCAGTTTGTGATTCAACTTATTTCGAAAACTTCTAATTCTTCTTTGTGTCCTTCGCGGCTTTGCGTTAAATTGGCTTTTCTCACGCAAAGCCGCAAAGATCGCAAAGTAAGAAAAGGAAGAAAAGGAAGAAAAGCAAGAAAATAGTGAACCTTTGCATTTAGTCGAAGCCGATCCACAACCGATACTCGATAACAACGGATTTGCACTTAGGTGGATAACCTTGCCAAAATGTTATGGAGAGTGGAGAGTGGAGAGTGACAGGTTAGTCGGTATCGTTTCAGGGGAACCGCAGACTCCTTGTTTTTATCAAATTTTTCTCTTTACTCTCAACTCTCCACTTATTTTAATGATCGCAAGGAAATTTATTATCAGCGGCGAGGTGCAGGGCGTGGGGTACAGGTTTTTTGCACAGCGGTCATCGGCCCGGCATCAGGTTCGCGGCTATGTCAAAAATCTCAAAGACGGCCGCGTCGAGGTTTTGGCCGAAGGATTGGCAAAGGCAGTCGAGGAGTTTAGGCTCGATCTCGCCGCCGGCCCGACCCATTCGCGGGTCTGGGCCATTGAGGAGCTTGTCATCGAACCAAGCGGTTTATATTCAGCATTTAGAATAGAACGATAAATAGACATGGAAAACCTAAGAAAATTGATTCGTGAAGTGCCCGATTTCCCGAAGCCGGGCATAAATTTTTACGACATCACGACGCTTCTTCTCGATCCGGACGGGTTGAAGCAGACCATCGACGCGCTCGTTGCCAATTGCGACGGCGATAAGATCGACACGGTCATCGGCGTCGAGTCGCGGGGCTTTATTTTTGCGACACCGGTTGCCTATCAACTCGGCGCGGGATTTATCCCCGTCAGAAAGCCAAAGAAGCTGCCAGCCGAGAAAGTCTCGATCTCATACGATCTCGAATACGGCCAGGATACGCTCGAGATGCACAAAGACGCGGTTGGCAAGGGGCATAGAGTTTTGATCGTTGACGATTTGCTTGCGACCGGCGGAACCGCAAAAGCCGTCGTCGATTTGGTCGAAAGCGTCGGCGGCACGGTCGCCGGGTTATTATTTGTCGTTGAGCTTGATTTTCTCAATGGCCGCAGTAAATTTGACGGTTATGATGTGAGATCGCTGATACACTATGATTCGTAATAATTGAGAATTGGGAATTGAAAATTGAGAACAGACAGAATGCAGCATCTTTCATTGATAATTCTCAATTCTCAATTCTCCGTTCTCATTCCGCTCCCGTAGCTCAGTTGGATAGAGCGTTCGCCTCCTAAGTGAAAGGCCACAAGTTCGAATCTTGTCGGGAGCACCATATTTTTTGGAATGAGGCGTCGAATGAACGTTTCTATTACTTGAACGGAAGAAAAGCGTGTACGAGCACAGTGGCAAACATTTACCACTGTGGCAACGCCCGAGGTCTATTCACGATCCCCAAATAAGACATGACCGCATTGCCGCAAGCGATGCGGCTTTTTTTAGTTTCGCCCACGAAACACACGAAAGACACGAAGATGAAACTCTTATTTTAGTGTTTTTCGTTTGTTTCGTGGGCGATTTCTTACTGTGGTAGATTATTGAGGTATGCAAAAGGTTCTGACAGCCGAGCAAATGCGCGAGGTAGATCGTTTGACGACCGAGCGGTATGGCATTCCTTCGCTCTTGCTCATGGAAAACGCCGCTCACGCCGTCGCCCGCGTTATTACCGAAAAACTCGGCGGCTCGGTCAAAGGCAAAAGCATTTTGGTTCTCTGCGGGCCGGGCAACAACGGAGGAGATGGTGCGGCTTTGGCGAGGCAATTGGGTCTTGACGGTGCTTTTGTTGAAGTCGTCCTTTTTGGTCGGATCAAAGAGACAAAAGGTGATGCGAGGGCCAATTTTGGTGTTCTCTGCTCGGAGGATTTCACGTTTGACGATGTTTATCACAGCACCTTCTGCGAGCTTCGTGAGGTCACATCAAAAGAGGAATGGAATAGCATCCAGATACCCCTTTTCAATGATGCGGATGTGATCGTAGACGCGATATTCGGTACAGGACTCACTCGGTCACTTGAGATCTGGCTTTACAATGTTGTTCACGAACTCAATTTCCTTGGCGAGGATCCGCTTCCAAAGCCTCGACTCCGCGTGGCGATTGATATCCCGACTGGATTGAACGCAGACACCGGAACGGAACTGGACATCGCCGTTCAGTCAGATCTAACTATCACATTTACCGCTCCCAAGGCTGGCAATGTCCTTCCCGGCGCGGCAGTTTTTAACGGTGAACTCGTCGTGTCAGATATCGGCTCACCTGACCAACTTATCGATGATCAGTTTTCTCAGCTACTTCTGACGGAAGCCAGTGATGTTCAATATTGGTTAGAGGATACAAAATTTACTGAGGAATCATATAAGAATAAGCGCGGCCACGCCTTAATGATCGCTGGCTCGGAGAGCTATTCCGGTGCAGCCGTGTTGTGCGGGAATGCAGCGATGCGTTCGGGTGTTGGATTGGTGACGATCGTTACGCCGAGGTCTTCGAAGGCTTCGGTTGCGTCGCGGGTTTTGCCTGAGGTTATGGTTCGCGGTGTGGCTGAGACAAAAAAAGGAGCGATCTCGGAAGCGGCGTTTGATGAGATCGGCGATCTGCTCGACAAGGCTGACTCGGTTGCGATCGGTAGCGGTATTTCGCAGGACGAAAGCACTAGGCAATTTGTCCAAAAGGTCATCGAAAACCGGCGACAGCCAACAGTCGTTGACGCGGACGCCCTCAACCTCCTCTCGCCATTCGTCAGTAGCCCACACTTGAGTAGGGGCAACGCTGGAGAGAACCACCCCGTCGGCGAAACGCCGCCACCCCTCCTTCGTAAGGAGGGGAGTTGCTTGTTGATCCTCACTCCCCACGAGGGCGAGTTTATGCGGCTGCTTGGCACCGATGACAAAGATGCTATCAAAGATCGCGTGGCCGCAGTTCGCGATTTTGCTCAAAAGCACAACGTCATTCTCGTGCTCAAGGGCGAGCGCGTTTTGATCGGCGAGCCGGGCGGCAAAGTTGTGGTCAATCCGACCGGTAATTCCGGTCTCGGCAAGGCCGGCAATGGCGATACGTTGACCGGCATTCTCGCGGGTTTTGCCGCGCAGGCCGCAAAAATGGAAATTGATATTTTCGAAACGGTCGTCGCCGCGGTCTATGTCGCCGGAAGGGCGGGCGATATTGCCGAGCAGAAATACGGCAAACGTGTGATGACCGCGTCGGACGTGAGAGAGTGTTTGACTGAGGCGTTTGATAGATTAGCCGTGAATTAATACAGGATGGACAGGATGCACAGGATTTAGAGCAAAAACCCAACCTGTCTATCCTGCTCATCCTGTTTAAATCAATGGAACAACGAGAATTCGCTTGCAAAACTCCCAAAGAAACCTTCGAACTCGGCGAAAAGATCGGCGGATCGTTCATTGGGGGCAACGTTGTGTTGCTCTACGGCGGTCTGGGTGCAGGCAAGACGCTGCTGACGAAAGGTATTTTGAACGCACTTGCTTTTGAAGTGGATGAGGTCACGAGCCCGAGCTTTACGCTGGTGAATCTTTACAAGACGGCGACGTTTGATGTTTATCATATAGATCTTTGGCGGCTGGATGGAGCGGGCGATCCGGCCACCGCAGTTGGACTTGACGAGATTCTTGAAAATACCAATGCCGTGACGATCATCGAATGGGCCGATCGTCTTGGCGATCTTTCTTTTCCGAACAAAACCACAAAAGTGTTTATCGATGGCGATGGCGATGACCCGCGTCGGATCAGAATATTGCCGTAACTTATCGCAACGCAAAAAATGTAACATCGTTTTGCTTTGCCGCGCCTTGCTATTCGCATATAATCTAGCCCGCTAATGACGCATTCGGGATCGAAATCAAAAAAAGAAACTCCGGCAGTGGAGTCAGAAGATGTCTCCGCTAACGAAACGGACAGCAGGCCGTTTTTTAACCGCGAGCTGAGCTGGCTCGAATTTAACCGCCGCGTCCTCGACGAAGCGACGGATGACAGTCTGCCGATGCTCGAACGCCTGAAGTTTCTCTCAATTTTTTCGACCAACCTAGATGAATTTTTCATGATCCGCGTTTCGGGGCTTAAGGAGCAGATCGCTGAGGGTGTTGGCGACCTTTCGGCCGACGGCATGACGGCTTCGGAACAATTGCAGGAGATCTACAAACGTCTGCGACCAATGCGAAAGCGGCAGGTTTCGTATCTGCATTCAAATATTTTTCCGGCTCTGAAAGAGGCAGGAATTACGATCGAATCGTATGCCGGCCTTAATACCAAAGAGAAAAAGCTGCTTGATAAATATTTTCGAAATAATTTGTTTCCGATTTTGACGCCTCAATCAGTGGATTCGAGTCATCCATTCCCGTACATCTCGAATTTGAGCGTAAATCTCGGGCTTTTTATTGAGCCAAACCGGGCGTTTACGCAGGCGAATCTAAAACATCTCTTCCGTCAGAAGCGGTTTACGCGTATCAAACTGCCGCCGACGGTGCCGAGGCTGATCCCCATAAGCGAAAAAAATGGCCGATATGCATTGCTCGAAGAGGTGATCGCTGCAAATGTTCATGAGCTTTTTCCGCACATGAAAACGAGCGAGGCGTTTCTGTTTCGCGTGACACGCGATGCGGATATCGAGCTTCGCGAGGACGAGGCCGGCGATCTGATGCGCACCCTCGAACGCGAATTGCAGCGCCGTCGCGACCGGTTCGCCGTCCGGCTTGAGGTATCCGCCGCGATGCCCGAAAAAATGGTCAAGCTGCTTGCCGTCGGCACCGGGTTGAATGACGAGGATATCGACCGGATCGAAGGTTTTGTTGACATTCCCGACCTGATGCAGCTTTATTCGCTTGATCGCCCCACATTAAAGGAAAAGCCTTTTGCGACCGTTCTGCCGGCGTCTCTGCGAAAAAAAGAGAGTATTTTTGACGTCCTTAAAAGGCATGACGTGTTACTGCATCATCCGTATAATGCGTTTAGCGCCGTAACCGATTTTGTCGCCGAGGCCGCCGAGGACACCAACGTTCAGGCGATAAAAATATGTCTCTATCGAACCGGGAAAGATTCGCCGATCGTGGCCTCGCTTGTCAGGGCGAGCCGCATGGGCAAACAGGTAACGGCACTTGTCGAGCTAAAGGCGCGGTTTGACGAGGAGAACAATATTGAGTGGGCCCGAAGGCTTGAAAACGAAGGCGTCCACGTGGTTTACGGCATCAGCACGCTGAAAACGCATTCGAAAGTTTTGCTCGTCGTTCGCCGTGAAAAGGACAAACTTAGCCGGTATGTCCATCTCGCGACCGGCAACTATAATACGGTCACATCGCGCATTTACACCGATCTCGGGTTGCTAACCGCTGACGAAGAGATCGGCGAAGATGCGTCCAGCTTGTTCAATTTTCTTACGGGTTACTCACAGCAGGATAGATACAAACGGTTGATCGTTGCTCCGCTCAATCTGCGTGAGCGGCTGCTCTCGCTTGTTCGCCGCGAACTGAAAAATAAGTCTGTCGGCAAAAAAGCTCGGATAATCATAAAGGCCAACAGCATCACCGATGTCGAGTTGATAAAAGAGCTTTACCGCGCGTCGCAGGGCGGCGTCGAGATCGATCTGATAATTCGCGGGATATGCGCTTTGCGACCGGGCATCAAAGGTCTTTCTGAGAATATTCGGGTTCGCTCGATCATCGGGCGATTTTTGGAACACAGCCGCATTTTTTATTTCGCAAACGGAGGCGGCGAGGCCGAGGAAGTCTATATAGGCAGTGCCGACCTGATGCACCGCAGCTTTGACCGGCGAGTCGAGGTAGTAACTCCGATCCTTGATCCGGAGATTAAGAGTTATTTAAAAGATACGGTGCTTGCAGTTTATTTGAAGGATGTTATAAACGCTCGTATTTTGAATCCTGACGGCAGTTATAAAAGACTCACAAACCGCACCGACGGCGGTTTTGATTCTCAGATGTATTTTGTTGGGTTGGACTCGGCCGCTTAAACGGCCGGAACGAGTCAGAACCGGGAGCGGTAGCGACTGGGTTCTCATCGT
The DNA here is from genome assembly GCA_043748725.1 of Chloracidobacterium sp. Lineage (GTDB taxonomy): Bacteria > Acidobacteriota > Blastocatellia > Pyrinomonadales > Pyrinomonadaceae > OLB17. Next base: position 1,414 of record JAYVER010000233.1, on the reverse strand, counting down.
GAGCGTAGAGACCCCGTCCGTAGGCGCTCCCGGTTCTGACCCGATCGGCTCACGCCGCTATTGTTTTGTCGAATCGCGATTCGAAAACGCCGTTGATCTCTTTGCCGAATTTCAGCGTAAGGCGCGGATAGCCGCGGGCCTCGGTTTCAAGATCCTCGACCCCTAGCAGCTTTTCAGCCGCAAGAATATCGTCGACCGGCCCCTCGATCTCCATGTAATAGCCAAACGGCAGCTCGTCCAGAACGACCTCCACATTGCCCAGGTGCCATGTTTTGCGGTGTTTCTCGTAAATAACGGCTAGTTTATAACCGAGTTTTTCGATGATATGTTCGGTCGCCTCGACATTTGAAACCTCGGTCTCAAATTCGATCTGATGCTTAAAATCGCTGTCGTTCACGACCTTTTCTTTATATGTGAAAATGGTCTTTTCGTTGGTTTTTCGCAGCCGCAGCACCGCGCCACGCTCGTCAAGCACGCCGCCGCGATGGAGGTAATTTTCTTCAAAGACTTCGTTTGTGAACGCTGCACCTAGCTCACCCAGTTTTGCAGCAAGGTCGACCAGCCGCTTTTTGTCCAGACGATATTTTTTTTCGATCTCGATTGCCATTTAATTCTCAGGTTTCATTTCGCCCAAAAGCGGTTTGAAATTCAATTCTAGTGAATCAGCGAAGACGGGGCAAACGCCGATCCCTCGTCGTGGCGGAACTTGACTTATCGGCATATCTAATGAATACTTGACAATAATGTCAGGTTTCAAACTTGGCGTTAGCAATTCTAATCTTTCGTAGCGAGGAAATTTATGCCATATCCAGAAATGATGATCCACGGAATGCGTGCAGAGCTCGCGCAGCTAGGGATCGAAGAAGCAAAAACGACCGAGGCCGTCGATGAAGCCGTCAAAAACACAGACGGCACCTTGATGGTTGTCGTCAATTCGGTTTGCGGCTGTGCGGCCGGCGGCGTCCGTCCGGGCATCGCGATGGCCCTGCAAAATGCTGAAAATAAACCGGATCGCGTCATTACGGTTTTTGCCGGAGCAGATATCGACGCAACCGAGACGGCGCGGGAATATTTTACGGGGTATATGCCTTCGTCACCCGCCATAGGCTTTCTGAAAGGCGGGAAATTAGTACAATTATTCGAACGCAAAGACCTCGAAGGCCGTCCCCCGACAACCATCGCACAGTCATTGGTTGACGCATTTAACTACCATTGTGCGAAAACGGAAGCCGCGAACAACTGATCCCTGTTCATTGAATGATTATGAAAACCGCTCGTTAAAGGGCGGTTTTTGTTTTGGTAGTTGGGAATTGTTTATAGAAAAAAATCTCTGTGGCCTTTGTGTCTTCACTTTGTGTACTCCGTGATAAATAAGATTTTTTATCACAAAGACCACAAAGAGCGGACACAAAGA
>JAYVER010000232.1:0-10378 GCA_043748725.1 Chloracidobacterium sp. | reverse complement strand
TTTCGTAGGCAAGGCCGAACTGAATTGGAGCACTCCCGCGAAGTGGCTATTATATCCGCTGCTGTATATGGCTTATAGCCTTATTCGCGGTGCTTTTGTGGGATGGTATCCATATCATTTCGCGGATGCCGCGCAGCTTGGCTATCAGGTTGCCATTCGCAATGCTGCATTGGTAGTTGTAGGTTTTTTCGCTGTAGGAGTGATCTTTGTGGGAATCGGCAAATTGATGAGCCGCACTGCGCACTCGGTCGCAAGCTGATATAGAATAGAATATCAGGAGAATTAACAATGGCTATATTTGGCGAGAAATTTAAATGTGCCCGCTGCGGACAAAAAAACGAACCGCTTGGCTACGCGCCGATACCGACCGAATTGGGTCAGCAGATTGGTGCCGAGATGTGTCAGGATTGCTGGAAGGAATGGCAGGAAAAGCAAAAGCAGCTTATTAACCACTTCGGCCTGGATGTCTCCAATCCGGATTCGCACCAGTTTCTTTTCGATAATATGAAAATATTTTTTTATGACGAAGGTGTCGACATAACAAAGATCGACACCTCGCAGGAAGGAAAGGTTAACTGGTAGCCCCGGTTTAACTAACCCGTAACCCCGGAATAAAGCTGGCGCGGGAACCTCATTAGAGAAGTCCCCCCGCGATCCCTTGCTCCATTCCAACTAATTATTTCGGAGCCGCCATCAAGCGGTGGCAACCGGTATTTCTCTTTTGTTCCCGCTCAATAGCAGAAAGCTGAGACCGAGAATCAGTCCGTATATAATGTGTCCAATGAAGCTGCCCATAGCAACCGGGCGCATCATTTCCATCATCAGCGGTGCAAACGGACTCATTCCGAGAAGCACCGGCATCAGAATAAGACCGCCCAAAATCCACCAAATAAAACCGTAGAGAGCACCAAATCCAAGCCCTGTGCCGTACCCCTGAATGCGACTGCCCAACAGCCAACCAAAGATGCCCCCGTTGACCGCGCTATTAAACAAATGATACAACCACCCGACGGCAAAACTATCAGAGCTCACCGCCTTAGCCACCATTGCCATCATCGGCTTTCCGTCCGGTGCAGCCATCATCTGCATCAACATACCAAAGACCACACCGCCGATAAGTCCGGCGATAATTCCTGTAACGATTCTCGAACGCATTGTCACTACCTCCTTTAGAATAATTTTAATTTTGCATCATACAGTAGCAGCAAATAACGAAAGTGAAAAATGGTTCTCCATTTCGATTATTCATCAACGCTTGATGCTACCACGCTTTTGAAATCTAACCATAAGTAAAACTGATAATTCAGAACCCGGTTATCAGTTATCAGCTATCGGTTTTTAGTTATTCCAGCTCGCATTGTCTCGGAAACCATTGCTGTTTCTTTACGATTTTTTTACAGCTTTATCAAACTCAATTACATAGGCCGATCGATCCTGATTATTTGTGGTCTTGAAAAGCTGCTTTTTGTTTTTGAAAACGGCAACAGTTGAGGTCTTTTTCTTATTTGCCGTGAAGAAGCTGCTCAGACCGAGCGATTTTGCCATTGCAGCAGCTTTAGCTGTCGTTTCCTTGTTTGTTACATCGAACATCACGAAGTTAAGTTTTCCGTTATACTCCTTCATTAGTTCCATCATAGTCGGTTCAAGCTGCTTACAATAGCCGCACCAATCTGCCCGAATAATTGCTACGGTAGGATTTTTTGGATTGGCCTTCTCCATCATCATGCCGTCCTGAGCGTAAGTCGACAACGCCGTACCCGTAAGCAGTAGAATGCCCACGAACATAATCATTTTTAACTTTTTCATTTTTTCATTTCTCCTAAGGATATTTTTCATACAGGACGGATACCGATCCCGTCCACAAGCAAGATGTGCCGTTTATGTGCGATTATTCCCTTCAGGGAAAAATAGTTGTATTAGGATTCGGAAATAAATTGGTACTCGGTTGGCATTATTACTATCAGCCATCCGTTATTTCGGAACGTTCCTACTTTTTCGCTTCAAATTTTAATGCAGCTGAATTCATACAATAACGCAGGCCGGTCGGCTTTGGCCCGTCGTCGAATACGTGTCCGAGATGCGAATGGCAGCGGGCGCATTCGACCTCGGTTCGGGTCGAGCCAAAGCTGCGGTCAACCTTTTCGATCACGTTTTTGGCATTTATCGCCTGATAAAAGCTGGGCCAGCCGGTTCCCGATTCAAACTTTGTCGCTGAGCTAAACAGTTTAAGATGGCATGCCGCGCAGTAATAATCGCCGTCATCGTGAGTTTTGGCATATTCACCGGTAAATGGCGGTTCAGTGCCTTCCTCGCGGAGGACGTTAAACTGGTCGGGCGTCAATTGCTTACGCCATTCATCGTTTGATTTCTCGACCGCAACACCGTTGAAAACATCGTCAGATCCTGTCGAACCATTAGATACGCTACCCGCGTTCGTGTCCTTTTCGGCAAGCAGCGTGCGGATCACTTTTTCCTGAACATCATAAGCACCCTCGCCGACATGGCGGTAGCGAATTCGCCCCTGTTTGTCCAAAATAACGACGGTCGGCCACGCGTTTACGCCAAACGATTCCCAGGTTTTGCTTTCGTAATCGGTGACGACCGGATATTTGATGCTGCGCTGATCGACCGCAGCCGTCAGACTCGCGAATTCGCGTTCACGGCTTGTTTCGGGTGTCTCAACGCCGATTATTGTCAAGCCTTTGCCGCTATATTTCGCGTCAAAACCCTTAACCGTAGGCAAAGTGTTGACGCAGTTGTAGCAGCCGAATGTCCAAAAATCGACGAGTACGACGCGGCCTTTCAGACCGGCAAGCGTCAACGCGTCCGAATTTATCCATTTCCCCTCGGCGAGTTCCGGTGCGGATTTGGCGTTATTTGCCGCTATAAGCACGTCCTCGGCCGATGGCGGCGCATTTTCGTTGGAAGCGATTTTATACGACGAATCGTCCTCTCGCTCAATATTTTCAATGGCCGGTGCGGGTGTTAACGAAACTATAACTGAACCCGAACGCTTCCAAACCGCTGCGGCCGTCAACGCGGTCGCACAAAGTATGACTGCTGTTATAACTAATGTCCTGTTGTTCATATTAATCCTCCGGTGAAACAAAAATATCGCCTCTCGTCAGACAAAATGCAGATTTGCTCAACCTTTATTCCCGGTTCACTGAGAAATATTAGCAGATGAAACGGGAATAAATACCTAAGATTAAGACATAATTACTGTGACCGGACGAGATCTCTGAATATTCATATATATGTTTGGAATCGGTAAAGAACGTGAAAAAGAATGGGCGGCTTTTGAAACTGAGGCTGTGCCGTTGATGCCAGATGTTTTTCGCGTCGCCAAATGGCTGGCCGGTGACACGACTATCGCCGAAGACCTGACGCAGGAAACATTTGTCCAGGCGCTCAAAAGTTTTCATCGGTATTCACCTGATACGAATTGTCGTGCGTGGCTGATAACGATCCTTTATCGGGTTAACGGCAAGAGGCGAATGAAGCTCGGTCAGCTAAAGCTCGTCGAGGACACCGAGGAGCAGATCGCCGAGACCGTCGCTTTCGAACCTTCGATACCGCAGCATCTGACGGACGAAGAAATTTTGCGGGCTATGACACGGGTCCCGCGAAAGTTTGCAGATGTGGTGATGCTGACGGATGTTGAAGATATGTCTTATAAGGAAGCCGCTGATCTGCTCGATCTGCCGATCGGGACGGTCATGTCGCGGCTCCATCGCGGGCGGCGTCTGCTGCGGCAGGAGTTAACGGAATACGCTCGAAACTTTGGTATCGCTTCGAATGGGTGAGGTTTTAATTTATGAATTGTCAGGAATTTAACAGAATAATCGATTCATATCTGAGCGACGAACTGCTCGTCGAGACTAATCACGATGTGCTGCGGCATCTCGAAAATTGCCGTGATTGCCGCGATCAGACATCGGCACATCGCGAACTGCGGACGCGGCTTCGCGACGTAGTCAGAGGAACGCCGGAAATGATGATCGACGGCGCATTTGCCACGCGGCTGAGGGTTCATCTGTGTCAAACGGCATTGAGCCCGGGTATTTTTGAAAAACTCACTGCTTTTGGCGGCCTTCGTCTGGGAGCGGCTTTTGCTTGCGTGGCCTTAGTCGTGATCGGCGCTTTATTTTTGCTCAAACCTCAGCCAAATGAAACAGCTAACGTGGTTGCAAATATTTCGGTTACGCAGGACGGCGTCATTCAGGCGAATAAAACGCGTATCGTCGAGGCTGTTCGCGTTGCCTGGGTTAGCTTGTCCGAACAGGCGATCGACGATCATAAAAACTGCGCGGTGCAGTTTAATCTGGCGGAAAAGCCGATCAGCCTTGATGAGGCCGCCGTACGATTTGGCGCTTATAACAAGGATTTGGACAAGCCGGTTGCCGCCGCGCTTAAAAAAACCTTTCCCGGAAAAGGGCCGGATCGTGTCGAGTTACTGGAAGCACATCACTGTATTAGAGATGGCCGTGGTTTTACGCACATCGTTCTTCGTCAAAAGGGACACAAAATTTCGGTTCTGGTTACGGATACCGATCTGCCAACTGATGTGGATAACATTGACGAGTTTCACGCGGACGGCACGATGCACACAACCGGATTCCGGGTCGGGCGACACGCGGTTTTTGTAGTATCTGAGTTGTCCGAGGCCGAGAATGCCGTGATCGCACACGCTATCGAACCGGTTATTCGGCGACACATCGAATCCGCCGGAGCATGATCGTTACTATTAAGGAGTTTTGGGCGCCGATCGGGGGGATTAAGCAGATTAACGTATATAAACTTTATAAAGAGATCCGTGAAATCCGCCTCATCCGTTCAGTCCGATTTCAAAAACATGCTAAAATTTTTCCACATAATCAAAATCGGAAACTGTTGTATGCAAAAACAACTTGAAAAGAAACATCCGCTCGCGATTCGCTGGCTGCATTGGGTAAGTTTTCCGCTGCTCGCAATGATGATCTGGAGCGGAATATTGATCTACTGGGCAAATCAGGTTTATTCGATTCGCGTTTTTGGTTACGAGCTATTTCATTTTTTTCCGGCTTGGTTTTACGAAACGCTTAGCATTCCATTTCGCCTTGCCGAAGGGCTGCAGATGCATTTGTTTTTCATGTGGTTTTTCGCCATAAACGGCGTGATCTATGTCATTTATCTGCTTATTTCCGGCGAATGGCGTGCATTGCTGCCGATCCCAAGCTCACTGAAACGCGCGCCGCTGGTCGCTCTGCACGACGCCCATATCGTTAAAAAACTTCCACCACAGGGTAAGTATAACGACGCTCAGCGGATCGCCTATACGGGCGTGATCGTGATGGGCGCGGCGTCGATCATTACCGGGCTGTCTATTTACAAGCCAACACAGATCTCATGGCTGACCTCGCTGTTAGGCGGTTACGAATGGGCGCGTTGGGAGCATTTTTGGCTGATGGTCCTGTTTGTGATGTTTTTCGTGGTGCATATCATTCAGGTAGCGCTCGCCGGTTGGGGCAATTTTCGCTCGATGATAATAGGCTACGACGTTATGGAAGCGGGTGAAACTGAAGCAAATCCGGTGGCCGAAGCCCGCGAGGAGGCGGCAGCATGAGCGAAGATAAAAAAATATTGCTGGAAAAGGTCCGCGAATTTGAGGCCCGCACCGGCCACACCGTAGATTCGTGGCCCGACGACCCCAACAATACGGCGTCGGTATTAAAAGAACGTCGCTATTTGAGCGAGCCACTCTCACCGGCAGAAGCAAAAAAGCAAATGTTCGCCCGCTCACGACGCGGCTTTCTCGTTGGCGGTGCCGCTGCTCTGATTGGCGTTTTTGGCTGGCGGTGGATGAGCGATGAGACAAAAGCCGCGCTCTATCGACGTACATTCGAATTTAACGAGCGTGTCAGCCAGATCTTTTACAGTCCGAAACGGCTAGCGGCACAATTCTCACCCCAGCAGATCACTCAGGCACGCGTCAATGGTGCCGAAGGGATGGCGGACGAGATCGACAACGCCGCCTGGCGTCTTCGCGTCGGTGGTCTCGCAAACCGCACGGACGATCTCGTCCTGACGCTGGACGACATCAAGCGTCTGCCGAGAACCGAGATGATAACCGAGTTTAAATGCATTGAGGGCTGGAGTTACGTGACGCAATGGGCAGGGGTGCGCTTTTGGGATTTTGCGGCCAAATATGTGCCAAAAAATCACGATGGCAGTGTTGGGGATGTGGTGAACCGTCCGCAGGAGCTGCCGCGATATGTTTCAATGACGACGCCGGACGAACAGTATTTTGTCGGCTGGGACATCTCGGCCATTCTGCATCCGCAGACGCTGCTTGCATACGAGATGAACGGGGCGCCGCTCACACCTGAACACGGTGCACCGCTGCGGCTGGCAAGCCCGACAAAATACGGCATAAAACAGATCAAGCGAATCGGCCGGATCGAATTTACCGACGAGCAGCCCCGCGATTACTGGGCCGAATTCGACTATGACTGGTACGCCGGACACTGATCTGGTTTTCATTAACGAGGAATTCCAAACTGCTGCGGTCAAGCCGGAACAGTTGGACATGCTGCTGGCCGACGGTTGGCGTCATTTTGGAACGCATTTCTTCCGGTACAATCTGGCTATTTACCACGATGAGATCCGACGCGTGATACCGCTGAGAATACGATTGTCCGATTTTCAGCTCTCAAAAAGTCAGCGCCGCGTTTTAAAACGTAACCAAGACCTTCGCACCGTAATTCGCCCGATCGCGATCACTGTGGAATCCGATGCTCTCTTCCACTGCCATAAACAGCGTTTCGATCACGGCACACCTGCGTCAATCTACGATTTTCTCTCCCGTGAACCCGGAAGCGTCCCAAACGAAGGAGGCGAGATAGCCGTTTATCGCGATCAAACGCTCGTCGCCGTTAGCTACTTTGACACGGGTCTTGCAACAATCTCAGGCATTTATGCGGTCTTTGATCCAGACGAACATAAGCGCCGGCTCGGCATATTCACGATGCTTAAAGAGATCGAACATTCGATCGAAACTGGCCGCGAATTCTATTACCAGGGATATGCCTACGAAGGCGAATCGTTTTATGACTACAAAAAACGATTCTCAGCGCTCGAACGGTTTGATTGGGAAGGAAATTGGATGCCGATGTGATTCCGAAAGCATCCCCTACTTTAAGCTCCTGTCAGAAAAGCGATTCTTGTACGAGTCCTTTCGTCCACTCAATATATTTTTTCGAATCAAATTTCTTGCCTGTACTGCCGCTGGTCATAAAGCGGATCGTGCCGAAAACAGGACGTTCCATCCAGGGTCTGTCGTGCTTGCCAAAGCACCATAAAATACCCGCATAAGAATTTGGGTTGCGGCCATCCAGGCAGTATTTGTTGTTGAGATGGACGAGAGTCTCAAACGCGACCTCGTACGATGGCGACCATGCGATCACATTTTTGCCCCACAGCATTCGTACATAATTGTGCATCTCGCCGGTCGCGACCATTTCACGGGTGGCCGCGTTCCACAGCTCGTCGTGCGTTTTACCCATCTCTAATTGTTCGAGTGAATAGGTATATTGGCGCTCGTCATTCACGTGTTCGCGCATTGTTCTTTGCACCCAGGCGGGCAGCGCCGCAAGCGAGTCGTAACCCTCATTATGCCGCGTCATGTTGTACGACAGCTCGCGGCGGACGATCAACTCCTCTAAATATGCATCCTTAGATTCCTGCGGAGCATCAGCGTGCAGAACTGCCAGAGCGATCTCAACCGGCGACAAAAACCCAAAATGAAGATAGGACGACAGCCGCGAAGAACCATCGCGGTCGGGTTTGTTACGGGCACTGTCGTAGTCGGGTAAAATCTCATCGACAAATTTTTTTAACCGCTCGCGTCCGTTTGCCGTGCCGCCGCGATAAAAATCCGACGGCGCGACCGTATGGTCAATGGCGCATTCAGAGACTAGTGCGCCGATGTTTTCAGAAGTTATTATGGTTTCGGGGCAATCCAAATCAATGCCGATACTTGATGTTTTTATATGTTCATTCTGTAGAGGCGTAAGATAATTCGCCAGGAGCTTATTGATTTTCGGCCGGATCGTATATGCGGCGTACTCCTCACGCCCAAATTTCGACATCGGAATAACGCCATTCGAATCGACCGCATAAACCGGAATTTCTACCCGCTCGGCGAGTCGGCGGTTATGCTCCGGGATGATAAAGCATGGAAAATCGTCCGTCACGATCAACGCCGCGTCTTTTGCAAGTTTTGCGACCGTTCGTTTTGGTGATGTCTTGTCTTTTTGAAGATAGAAAACGTACCTGATACCGAGCTTTTCAAACGCCGCACGCTTTTCCTCGACTCCCTCCAAAATAAAAGTATGCAGCCGGTCGCTTGCCCACGGGTAGTAGTATTTCAGCCCCTCATAAACGACGAGTGGCAATTGCAGTTCATTTGCTTGCCGGATCGCATAGATCAGCGCGTGGTTGTTGTCTACACGCTTGTACATCTGCATCCAATAGAGCACATACTTCGCCGACGCGTTAACCGGTTTGTCGTTTAGGACAAGGACTCTTTCGTTGATCCGCATTGATAGGTATTATAAAGACTGTTAGCCACAGAGGACACAGAGGAAGATGAGTTTATGAACAAGGACAATATAGTTTCAAGGTGTAGATTCGTGTCAATCCCGGTTTTGGATTCTTGTCTCATCTTAGATGAAAGCCTCTATAACGGTCGGGCTACTGACACTTCCGCTCGATCCGCCCGAGTGCCCAACAGGAGTGTTCGTCGGGAGAAAGTTAACCTGCGCCTGGGTGAACCAGGAGCTGCGCCGGCATGGCGGTGAGCGTTGGCATATCCGCGGCGTACCGATCGAAGTAGTCCCGACGCATGCCATCCAGGACTATTAGCATGACCACTTTCGGTCGAGCAAAACCATTCCGCAAAACCGGCAATACACGGCCTGTCACAGTCGGCGGCATCTGGACGCCGAGCGCAGCCGCAAGCGTTGGCGCCACATCCTGTTGCACGGCAGGCATCGAGTAGGACTGCAGGGCCAGCAAACATCAGCGGAATTGAGACGTCATACACCCAAGGCGAACCGTGCATGTACGCCACGTTCGGGTCGGGCCGTGTGATAAAGTCGCCTTCACTTGGCACGATCATTAATTGGCCGGTTCGTCCGGGGAAGTATGCCCGAGCGAACATCTCCAGAAAGCAGTGTTGCGCCACGATTGCGGCATCGGCCGGTACCATACGCCGGATTCTAGGCGCCTCGCTGCCAGAAAATCGCTTGACCTGCTGGCCCGAAACGTCCAAGCCATCGCTACCAGAGTCAAGGCGAGGAGAACGGCACCGCACACGCTAAACTTTGAGGATGTGACAAAAATTCGCCAAGTCGTCATGACATCTCCGTCGCTTCAAAAGCCCGCGCGACATACATACGGACCAATACAAAAAATACATCCTAACCAACCTTTTCGATCTGTCGCGTCTTGTTAAAATCAAGCCGCAGGCCGCTTTCGCCGGACTCGACTAAAGCGCTGCCGCCATCGGCGAGTTTGCCGAAAAGAATTTCGTTGGCGAGCGGCTGCTTGATCTTTTCGTGAATCAGCCGCGACATCGGGCGGGCGCCGTAGCGGGCGTCGAAGCCGTTTGCTGCGAGCCATTCGCGCGCATCTTCAGTCAGTTTTACGAGGACTCGTTTTTCGGCGAGCTGGCCGTTTAACTCGTTGATAAATTTATCGACGATGAGCTTGATTACGTCCATGTCTAGAGCCTTGAACGGCACCCAGGCGTCGAGACGGTTGCGAAATTCCGGCGTAAAAGTGCGTTCGATGACGCCTTTGGCGTTGCCCTTTGTGTCGGAGCTGTTTCGGAAGCCCATGCCGCCGGACGACAGCTCACGGGCACCGGCATTGGTTGTCATTATCAAAATGACGTTGCGAAAGTCGGCCTTTTTGCCGTTGTTGTCAGTCAGCGTTGCCGAGTCCATTACTTGGAGGAGCAGATTAAACAGATTTGGATGCGCTTTTTCGATCTCATCGAGCACGAGCACCGCATGGGGTGTCCGCATTATCGCCTCGGTCAGCAGGCCGCCCTGGTCAAATCCGACATATCCCGGCGGCGCACCGATCAGACGCGAAACGGTGTGCGGCTCGGCATATTCGCTCATGTCAAAGCGGATAAATTCAACGCCGAGACTCTCGGCAAGCTGTTTCGACACCTCGGTTTTACCGACGCCCGTCGGTCCCGAAAATAGAAATGAGCCGACCGGCTTCGTTTCGTGACCCAAACCTGCCCGCGATATCTGGATCGCATCGACGATAGCGTTGATCGCCTCGTCCTGGCCAAAGATCGATTTCTTAATGTCGTCGCGGAGCG
>JAYVER010000231.1:0-4029 GCA_043748725.1 Chloracidobacterium sp. | reverse complement strand
CACTCGGCCAAAACTCAGTGTCGCTAGAGCAATTCCGACAACAACGGCAATTGCCGCTGTAACGCCCGAATAAAGCCCCAAAAGCCCGAGAAAAAACCAAACACACGACCAGATCGCGGCACCGATCGCCGTATTTCTCGCAAGTTCGAGAATATGCGAGTGATTTTCGCTGTTCTCGAACTTAATAAACCGTGCAGCAAAACTGCCGAGGCCAAACCACGAAATTCCGATTAACAACGCAAAGATCGAACCGACAACGCTGTCTCGAATTCCATCAAATCCAGCAAGCGGCCCGTCACCGAGATTGCAGATCAATTTCGGCAACTGCCCGACATCGCTGTCGCGAAAAGCCAAAAAAGCTATGATCGCCGCCACCGCAAACACGGCGAACGCCATTGCACTTAAGCCGTTTGAGCCTTTGTTTTCAATGGTTGCGGCCATTCACTATTTAAGCGTTTGCGGCTCCCTTGACCCAGTCGTAACCCTTCGCCTCAAGCTCAAGAGCAAGCTCCTTGCCGCCTTCTTTGACTATCCTACCGTTCGCGAGAACATGAACCATATCCGGCACAATAAAATTGAGCAATCGCTGGTAATGCGTGACCAAAATGATCGCATTGTCCGGGCTTCGCAGTGTATTTACACCCTCGGCGACGATCCGCAGAGCGTCGATGTCGAGGCCGGAGTCGGTCTCGTCGAGAATGGCGAGCTTTGGCTCAAGCACCGCCATTTGCAGTATCTCGTTGCGCTTTTTCTCGCCACCCGAGAAACCTTCGTTGACCGAGCGTTTGAAAAACTCGCTGCTCATATCGACGATCTTCGCTTTTTCTTTCAGATAATCGTTAAATTCGAGCGGATCGAGTTCTTCCTTTCCGAGATGCTTCATCTTCTCGTTGTAGGCGAGCCGCAGGAATTGCGAATTCGACACACCAGGCACCTCGACCGGATACTGAAACGCCATAAAAACGCCCTCGCGGGCCCGTTCGTCGGGTTCGAGTTCGAGCAGATTTTTACCTTCGTAAAGCACCTCGCCCGAGATCACTTCATACGTAGGATGTCCGGCCAGAACTTTTGACAACGTTGATTTACCGGAGCCGTTAGGCCCCATGATGGCGTGAACCTCGCCTTTTTTGACCTGTAAATTCAGACCCTTCAAAATTTCTTTGCCGTCTATACCGGCATGTAAGTTTTTAACTTCCAACAACATTTTGTTTAATATTCCTGCCTATATTCTTTTCCATAGCGAGTCCCGGCGTTCCAAACCATTCATCGGCCGTCGTATCGCGTACCTTATAAAATCCGTTTTTTTCGTACAGCCTAATCGCGCGTTGCGAAAAATAAGTCGTGTATAAAAACAGCCTGTCAAAACCCTTTTCAAACGCGTAACTCTCGACGACTAGCAATAGCGAGTTGCCGATTCCCAGGCCCTGCGCCTCCGGCGCGACAGCCATGCTCCTTATATACAGCCATTCCGGCTCAGGTAACGCCGAAACCGAACCCACGATCTGGCCATCCGAAACGGCAACCCACACCGGGCCCTCGTCAAGCCGAGCCGCGATCTCATCCGTGGACGGTGTTACCGCTTTTAACGCCTCAGGCGTGTAATTCAAAGCGAATCTCCCAAACGAGCCGCAAAGTAGCTTAGCTATAGCCTCAGAATCGCTTATTTCTGCAAAGCGTATCTCCACCATTCAAATCATCAAGCTCCAATACTCTTTTGACTAGCGGCCTCAACGTAAATTTCGCCTTTCAAATATAACACCGCGTTTCCGCCTATTTTTACCCGGTCACCGACGAGTTCGCAAAATAATTCGCCGCCACGTGACGAAAGCTGCCGAGCAAACAGCTTGTCCTTTCCCAGTTCGTTCGCCCAATACGGTATCAAAGCGCAGTGCATTGCACCGGTAACCGGATCCTCGGGAATGCCGATTCGTGGTGCGAACATCCGCGAAGCAAAATCACAATCGTCCCCTTTTGCAGTGACGAAGACCGTTTCATGCGGCAGCTCTAAATATCGCTGTAGGACGGGCTGGAAGCTCACAACCGCGTCCTGATCCGCGAGCAGCATCCCCAGTTTGCCGCTCGACGTTACCCAAAACTTGAGCGGCACGTGTCCAGTGTCGGCAACGCCGGGAATCGGCTCGATCTCCCTGATTGTGTATGCGGGAAAGTCGAGCACCAGCAGATCGTCACGCTTTTCGACGGCTAGCGGCCCGCTAAGATGTGAATTAAACTTTATCGCCGTTTCCTCAAGTTTCAGGCAATTGAAAATAACGTATGATGTCGCCAGCGTAGCGTGTCCGCACAGGTTGACCTCAGCCACAGGCGTAAACCAGCGAATGTCATATTGATCGCCATTCTTTACAAAAAAGGCAGTTTCGGCGAGGTTATTCTCTGCCGCGATCTGGAGCATAATCTCGGTCGGCAGCCATTCCGCGAGGGGCACGACAGCCGCCGGGTTACCGCCGAACGGCTTGCTTGTAAATGCATCAACTTGAAAAATGCCTAATTTCATGTCTTTTAACGCAGAGTCCGCTGTACGCAGAGAAAAACCAATTTATATTTATGAAAACTCCGCGTTCTCAGCGTCCTCTGCGTTTAAATTGTTTTTTAGTGCCCAGATCTCCATTTATTTCCTTATCGTTATCAGCACCAAACCGCCGATACAAAGCAAAATGCCGATAATTTTCTCAGTCGACAGCGTTTCACGAAACGCGAGCATCCCGATCAGGATCAGCAGCACAGCGCCGCAAACAGTCACCGAGAGGGGCAAAATATTGAGATTCCACCCCGCACGATAGGCGAGCATAAAGCCTATCTCGATCGCCGCCGCCCCAAGCCCGATTCCCAAAGCCGACCAAATAACCGTCCGCATCATCGGCATCAATGCGGCGTCCTGTTTAGGAATCAAAAAATATCCGCCGATACACGCCAAAATTCCTATCAAGTAGGCCATTATGACAACAATAAAAGGATTCGCGTCTCTGTCGGTCGACTTTTGCGAGACCTGATAAACTATCATCCCGACTACGATCAAAATTGGCGGAAAATAGTAGTTCATTCCTTAACCGCCGCTATTGCTTGTATTTCGATCTGCGTACCGAAGTGCAAATCCTTAACCGGCACTATCGCCCTCGCCGGACGATGGTCGCCCATCACCCGGGCATAAGTTTCATTGACCTCGCCCCACAGCTCCATATCCGAAACATAAATAGTCATTTGCACAGCATGGTCCAGATCGCTGCCCGCCGCATGCAAAACCGCTTCGACATTTCTGAGAGCGATCTCTGTTTGTTCTTCAATTGGCCCTGTAAAAGGCTTCCGCGTAATGAGATCCATCGGCAACTGGCCGGACACATATATTAATCCGTTATGCTCGAAGCCGGGCGAATAATGCCCCTTTGGCTTCGGCTGACCACTTGGTTGTATTACTTTCATAATAGCTATTTCACCGTTACCTTTAGTGCAGTCACGATTCCATTAAATTTTCCCGGACGGGTTCCATCTCCAGGCACGTCCTGGCGAATATAGCCAATATCTGCTGTAATATTTTTATTAAATTTGTGCGAAATTCCGATCTGCTCGCGATAACTTACAAATAGTTTTTGCTTAGTGTCGTAAAATGGTTCAAATGTCACGAACGGCTCAATTACAATATTCGCCAACGTAACCTCACGTTTTAATGTGAATCTTGGCTCGATCACCACCGCATTAGGTCTCGAATATCGGTTTTCGTATTGAACCTGCGGACGGGCTGCAAACGTGAACCTATTTGCCAAAGGAAAGGTAAAAGTCACAGAGCCAATGTAACGGCTTTCATAACGTCTTTTTACAAAAGTCGGATTTGAATATCGATACAAATAACCCGCGCTGACAGTAATATATTTATTCACCTTCTTGTTTATCGCAGCCCCAATACGCGAGTCCACCGTTGTCCGCACATTATTGCCAAAACGGCCAACCACCGAGAAAACAAAATTCCAATCCCTATTCTTCGTCAACGGAACGATGAACTGCGTCTCGTTCCATAAC
>JAYVER010000230.1:0-28327 GCA_043748725.1 Chloracidobacterium sp. | reverse complement strand
CAGAATGAAATGGCGGGGCAAATGGCGGCACGCCGCAATGTGTCCGGTTGAGCGAATGGTTAGGCCCCAATGCGCGCATATACGCCGTAGACAACCTTTGAATCGTTCGGAATTTCATCTTGACCGAGCAACCGGAACTCCTTGGATATTTTGCTGTTTGAGTGCCTAAGGTGTTCGTTTGCGGCTCTCACTTCTGGCAAATCTAGAAACACCATGAATTTCAGGGTTTGTTCGGAAATTTGTGCCGCCTTTGTCTTCCCATTTATCAAGGACTCGATATCTGAAATTATTCCGCTCTTCTGGGCGGCACCATACTTTGTGCCACCGTTGATTGGAATATTACACTTTACTTCCGCAACAAACGGTGTTCCATGTCTCATATGAACGTCATAACCATTCGCACTAGGTTTTGTATCAAGCACGTCGTCAATCAGGTTCTTCGATAGAAGCGGATGAATACTCAAAACGTTTGAGATCCAATTCACAAAGCTCAGAGTCAGTTGAAGTGTCAGGGCGTTGTTAATGTCAGACAACACAGACTTTAGTCCCAATAGTTTTGCTAGATCCATCGAGCCATAATAGTCTTTGACTGGCAGATCAAATGCACCCACAAGAAAGTCATTTAGTCTTGTTTGGATTTCGGCATTCCGGTCGTATGACGGCATATTATTTTTCGGTTGGGGCCTAACTTATGATTATGCGGAAACAATCGGCATTGCACACCTGAATGGGTGTGTTATCACGATTGAATCTTGATAATCCACAGATTTTGTGTATTATCAAGATTGATTCTGCATGTTCAGATGGATTTATAAGCTATTTCACCGAAATATGCAACAGAAGCTTAAGTTATTGGATCAGGTTCGCGCCGTTTGCCGGGTTCGTCATCTTAGTCACCGGACGGAGGATGTTTATCATAATTTTATCAAGCGGTATATTTTGTTTCATGATAAGCGTCATCCGAAGGAAATGGGCGCGGCGGAGATTTCCGAATTCCTGACGAACCTCGCAGTTGAGGGAAAAGTTTCCGCTTCGACGCAGAATCAGGCATTTTTTGCTCTCTTGTTTCTTTACCGGGATGTTTTGGAAATAAGCCTTCCAAAAATTGAAAAAGTACTGAGGGCGAAACGGCCTGAGCGTTTGCCGGTTGTGTTTACACCAAGGGAAGCAAAAGCAATACTGGAGAATCTGACGGGCGTCCCATTTCTGGTCGCAAGCCTTTTGTACGGCTCGGGGCTGCGTTTGACCGAGGCGCTCCATTTACGGGTAAAGGATATTGACTTTGAAATTCAACAGATAACGGTACGCGATGGAAAAGGAGCGAAGGACCGAACGACCATTTTGCCCGATTCTATACGCGAACCCCTTGAAACACATCTCGTGAGAGTTAAATTCGTCCACGAGGAAGATCTCGCGCGGGGCTTTGGAGCGATATGGATGCCGTACGCCCTCAAGCGCAAATATCCGAATGCAGACCGCGAGTGGAAATGGCAGTATGTTTTTCCGTCAGCGAAGCTTTCGCCGACACGTGAGGACGGCATCGTTCGTCGCCACTACACGTCGGATTCAACAATCCAAAAAGCCGTCCGAAATGCAATGGGAAAGGCAGAAATCACAAAGCACGGAAACTGTCATACTTTCCGGCACAGTTTTGCAACCCATCTGCTTGAAAATCATTACGACATACGTACGGTTCAGGAGTTGCTCGGACACAAAGACGTGCGGACGACGCAGATTTATACCCACGTTCTGAAGAATAAGAATTTTGTCCGGAGCCCGCTTGATGTCTGATACGATCGTTGCGCTCGCAACACCAACAGGCCGCAGCGGTATCGGCGTGATCCGGCTTAGCGGGACAGATGCGTTGGCTATCACTCAAACGCTTGTCGGTGACGCAGCTTTTGTTCCGAATCCGCGTTCTGCCCACCTTAAACAGCTTTACGATCCAACAACCGGCGACGTCATCGACGAAGCGATAATCACCTATTTCAAAGCGCCACACTCGTTTACCGGCGAAGATGTCGTCGAGATCAGTTGTCACGGCTCGCCCGTCTTGCTAAGACAGGTTATAGATATTTCGCTGCGATTGGCCGCAAGAATGGCCGATCCTGGTGAGTTTACGCTGCGGGCACTCGCAAACGGCCGGATGAACCTTGCCGAAGCCGAGGCTATACGCGATCTGATCGACGCTCAGACAACCGCGTCGGCGCGGCAGGCTATAAGACAGCTTCGAGGCGAATTTTCCCAACGGCTGCAACCGTTAAAAGATGATCTGTTGAACGTTATCGTCGTGCTGGAATCGGCTATCGAGTTTGTCGAGGACGATCTGCCCGCAATGCAGGCGGATAACATCAAGGCAAAGCTTGCCGAGATCGTGAAAGAAACCGGCAAGCTGGCCGCGACATTTCAAGCCGGACGACTTATCCGCGAAGGGCTTCGCGTTGCTCTGGTCGGACAACCAAACGTCGGTAAATCTAGTCTTTTCAATGCTTTACTTGGCAGCGACCGGGCCATCGTGACCGAAATCGCCGGTACGACACGCGATCAGATACACGAGCGATTTACGGTAAATGGTATTCCGATTTCGCTAATGGACACCGCCGGATTGCGCGAGTCAACCGACACGGTCGAGAGGATCGGCGTAGAGCGTTCGAGAGCAACCATGGCAGATGTCGATCTCGTCATTGTGATACTTGACGCATCGGAGAACATCGGCATAGAAGACAAGCTAATCGTCGAGTCGGTTCAAGAATTGAATCACCTGATCGCAATAAATAAGATCGACATAGCCGCCGAGACAGTTGAAAAACTATCCGACGATTTGAACTCCGCATTCCGCACTCCGCACTCCGCACTTGTAAGGGTTTCGGCTAAGACGGGTCAGGGGCTCGACGATCTACGCGACGCTATCATCCGGCCATTCGCGCCTGAGGATATGACGAATTCGGGATTTCTTGTTACAGACGCACGGCACCACGACCTGCTTGTCCGCTCCGGCCACGAGATCGAGCAATCGCTCAATCAAATGGAGCAGAAATTGAGCGAAGAGATAGTGTTGATCGGGCTGCACAACGCGCTTAGATATCTCGGTCAGATCACCGGCGAAACCACGACCGAGGACATGCTAACTCAAATATTTGCAACCTTTTGCATTGGTAAATAGAGCAAAACTATTCGCATTGACGAATAGTATTGATGTTGCTATTATACATCTGTATGAATAGTTTTATCGGCACAAAAGAGGCGTCTGTGAGACTCAACATAAGCGTCCGGCGCGTCCAGGCGTTGATCGCCGCCGGCCGATTGCCGGCGGAGAAAATTGGTAATAGCTTTGCGATCAGGGAGAGCGATTTGAAACTTCTAAACGGCCGTAAGAACGGTAGACCGGTGCCGCAGCCGGAGCGAACGCAAGAGGAATGGAATCGGATCGTTGATAAGTATATTGGCTGCATAAAGGATGCACCGCCCGATCTCTCGACTAACCCCAAGTATATGGAAGGATTTGGCAGGAAAAAAGCTAGTGATTATCGACGCTAGTGCATTAGTTGCAGTCCTTAGCGACCGAGATCATTGGCACCAAATCGCGGCGTCGATTTTCAGAGGTGCTCGAAAGCCATTTATTACTTGCGAGGCCGTAATAACCGAGTGCTGTTTCCTTTTGAATCCGATTCGGTGACAAGAAACATTTGGGTTAATAGAGGACGGTGCCATTCGTGTGAACTTTTCGCTTGATGATGAAGTGACAAAGATAGCGCGACTAATGTCGAAGTACGATTCCGTTCCTATGTCATTGGCCGATGCTTGCCTTGTGCGAATGAGCGAGACCTTTGCGGCGCCGATATTTACGTTCGATGCGGATTTTCTCATCTATCGCAGGCACCGCCGTGAGCATATACCATTGGTTGGTATCGACGAATAAATGATGTTCGACGAAAGTTTTGATGTAATTATTATCGGAGCGGGGCACGCGGGTTGCGAGGCGGCCTCGGCTTCGGCGCGTCTTGGTGCTGAAACTGCGTTGGTTACGATCAATCTCGACCTGATCGGACAGATGTCGTGCAATCCGGCGGTGGGCGGCATCGCTAAGGGCCATGTCGTTCGTGAGATTGACGCGCTTGGCGGCATCATGGGCCGTGTAATCGATCGGACAGGTATTCAATTTAGACTTTTGAACCGCTCACGTGGTCCGGCTGTGCAATCGCCGCGCGCCCAGGCTAACCGCAGCCTGTATCGGACAGAGATGAGGCGCGTGCTGGAAGCGACGCCGAATTTACATCTGCGACAAGGCGTTGTCATTGATCTAATTATTGATAACAATAGAGTTATAGGTGTTGAAATGCAGGATTCACGGCGTTTTGGTGCAAAATCTGTCGTTATCGCAACCGGCACTTTTTTGAATGGAACTATCCACACTGGCCGCAAGACATTCTCAGCCGGTCGAGCCGGTGAACCGGCGTCGATCGAGCTTGCCGAGAATCTTAAGCTGCACGGCTTTCCGGTTGGGCGTTTGAAGACTGGTACGCCTCCACGGCTTGACGGGCGAACAATAGATTGGGATGCATTCGAAGCTCAGCCGCCCGATGAGAAACCGGTGGCATTTTCATTTGCGACGGAACGAATAGAGCAGCCGCAGATACAGTGTTTTATTGGCTACACCAGCGAACGCCTGCACCAGACTATACGCGATAATCTGCACCAGTCGCCGCTTTATTCCGGCAAGATAAAGGGCATAGGGCCGCGGTATTGCCCGTCGATCGAGGACAAGGTCGTCAAATTTGCCGACAAGGACCGGCATCAACTCTTTCTCGAACCGGAAGGGCATAATACGCATGAAGTCTATCTGAACGGTTTTTCCACGTCGCTGCCGTCGGCGCTGCAACTTGAGTTGCTGAGGATGATCGATGGTTTTGAAAGCGTGCAGATCATCCGGCCGGGTTACGCGATCGAATACGATTTTGTCGATCCGCGTGAGATGCGGCCGACGATGGAATCGACGCGGATGGACGGGCTTTTCCTCGCGGGTCAGATCAACGGCACGACCGGATATGAAGAAGCTGCGTGTCAGGGTTTATTGGCCGGGATAAATGCGGCGTTCTCTGTCCAGAAGCGTAAGCCATTTATTCTACAAAGAGATGAGGCGTACATTGGGGTTCTCGCCGACGACTTAATTCGTCATGGCGTCGACGAGCCGTACCGTTTGTTCACATCCCGTGCCGAAGCCCGGCTTACTCTGCGGCATGACAACGCCGATGAACGGCTCTCGCCGAAAGGAAGAGAAGCTGGGTTGGTAGGTGACGCAGATTGGGAGCGATTCAATAAAAAGCGTGATCGCATCGCGAATTTGAGAAATACGCTTGATTTTACACGGTTTAAACGGTCGTCGGTAGAATATGCAAGTATTTCACAGATACTCGGGGTCGATCTTGGAGACTCTATTACTTTGTCGCAATTGGCAATGCGGCAAGGTGTGAAGTCGGACATGATTCACCGGCTCTTACCGGATGACATCCGCTCGAGCGCAAAGCTGACCGATCTAGAAACTGCGCTGGCCGATTCGCTGTACAGCGGCTATATAGAAAAGCAGAAAGCCGCTACGGAGCGGGTTAATCACCACGACGGCCTGAAAGTTCCCGAGAGTTTTGAATTCAATACGGTCGGCGGCCTGTCTAATGAAATGGTCGAGCGGCTCGAACGAGCGCGACCGCGAAACTTTGGTCAAGTCCGTACAATTGCGGGGCTTACGCCGACAGCGATTTCGACGGTTCTGGTACATCTGACGGCCCATGTTCCCGCCGGTCCAGGGCAAAATTAACTAATAGATCAGATTGTGGTACGTGCCACATTATTTCGGACGAAATGTGGTACGTACCACATTTCGTCGGATTAGATATTAGTTTTCCGCTATGTTACCTTAGAAATTCTTGGTTTATCGAGAGAAATGGGAAAGATCATAGCGGTTGCAAATCAGAAGGGCGGTGTCGGCAAAACGACGACGGCGGTCAACCTGGCTGCGGCGCTTGCCGCCGACGGTAAAAAAGTTCTGCTCGTTGATGCCGATCCGCAAGCCAATGCCACTTCCGGTGCAGGCATTCCCCGTAATAGTTCACGTAAAACACTTTATGACGCCATTGTTTCGGGCGAATCCATTCGCGAAATGGTTCTGCCGACCGAGATCGCGACGCTTTGGGTGCTGCCTTCGGATAAGAATCTCGCGGGCGCCGAGGTCGAGCTTGTCGGCGTTAGCAGGCGTAATTACGCTCTGAAGGAAATACTGGCGGACGTCAAAGAATATTTTCATTACATCATAGTTGACTGTCCGCCGTCATTGGGCATTTTGACGATAAACGGGCTAACGGCGGCCGATTCCCTACTTGTGCCTATCCAGTGCGAATACTATGCGCTCGAAGGAGTTACTGAGTTATTCGATACATTGGCGCGTCTTCGGCGCGAGCTTAATCCGACTCTCGCCATCGAAGGACTGCTGCTGACGATGTACGACGAGAGAACCAATCTGTCCGCCGCAGTTGCCAAGGATTTAAGGGATTTCTATGGCTCACAGGTGCTTAATACGGTGATTCCACGCAATGTGCGTTTAGCGGAAGCCCCGAGTTTTGGTAAACCGATCCTGCTATATGATCCAAGATCGCGCGGCGCAGAAAGTTATGTGCAGCTTGCAAAGGAGATCATGAACAATGGCTAGACAAACGCTTGGACGTGGATTAAGTGCGCTGCTTGGCGAAGAATTGCCGCCAATCGGTGGAGCGGCGAGTTCTGAAATCGATATTGATCTCATCGAACCAAACCCAGAACAGCCGCGAACAAGGTTTGCGGAAGCAAGCCTCGAAGAGTTGGCTCAGTCGATCCGCGCGAACGGGGTCGTCCAGCCGATCGTTCTTCGCCAAATCGGCGGCCGTTATCAGATCGTCGCCGGCGAGCGTCGCTGGCGAGCGTCGCAGCGTGCCGGTTTGCGCAAAATTCCGGCTGTGGTCAGGGAAGTATCCGACGAGAAATTGCTCGAGCTGGCATTGGTCGAGAATATTCAACGGCAGGAATTGAATCCTATCGAGGAGGCTAAAGCATATCGCAAACTAATTGATACAATTGGACTTACTCAGGAAGAAGTGGCCGAACGTGTGGGAAAAGAACGCACGGTTATCACCACCTCGATGCGCCTTCTGCGTTTGCCGGGTGAGATCCAAAGGGTTATTGAGGAAGGTGGCCTTTCAGCCGGCCACGGCCGTGCTTTGTTGATGATTGACGATTCGACGCTCCAGCGAGAGATAGCAAATTTTGCGATTGATGGGGGTTGGTCGGTGCGTGAAACGGAACGGGCCATCAAAAAGGCAGGTTCCAGAAAATCGCAAGATACTGTGAATAAAGGTGTTAGCCGAGCAGTTGACGCGAATGTCAAGGCTGCCGAGACCAAGCTAATGCGTGCGTTAAATACAAACGTAAAGATCGTCCCCGGCAAAAAAGGCACAGGCGGAAAGATCGAGATCGAATATTACGGAACGGACGACCTCGACCGGGTTTTTCAGCTGATGATGAAGAAATAATGGGAGGAGTTGATGCAAAAGCGTTTGACGGAAATGGTCTCTTGCTCTGGTTGAGTGGCTAAACTCGCACCGAGCGACCTTGCTCAAGTTTTGAGCAAACTTCCAGTACAAAACAGCGAAAATGTGATCGTCGGGTTTGATAAATCTGACGATGCAGGAGTTTTTCGCCTCGACGACGAGACGGCGCTTGTGCAAACGGTCGATTTTTTCACGCCTGTGGCCGATGACCCGGAAATTTACGGCCAGGTCGCTGCGATAAACTCGCTAAACGATGTATATGCGATGGGCGGTACGCCATTATCGGCCCTTTCGATAGTTTGTTATCCGCAAAACGGCGATTGGGATGTGCTTGGACAGATACTCAAGGGTGGTCAGATGGCGATGAATGCCGAAGGCGTGGTCGTCATTGGCGGACATTCGGTGGACGATCAGGAGATGAAATTTGGGTATGCGGTGACGGGAATTATTCATCCCGATAAAGTAATAACCAATGCCGGTGCAAAACCCGGCGACGTTCTGATCTTAACAAAAGCGATTGGTACGGGTGCGATCAACACGGCTGTAAAAAACGGAAAGGCGAGCCCGGCAGCTGAGGCGGCGGCTTTAAATGCAATGACCAAATCGGCCGCGCGAGCGTCTAAAGTTATGCAGATGGTTGGAGCGAATGCTTGCACGGACGTGACCGGTTTTGGTTTGCTGGGTCATGCTTATGAATTGGCAAAAGCGAGTGATGTAACATTAAATGTTGATTCTAAAGATGTTATGCTATTACCGGATGTGCTGGAACTGATCTCGCAGGGAATGTTGACGCGTGGCGACAAAAACAATCGCGCATATGTTGGCGAAACGGTTATGATACAGACAGGCGTATCGCGCGAGATGCAGAGTGCCCTATTTGACCCGCAGACTGCCGGCGGGTTGCTGATAAGCATGTCTGAACCTAATGCTGAGCGGTTTTTGAACGAGATCGCGGACGCGGCGGTCATCGGTCACGTAACAAAACGTGGAAATTATTTGATCGAGGTAAACTAGATTGTATTTATTCATCCTGGAATCCATCGGCACTTCGGAATTGCTCCTTATTGGAATAGTTGCGCTTATTTTTCTGGGTCCCAGAAAAATGCCGGAAATGGCGCGCAAGATAGGCAAATTGATGTCCGAGTTTAGAAACACAACCAACGAATTTAAGGAAACGTGGCAGCGCGAGGCTAATTTTGAGGAGGAAAAAAAGGCATTCGACCTGAAAGCGCTGGAAGCCGAGCCGGTTGCGCGTGTCGAATCAATTCCGATCGGAGAAACCTCAGAGCTTCCTGCTGCACCGGCAATAAAAGCGATCGATCCCGCAAACTTCAAACAAAATCCGCAAATCAAATCCGACAATGCCGAAAAAACGGTAGCCGCTGACATCACAAACGACAAGAAAAACTGGCTGTAACGCTCAATGGACGATAAAGAAAAAGATCAAGAGCCTGAACCGGGCGTTCACATGTCATTTCTCGATCATATCGACGAATTGCGCAAAAGGCTCGTAAACTCTGTCATCATTATAGTTTTGGCTTTCGCGGCATGCTGGTTCGTATCGGACAAGATTTACAGTTTTTTGTCAGTGCCGATTAGACAGGCGATGTCTGAGGCCGAGCGGCGCAAACTGCCGCTTGAGGGCTTAACGGGCAGCGAAGAGGTTTTGCCTCTGAGCAGCCTTAATGACGGCGATAAGGGACGTTTTGTTTTCGACCAATCGACAAAGATCGGCGCGAGCGTTGTAGCTCCGGGCACATCGGTTCAAGCCGTTGTGGTAAAAGACGCTGATGGTAAGACCGGCCTCTTTACCGACGAGCCGCTGTACACAACTAATGCCGTAATACCGAAAGGCGTGCGGCTGCCGGTTGAACTCACGGCCGACGCAAAGCAGGCTCCGACGGGCGAAGAAAAGCTCATCGTAACGACCGCAGTCGAGTCTTTTACACTGTACGTCACGGTTTCGCTTTACGCGGCTATCGCGATCTCTATTCCTTTTTTGCTGTGGCAGATTTGGGGTTTTATTTCCCCGGCGCTTTATAAGCACGAACGATCTTACGTTACGCCGTTCATTTCACTTTCCAGCGTTTCGTTTGTAATCGGAGCGGCTTTTGCGTACTACATTCTATTCCCGCCGGCGTTAAAATATCTGCTCGGGCTTGGGCAGGATTTCCGGCTTTTTCTAAAAGCAAGCGATTATCTCGACTTTATAATGATAGTTATGCTGGCAATGGGAATAATATTTCAGATGCCGGCTATCAGCTATGTACTTGCACGCATTGGGCTTATCACCGCCGGGCTGCTAATTCGCATCTGGAAGATGTCGCTGATCGTGATTCTTATCGTCGCGGCAGTTGTGTCGCCGACGGGTGATATTCCGAACATGATGCTGTTCGCCGCGCCGATGATGGTGCTGTATGTCGTATCGATATTTATCGCGTGGTTTTTCGGCAAGAAACGCAAAACTGATGCAGAAGAGGAAAGCGCGGCATGATGCAACCATCGACGGGCATTTTTCATCTTGAAATATAAGCAGTTACTGGCTAAAATCTTTTAAAGTGGAAATTTGGTTAGTTGGCCGTGGTGCATGTCGGCTTTTAGATGGAGTTTTACCGTTATGTCAAAAATTAGTTCGTTCAAAAATCTTGGTATTGTTATCGTCATTATCGCGCTTGGCGCTATAGCCGTTTTGGCTCAGAAGCCGGAAAAGAAAACGAGTGAGGATCCGTCCAGCAAGCCCCTCAACGTAAAGAAAGAAGTAAACGATGTTTACAAAAAGTGGAAAAATAATGACGTTGCCTACATCATTACGCCAGAGGAAAAGAAAGCATTTGACGCTCTAAAGACCGACGAAGAGCGTGAAAACTTTATTGAAAATTTCTGGCGTCGCCGCGACCCGAATCCGGATACTGAGGAGAACGAATATCGCGACGAGTATTACGAGCGGATAGCCTATGCCAACGAGCATTTTGCATCTGGCATACCGGGATGGAAAACGGATCGTGGCCGTGTATATATAGCGTGGGGCAAGCCCGATTCGATCGAATCACACCCGTCTGGCGGCTCGTACGACCGCCCAAGTTATGAGGGCGGCGGGTCAACAACAACCTACCCATTCGAGACCTGGTTTTACCGGCATCTGGACAATGTCGGAGACGGGCTTGAGATTGAGTTTGTCGATCCGACCGGATCCGGTGAATATCGCCTTGCCCGGGATGCGAATGAGAAAGATGCACTAAGAACTGTACCGGGCGCCGGATTGACGACCTCAGAGCAATTAGGATTGTCTAGCAAGGGTGACCGTATTTCGGGCATCAACGGCGGATCCCAGCAGAACTTCCAACGGGAACAAGACTCACCGTTCCGCCGTCTTGAGATCCAAAATAATTTATTTCGGCCGCCGTCAGTCAAGTTTGGCGATCTACAGGGTATTGCCGGCGGCGATTCGGGTGTTTTAGATAATAACCCGCTCAAATTCGATCTTCGCGTCGATTTTTTCCGGCAATCGGATGACCGCGTTATCACCGCATTCACAGTTCAGGCCACCAATAAAGAGCTGACATTTGAGCAGGTCGGCGGTCTCGAACAGGCGACAATGAATATTTTCGGGCGCATTACGGCCGTATCGGGTAAACGCTCGGGGATCTTTGAGGATTCTGTAACCGCCAACGCAACGACGGCGGAGCTTGCGGAAACACGTGACAGAAAATCGGTTTACCAAAAGGCGATCGCTTTGACGCCGGGTACCTACAAGGTCGATGTTGTTGTTCGCGACGTCAAATCGGGGAATAAGGGCATTGTTAACATAGGTTTTGCCGTTCCGCGTTATGATGACAAGAAATTATCTACGTCATCATTAGTGTTAACATCAAAGTTGCGACCGACAACAGAGCGCGACATCGGAGCGTCGTTCGTTATCGGCAACGCAAAGGTCATCCCGAATTTATCCGGTGTTTACTCACGCGGACAGGAAGTCGGGGTTTACATGCAGGTCTATAATGCCGAGGTCGATCAGACAACGCTGCGACCGGCGGTGGATGTCCAATATATTTTGATGAAAGACGGCAAAGAGCTAATGCGACAGGTTGAAGATTGGAGCGGCTTGAGCGATTCGGGCCAGAGATTGACGTTGGCGCGCCTGCTGCCTACCACTTTATTGACTCCCGGAGATTACGAGCTCAAGGTGCAAATCAAGGATCGAGTTCGCACCGAAGGACAGATGATCGAGAACAAGGGCAAGTTTACAATCACACAGTAAATAATATCCGTTAAAATAGACAGGACGCCGTGCTGTTTTGTGCGGCGTCTTTTTTTGTACGACGTTATTTTGCATTGCCACCGCTCAAATAATTCGTGAGCATACCAAAAAAATTTTGCCGGCTATCCCCGCAAATATGACAAAAGACGAAAATTTAGCTATAGTTTTGTTCGACATACTTCCCTAGTCTTTGCATTATAACGCAGACGTTTAGATTCAATTGCAAAACTTCTATCGGAAGTTTTGCGTAAAGCATTTTGGTTTAACGCGATGATCGTCGGAACGGAATGGCTGATAGAGGCGGCGGGCTGTGACACGGCGCTCTTGCGCGATGAGTCTGTCGTTCGCTCCGTTTTGTCCGGCGTGATCGCCGACCTCGGGTTGAAAGCAGTAGGCTCCGTCTGGCACAAATTCGACGGCGAAGGCGGCGTCACGGGTCTTGTAGCCTTAACCGAATCGCATCTCGCCTGTCACACCTATCCGGAACACCGCACGGCGACATTCAATCTTTACTGCTGCAACGCACGGCCTGAATGGGAATGGGACGCAAATCTAAAAAAAATACTTCGCGCTGAGACCGTACATATAACGAAGATCGAGCGTGGAAATTCGAACATTCACATCTCTAATCCAAAATCTAAAATCCAAAATCCAAAATCCAGAAGTGCCGGAGGTGATCGATGAGCGTGCTGAAGGCAAATTGTCCGTCATGCGGCGGGCCGATCGAGTTTACAGCCGGTTCGACCATTGTGGTCGTCTGCCCGTTCTGCCGCTCGGCTGTTGCTCGAACCGACCGGGGACTGGAAGACCTTGGCAAAGTCGCTGAGATCGCCGATTCCGAATCACCTCTAAAACTTGGCCTGAAAGGAACGTACAAAGACGCACGGTTTGAGCTGACCGGTCGAGCCCAACTTCGGCATGAGCTTGGCGGTTATTGGGACGAGTGGTACGCGACATTTTCGAACGGCTGGGTCGGCTGGCTCGCTGAGGCGCAAGGCCGATTTTATCTGACGTTCTTTCAACCGCTGCCGCAAGGGACGGCACTGCCAACATTTAATGATCTACAGCTTGGGCAGACCATTCCCGAGATACCGACGCCAACGCCGCTAATGGTTCAGGAACGCGGCCACGGCACGTCGGTCGCGGCTGATGGCGAAATACCCTACAAGCTGTCACCGGGCGAGCAGTTTGCGTACGCTGATCTCGCGGGCAAGAACAATGCGTTTGCGACCATCGATTACAGCATGGATCCGCCGTGGGTTTTTGTCGGCAGCCAGGTGACGCTTGCGGAGATCGGGCTCGGCGACGCGAAGCCGGTTCAACGCGAAGCGCGCAAGGTTTCGGCTGCCGGAATGGGATGCCCGAATTGCGGTGGACCGCTGACATTGAATGCACCCGACAAGGCCGAACGCGTAACGTGTCCAAACTGCAATTCGCTGCTCGATGTAAATCAGGGCAATCTCACATACCTCAAAGCGCTCAACCCGCCGCCGGAGCAACCCGATTTCGTCGCCCCCATAGGTGCCGAGGGTACATTTCCGGGTGATGTAAAATTCAAGATCATCGGTGCCGTCGTTCGCAGTGTCATGATCGACGACATACATTATTATTGGCACGAATACCTGCTTTATAATCCGCTGGTCGGCTTCCGCTGGTTGGTGCATTCAGACAACCACTGGAATTTTGTCGAGCCGGTAAATCAGGCTGAAGTCGAGGAGCTTGGCGGCGGCATATCACTTACATCGATTCCCACGACGGTTAGCTATAACGGATCCTCGTACAAGATCTTTCAGGACGCACCGGCGGTTGTCGAATACGTCAAAGGCGAATTCTACTGGCGGGTCGAGCAGGGCGAGACGGTTCGTGCGGTCGACTATGTTTCGCCGCCGCTGATGCTGTCGCAGGAGATTTCGCAGAACGAGATAAATTGGTCTCTCGGTACCTACATGACCAATGACGAGATCGAAAAGATATTTGGCATCACAGGGCTGCCGAGGCCGTGGGGTGTCGCGCCAAATCAGCCGTTCACCGGCCGGTTTTATTACACGTGGGGAGCCTTGCCGCTGCTGCTGCTCTTTATCGTTGCGGTCTTTATGATCCCGTTGAGCGGGTTGACGAAAACGGTATTGAGCCAGGAAATTATACTGCCGCCGATGGCCAACGCAACGACTGAACAGATCGCTTCGAGTCAGGCATTTGAGATCAAAGGAAACAAGAACGTGCGGATCACCGCCGGTGCGCAAGTCAACAATTCGTGGGCGGAGCTTGATGTAGATCTGTTGAACCAGCAAACCCAGGAACTTGTGGAATCGGTAAATGTACCCGTCGAATATTACAACGGCGTTGATGACGGCGAATCATGGTCTGAGGGCGCTAAAAGCACGGATGCGAGCCTGTCATCGGTAAAGGCTGGCACCTATACGCTTCAGGTCCACGGCACGTGGCAAAATTGGCAGGTGCAGATGCCGGTCACCGTAAAAGTCGAGCAAGGCGTCAATCGCGGCGTCAATTTTTGCTTCGCGTTCGTTCTCTTGTTGATCGCCCCCATTTTGGGATTAATTCGGAAGGTGTCATTTGAATCAAGTCGTTGGAAGGACAGTATGTTTAGTTCGAGTGGGAAGGCCAGTTCGGATGACTCGGGCGATTCGTCGAGCGACGATTAGGTGTCTTTATGTGGAAAAAACTCTATATGGTTTTCGGTATCGGCGTTCTGCTATTTTATGGCGCCTCGTCTTGGTTTGGTTGGGAATTGGCTAATTCGGGCAGTCATTCGCGTTTGGGAGTGCCGTTTTTTTATTCAGGATTTCATGGAGGAAAATAATGTTGAATCTGTTAACGTTTGCCCCGGTTCTGGGATTGATCGTCAAACTTGACGAACTCTGGGGCGTAATTGAAACGACTGTTATCTTTGTGGTGATTGGCCTCATCGTATTTGCGTTGGCCTTTGCCATAGTCGTTCTGGTCGCGCCATTTTCGGTCAAGAAAGAGATTGAGGACGATCAAAATACGTCGCTCGCGATCATCATCGGAGCGGTCATTATCGGCGTTGCGATGATAATTTCAGCCGCGATTCACGGGTGATCTGTAAGGGATGAAGGATGAGGGATGATAAAAGACAAATTTCATCCCTCATCCCTCATCCCTCATCCCTCAAAATGAAACGTGCTCCGCTTCTATTTCTAAACGTCTTTGTCATCGCCACCTGCGGACTCATTTATGAGCTGCTTGCGGGCACCCTTTCCAGCTATGTCCTCG
The DNA here is from genome assembly GCA_043748725.1 of Chloracidobacterium sp. Lineage (GTDB taxonomy): Bacteria > Acidobacteriota > Blastocatellia > Pyrinomonadales > Pyrinomonadaceae > OLB17. The sequence continues at coordinate 13,240 of JAYVER010000230.1, read as the reverse complement.
GCGATTCAGTCACACAATTTTCGATAATAATCGGCATTTATCTATTTGCGATGGGCGTCGGGTCGTGGCTGTCGCGGTTTATCGACAACAACATTGCTGAGAAGTTTGTCGAGGTCGAGCTCGGCGTTGCCGTGATCGGTGGTTTTTCGGCGCCGCTGCTGTTTCTGACGTTTGCCCATCTATCGTATTTCAGCATAGTTCTATACGGCGTGGTGTTTCTGATCGGAGTTCTGGTCGGATTAGAGATACCGCTGCTCATGCGGATATTAAAAGACGAACTTGATTTCAAAGACCTCGTTTCCCGCGTCCTTGCATTCGATTACATAGGCGCGCTGGCCGCATCACTGCTGTTCCCGATATTTCTGGTGCCAAAGCTGGGTCTTAATCGCACATCGCTTCTGTTCGGCATGTTCAACGCGGCCGTCGGCATCTGGGGCACGTGGCTGCTGCTGCCGCTGATAAAGAAAAACGTCACCATGATGCGGATCAAAGGCTTTGTGATCCTCGTCCTGCTTGTGATCGCCTTTATCAAGGCCGACCGGCTGACGACGCTCGCCGAGGACGCTCTGTTTGTCGATAACATCATCTACACAAAAAGCTCGTCGTACCAGCGGATCGTCGTAACGAAAGGCAAGACGGGCTACGCGCTGTTTCTGAACGGCAATCTGCAGTTCAATTCCTTTGACGAATATCGGTATCACGAAGCACTTGTGCATCCGGCATTTGCTTCGTTTCAGGGAGATGCAAAGCGGGTGCTTGTGTTAGGCGGCGGCGATGGCCTCGCATTGCGCGAGATCGAAAAATACAATTCGGTCGAATTTATTCAACTCGTCGATCTCGATCCGGACATGACAAAGGTTTCGACCGCTGTGCCCGCGCTCGGCGAGCTCAACCGCCATTCGTTCAACGATCCGCGTGTTCACGTGACCAACGCCGACGCTTTTGTTTGGCTCGACAGCACGCAGACAGAGCCGTTTGACATAGCGATCGTCGATTTTCCCGACCCGAACAATTTCGCCCTCGGCAAACTCTATACGACGCGCTTTTATAATCTCTTAAAATCCAAGCTAAAGCCCGATTCGTCCGTCGCTATCCAAACCACCTCACCGCTCGTCGCCCGCAAATCGTTCTGGTGCATCGTCAAAACGCTCGAATCGGTCGGATATACTGTAAAACCTTATCAAACGACGGTGCCGAGCTTTGGCATTTGGGGATATGCTTTGGCAAAGTTGCAGCCTTTCGACCAGCCGACGAAACCGCCGCCCAACATCGAGCTGCATTTCCTCAACGACAATTCGTTTGCGTCACTATTTGAATTCCCGAGCGATACTTCGCGTCCGGATGAAGAGATCGAGGTTAATAGGTTGGATAATCAGGTGCTTGTCCGCTATTACGAGGCCGAATGGCGGCGCTTTGAGCAGTGAATTTACAGGGATGAAGGGGATAAACGGGATAAAAAAAATGATTTATGAGGAACTAACCAGCAAGATATTGGAAGCCTGTTTCGAAGTTAGCAACGAACTCGGGTTTTTTGGAATCCGTCTATGAAAAAGCCCTTTTAGTGGCATTGCGTCAAAAAGACTTTGAAGTTGAATCGCAAGTATCTCTGAAAGTGACATTTCGCGGCTTTACAGTCGGAGACTTCTTTGCCGACATTGTTGTGGACGGAAAAATCCTTATCGAACTAAAAGCTGTCGACAGTTTTTCAAAGCAACATTATGCCCAGATCCTGAATTACTTAAAGGCAACAGGAATCGAGGTTGGACTAATCGTCAATTTCGGAAATCCGCGACTTGAATACAGAAGGTTTGAAAACCGATTTAATCAAAATCGAAGCATGGATGACGCATTGCGGGAATTATTGGGTGAATAAAATCCCTTTTATCCTCTTTATCCCTGTAAATTACTTCCTATGAATTTTACACGCCGCGAATTGCTTGCGATATTTCTAGGTACACCCTTCGCGATGGCCGCCTGCAATTCCGCGACTTCCAATCGATTTCCCGAAGGTGAGATCGTCGGGCAATCCGCCGCTCTTGGCCATGTTTTACGTGAGAATCGATTTTTTGAAGTTCCGGCGGATAAATGGGAAACCGTAAAAGTCGCTATCATCGGCGGCGGTGTGGCGGGGTTGACGGCGGCGTGGAAATTCAAAAAAGAAAACTTTAACGATTTTGTCTTACTCGAACTCGAAAAAGAGATCGGCGGAACGGCCCGCAGCGGTAAGGGTGACCCGGTTGGATATCCGTGGGGAGCACATTATCTGCCGGTGCCGTTTCAGGAGAACACAGAGCTAATATCATTACTCGACGAGATGTCGCTTTTAGAAGGACGAGCCACTACTGGCGAGGTGATAGTAAAAGAGCAGTATCTATGCCGCGAGCCGGAGGAGCGTCTTTTTTACAAAGGCCGCTGGTACGAAGGGTTGTATCTCAATGCCGGAGCCAGCGAGGACGACAAGCGGCAGTTTGCAGCGTTTCAGAAGCAAATTGATTATTGGGTCAATTGGCGCGATACAAAAAACAAAAGGGCCTTTGCCGTACCGCTTGAGATGTGTTCGGACGATGTGCAGGTCACGGCTCTCGATAAGCTCACATTTGCCGAATGGCTGCGTCAGAACTCCTTTACGTCGGAGCGCCTGCTCTGGTATTGCGACTATGCAACGCGTGACGATTACGGCCTTAAGGTTGATCAAGCCTCGGCGTGGGTCGGGCTGTTTTATTTCTGCTCGCGTGTCCGTAAAAGCGGCGTCGAATCGCAAGCCTTCATCACCGTTCCTGAGGGCAATGGCCAATTTGTAAATCATTTCTTCGATAAGGCCAAAGACAATGTCCGCCGCTCGCAGATGGTTGTGTCGGTTGTGCCAAATGAGAACGGCGTTGAAGTTGTTTTTCTTGATGGCAATGAGATACGCGGGTTTCATTGTGAAAAGGTCGTTTATGCGTCGCCGATCTTTACGGCTCCTTGGGTGATTCGGGGCTTTCGCGAAGATCCACCGTTTGCCGCGGGCGAATTTCAGCACAACGCGTGGTTTGTCGCTAATCTTTTTCTAAAAGATCGCCCAAAACCGCGATTTGTAAAGGATTTTCCGCTGGCATGGGACAATGTTTTGTACGAGAGCCCATCACTTGGCTACGTAACTGCAACGCATCAAAAGGAGATCGATTACGGCCCGACGATCCTGACCTATTACTACCCGATGTGTGCCGAGGCGAATGGCAGAACGACGCTTTTTAACTACGATTGGAAACAGCTCGCCGATGTTTGTCTGACGGATCTCGCGCGAGCACATTCCGACATTTACGATCTGACGGAGCGGCTCGACGTGATGCGTTGGGGACACGCGATGGTATCCCCACGGCCAAATTTCATCTGGAGCGGCATCCGCGAAAAGGCGGTTAAGCCATACCGCAACATCCATTTCGCCCACACCGACCTGAGCGGCATCGCGCTTTTTGAAGAAGCGTTTTATCATGGACTGCGCGCTGCCGGAGAAATTTTAACCGCCGAGACGCAGAGACGCTGAGGAAGAAATGCAGGATATTGGAAAGATCGAATCTATTGGCCCGGAAATTGGTTTCTCTGACCTCTCAGCGTCTCAGCGTCTCAGCGGTTTAAAATCCGGTTACTGGCTTTTCTCCCAAACGATCGATCTGACGGTCTTTTTGGGGAGCGCGGTTGCGTCGCTGCTTTTGCTTGCGGTTGGTTCGCAGATAGGTGTCCTCAACGGCGAATCGCCGGAGTGGACCTGGGTAATGGCCGTGCTGTTTATCGATGTCGCGCATGTATGGTCGACCAGTTTCCGCGTCTATTTCGACAAGGAAGAATTCAAAAGGCGGTTTTGGCTGTATTTGCTTGTGCCGGTATTTGGTTATGCGTTAGGCGTCGCGCTGTATTCCGAAGGTGAGTTGGTTTTTTGGAAAGCCCTTGCGTCGGTCGCGGTCTTTCATTTTGTGCGACAGCAATACGGTTGGGTTGCGTTGTATCGCAGAAAGCTAAACGAAACGACGCGTTGGACTTGGTGGATAGACACTGCGGCGGTTTATCTGGCGTCGGTTTATCCGCTGGCGTTTTGGATGACGCGTCTCCCGAGAAATTTTGATTGGTTCGTCAAAAACGATTTCATTTCGATACCGGCTGTTGTCGAGACGATCCTGTTTCCGGTTTATGTCGTCGCACTGACCGCGTATTTTGCGAAATCTATCTATCTTTATTTTGCTAACGGATTTTTGAATATCGGCAAAGACATCGTTGTCGCCACGACCGCGATCTGCTGGTACGTAGGTATCGTTTATTTCAATTCAGACTACGCATTTACTGTGACAAACGTGATCATCCACGGCGTGCCTTATCTTGCGTTGATCTATGTTTATGCGCGAATGAGACGCGAAACGACCGGCCGAGTTTACAGGACGCTGTCGTCAAACTGGCTCGTGTTTTTGGCGACGCTTTGGGCTCTCGCTTACGTCGAAGAACTTTTCTGGCATCGCGGCGTCTGGCACGAGCGACAATGGCTGTTCGGCAGCGACTGGGACTGGACGAATATCAAGGTTTTCATTGCCCCGCTGCTCGCCTTGCCGCAATTGACGCATTATGTGCTGGATGGCTTCGTCTGGCGAAGGAAAAACAACCCCGATTTTCGGCTGATGTGAAGGCAGAAACACGACCGGTAGGGAATGTGTCCCGCGTCAGTTACCTTTGACGGGTCAATGAACACCCTCGCTACATCTCAGGTTTCCGCCTTCATCTCAATATGTTCTATATAATTCGTACCGGGTGATACACCTTTCGACCGGCAAGAAACAGAATGCGGATTTGGCAGATCAGTCGGATTCTCTGGATCAGTGGAAACAACGGTATGCTTAGGGATTTAACCAAAATCCGAATCCGGGTCGATCCGCTAAATCCGTTTTATCCGCGTTCTAATTTTCTTAATCGTTCAGCGGCGGCATCGAGTGTTTCGTCTTTTTTGCAAAAGCAAAAACGCACCATTTGCGAGCCGAGTGCCGAATTGTGATAAAACGACGAACCCGGCACAACAGCGACGCCGATCTCGCGGATAAGGTGTTTTGTGAACTCGATGTCATTGGCAAAGCCAAAATCTGAAATATCGCACATAACGTAATACGCACCATCGGGAAAATCGCACTTGAATCCGGCGTTTTGCAGAACCGGCACGATAAAATCACGTTTTTTCTGGTACTCGCGTTGGAGTTCGTCGTAGTAGCTCGGCGGCAGACCAAGAGCGTACGAGCCGGCGTGCTGGAGCGGATTGGCCGCGCCGACGGTCAGGAAATCGTGTACCTTGCGGATCGCGGACGTTATGTCCGGCGGGGCAATGCAGTAACCGACACGCCAGCCGGTCACCGAATATGTCTTTGAAAGTGAATTAACGACTACCGTCCGCTCGCGCATGCCGTCGATATTTGCCAAGCAAATGTGAGCAGTTGTCAGTTGTCGGTTGTAAGTTGTCGGTTGGTTGTCCGCGTTTTTATTTTCCGTTATCCGTTTTCCGTTATTCGTTGAGTAGATGATGTGCTCATAGATTTCATCAGTGAATGCGAGTGCGTCGAATTCCTTGCAAAGCCCGGCGATGAATTCGAGTTCATCGCGGGTGAAAACCTTTCCCGTCGGGTTATTCGGATTGCAGATGATTATTGCTTTGGTTTTTTCGTTAAAAGCCGCTCTCAGCTCGTCGCGGTCGAAAACAAAACCATCACCGGCGTGTCGAAGCGGCACGTGTCGCGGTTTGGCGTCAGAAAGGATCGCGTCGGGTGCGTAATTCTCGTAAAAAGGCTCAAAAACGACGACCTCTTCACTGGGATCGACCGTTGCCATCATCGCCGCGATCATTCCCTCGGTCGAGCCGCATGTTACGGTAATCTCCGTTTCCGGGTCGATGTCTATGCCAAGAAACCATTTCGTTTTCGCCGCTATCGCGTCGCGAAAGCTCTTAACGCCCCACGTTATCGCATACTGGTTATGATCGGCGGCAATCGCCTCCATCGCTTTCTGCTTGATATCTTCGGGTGCGGCAAAATCGGGAAAGCCCTGACCGAGATTGACCGCGCCATACTTTATCGCCGCGCGCGTCATCTCGCGGATGACGGATTCGGTAAAGCTCGCGGCTTTGCTTGAGATTCGATTTTTTGAGATTTGAGGTTGTGTCATAAGAGAATTTAACCACAAATAAGCCTGGAGTCACACGATTAGTAAAAGTTTTTTACGTATGAATTATTCAGCGAGGACCGGCCACGCCGGAAATATGGAAATGCTAATTTGAGCGACCGGTGCCAATTTGGCATATTCCGAAAACTGTTTCAAATTTAATGGTTTCGCCCGTAAAAAAATTTTTTGCTTTTGAGGGCATTTGTTGATAAAATATTGCCCAATAGCGAAAACGACCACTCGCAATCGTGCGAAATATCAAATAACCCAGGGAGAACAAACAAATGAAATACTATCAGTTGTCGTACACGGTTACCGGTGTATTTGCGGCGACTCTTTTTTTGACCTCGATGGTCTTTGGCCAAAAAGATGAGCAAATCCAGAACATCCCCGAAGTGCGTCGTGAGATCAAACACGACGTTTCCCAGCCTCTGAGCGATATGCGTAGCGCCCCAAGATCGAAGGATCGGGAATTCGAACCGGCTAAACGTATCCCGCATGAAGTGAAGGATGTCCAGAACGATCCGGTCGTGCAGTCGGCCGTCGCCGGCCCCGCGGTCGCAACCACTGCCGGACTGAACTTTGCGGGCGTAGGCAACCAGGACTACGGCTTCGTTCCCAACGCCGCCCCGCCGGACACAAACGGCGCTGTCGGCGCGACGCAGTATGTGCAGTGGGTCAACGAGTCTTTTGCCGTTTTCGACAAGACCACCGGTACGATCGCAGCGGGTTTCCCCAAGGCCGGCAATACTCTCTGGACCGGCTTCGGCGGCGGATGCCAGACCAATAACGACGGTGACCCGATCGTACAGTATGACAAGGCAGCTAATCGCTGGATATTGACGCAGTTTTCGGTGACGGGCACGCCGTATCTACAGTGTGTTGCCGTATCAACAACGTCCGACGCTACAGGAACGTACAATCGGTACTCATTTAACTATGGCAACACGCAGTTCCCGGATTATCCGAAACTCGGTCTGTGGCCTGATGGATACTACATCTCCTACAATATCTTCAATAACGGAACAACATTTGCAGGTGCCAAGGCATGCGCCTTCGATCGTGCCAAGATGTTGACAGGCGCGGCCGCGACCCAGGTTTGCTTCCAAACCAGTACCCTCTACGGCGGCCTGCTGCCGTCCGATCTCGATGGCGCAACGCCGCCGCCGGCGGGCTCACCCAATTTCTTCGTCGCCTACGGCAACAACAGCGCGTCGCTCGACGTCTGGAAATTTCACGCAGATTTCGCCACTCCGGCTAACTCGACCTTCACGGGTCCCACCAATATCGCGGCACCGGCGTTCGCGGCGGCCTGTAGCGGTGGTGGCACCTGCATCCCGCAGTCGGGCACCTCGCAACAGCTCGACTCGCTCGCGGATCGGTTAATGTACCGGCTCGCCTACCGCAACTTCGGCGATCACGAGGCTCTGGTTGTCAACCACGCGGTGACGGCCGGCTCCAGCGTTGGTGTGCGCTGGTATGAGATCCGCACGCCCAACACGACACCTACTATATTTCAATCGGGCACTTTCGCTCCCGATTCGAGCTATCGTTGGATGGGCAGTATCGCTATGGACAAGGTTGGCAATGTCGCGATGGGCTACAGCGCTTCGAGTTCGTCGTTGTTTCCTTCGATCCGTTACACGGGACGAGCGCCGACCGATCCGCTCGGGACGATGCAGGCGGAGAACACCATAAAGGCGGGCGGAGGCTCACAGGCCTCTGGTTTGAGCCGATGGGGCGACTATAGCGCGATGACCATCGACCCGACTGACGATTGCACTTTCTTCTATACGACCGAGTATTTGAAGAGCAGCGGCACCTTTAACTGGAGCACGCAGATCGCGTCTTTCAAGTTTCCCAACTGCAACGCCGCTCCGTCCGTCCTGACGACCATCACCGTCGCGCCGTCCAGCGCATCGGTTCCGACGGGCGGGACTCAGCAGTTCACAGCAACAGGGCGCGACCAGTTTGGCAGTCCGATTAGCCCACAGCCCACATTCACCTGGTCCGTAAACGGCGGTGGGACGATCAGCGGATCGGGCTTATTTACTGCAGGCGGTATTGCAGGCGGCCCCTTCACTGTGACCGCGGCCAGCGGCAGCGTAAGCGGAACGGCAAGCGTGACGGTGACGGCACCTCCAGTGCTGACAACGATCACCGTCGCGCCATCCAGTGCCTCGGTGCAGACAGGTGGGACACAGCAGTTCACGGCGACGGGACTCGATCAGTTTAACCAGCCGGTCAGCCCGCAGCCTACGTTCACCTGGTCGGTGAGCGGCGGCGGCACGATCAACCCCTCCTCGGGCTTGTTCACCGCCGGAGCGACCGCGGGCGGCCCCTTCACTGTGACAGCCACCAGCGGCAGCGTGAGCGGAACGGCAAGCGTGACTGTGACCAATGTGCCAGCGGACTTCTCGCTCTCGGTAAGCCCGACCTCGCAGTCCGTCCGGCGCGGCACTACCGCCACCTACACGGTGACGATAACGCCGTCTAACGGATTCAACGGAGCGGTAAACCTTAGCCTGACGGGAGCGCCTGCGGGCTCCATCGTAACGTTCACCCCCAATCCGGCCACCACGACCGCGACGCTTACGATACAGACGCTGTCGAATACAAGCAGGCAGACCTACACGCTCAACATCAATGGGGTCAGCGGCAGCTTGAGCCGCGCCACCTCGGCGACGCTGACGGTCACGAAGTAGTTAGGTGCTGACCAGCGTGCTTGTATGGGGCTGGCTGGCGATCTAAATAGTGCTATGTGGGCTGAGAGTATCATTCATGCTGGTGGTGCTCTCAGCTTCACTCCCTGAACCGTTGGGCGAATACAGCAGTATGACGGTTTTTAACACATGGCCCGGAAAACCTGAACTTGCCAAGAAACATCAAAGTTTATAGCTTAACAGCCTTGCAAATGGGTTGTATCTGGTTCGATGTTGCGTTAAACTCTGACATTACAACGCAGTTGAGGTTTTTACCATGAAAATTAAATTCTTATTTGTTGTCATAATTTCACTTTTTGTGTCTGGGTTGGTCTCCGCTCAGGGTTTGCCTTTCACCGCTCCGCCGACAAAGGGTTACCTATTGGGGCCGGGCGATGAGGTCTCCGTCAGAGTGTTGGGTGAGCAGCAGTTCGATTTTGTTGCGATCGTAAACGAAGACGGAAAGATCGAGGTTCCGTTCTCTGAGACACAGATTAATGCTAAATGCCGAACGGAGAAAGAGCTTCGAGCCGATGTTTCGAGCCTACTAGGTAAATTCCTCAAAGATCCTCAGCTCGGTCTACAGGTTAAGAAAAACAGCCGCCCGCCGGCGATGATCTATGGTGAAGTTAACGTGCCGACGAAGATTGACCTTTATCGAAAGGCGACGCTGATGGAGTTTATTTCGCAAGCCGGCGGCATTAAGGAAGAGGCCGGCGGTACGATCCAGATCTTTCGTACGACGTCGCCGATGTGTGCGGATCCGGGTGATGACAGCAATTGGAAATCTGGGTCATCAGACCCGACCGACGTTCCGTCGAGGATTTACAGCCTCGCCAACCTGAGACTCGGAAAGGAAGATTCCAATCCGGTTATTATACCGGGCGACGTAATTTTTGTTCATAGAGCGGTCCCGGTTTACGTAACCGGTGAAGTTATGGCTCCTCAGGGCATATACCTGAAAGAAGGGGGACTCTCGTTGACCGAGGCGATCGCCAAGATCGGTGGCCTGAAAGAGGGTGCGAAAACAAAGGATATTAAGGTATATCGTCTGAAACCGAACGCTGATCCTGAATCTATTAAAGGCCGCGAGGAACTTACCGCGAATTACGATCTGATCAAAAAAGGCCAGCAAAAAGATATTATGCTCATGCCAAATGACATCGTCGAGGTGGGGAAGGCCAAAGACAGCGTTGGAATGCAGATATTTAAGTTCGCGTTAGGTGCTGGAAAAGCGGTTATCACGGCCGGGTCGAACAGCATCGGATACAAGGTTCTTTATTAAAACAAAACGGCCCGCGTTAACGCCTGGCATTCTATGCCGCATTGTAGAGATCGTTTATCACATCGCGATATTTTTCGTCTATAACTCTGCGTTTTACTTTCAGGGTAGGCGTTAGCTCACCACTTTCGACGGTCAATTCGTGTTCGAGCAGAGCGAATTTCTTCACCTTCTCAAATTTTGCCAGGCTTTGCGTCATCGCCTCGATCTGACGGGAAAAAAGGTCGAGAATGCGAGGGCTGCGGCAAAATTCTTCATGCGTCTTGATGTCCAGCTCCTTTAATTTTGCATAGGATTCAAGCATTTCAAAATTGGGTACTATCAAAGCGGCCGGGAATTTACGCTCGCTTCCGATCAGAACGACCTGATTGACAAAACGCGACGATCTGATCATTTGTTCGATCGGCGCCGGAGCTATATATTTGCCGCCGGAGGTCTTGAAAAGCTCTTTTTTGCGGTCGGTTATCTTGAGGTAACCATCCTTATCAATCTTGCCAATATCACCGGTTTTGAACCAACCATCTTCGGTAAAAGTCTCTTTTGTCGCCTTTTCCTTGTGATAATATCCGGCCATCACACCCGGGCCAGTTACTTCGATTTCGCCGTCGGCTGCGATACGCATCCGGACATTTCGGATCGGCTTGCCAACTGTACCCACTCGAACTGCCGTTGGGTTATTGGACGCGATCACGGGCGACGTTTCGGTCAAACCATAACCCTGCATTATCGAAATTCCGGCGCCCGTAAATATCAGAAAGATCTCATCAGGCAGCGCTGCACCGCCCGTTATGCAAAATCTGAGGCGTCCGCCGAAAAACTCGCGCAATTTTGTGAATACGACTTTATCGGCAACGCTGTGTTTGGCGGCCAGTGCCATCGGAATTGGCTCACCGGCTTCGCTCGCTGCCGCGAATTCCTTCGCGACATCGATCGCCCAATCGAAGATCAATTCATTGATTCGACCGGCCTGGGCCGCCTTCAACCGCGCACGTTCGAAGACCTTTTCAAATATCCTGGGGACTCCGATAAAGACCGTCGGTCGCACCTCTTTAAGATTGTCAGGTATCTTGTCTATCGATTCGGCGTAATGCACACGCATTCCGTACATGATGTAAACGTACATCCCGGTGCGTTCAAAGACATGCGAAAGCGGCAAAACGGAAAGTGACGTATCGACACCCATAAATGCATATTTCTCGCTCGCGTCGATGACATTTGAGATCAAATTAGCATGCGTCAGCATCACGCCTTTCGGTTCGCCGGTCGTGCCGCTGGTGTAGATCAGCGTCGCGACATGTTGCGATTTGACCGCTGTTCTCAATTCTTGTGATAGATGCGGTTTTTTGAGCTTAAGTTCAGCGCCTGTTGCTTCTAATGTAGCGATAGAGAGAATGTTTTCGTCGGTAATGTCACGTACGTCGAAGATTACGAACTTTTCGAGCGAACCACAATTTGCCAACGCGGGCAGCAATCGGTGGTAAGTTTCAATATTTTGCATGAAAATAATGCGCGCCGCACAGTCGTCCATAATGTATCGAACAGTGTCCGGGGTGAGTGTCGTATAGATCGGTACATCGATTACGCCAGCGAGTTGGCACCCGGCGTCAGATAACGTCCATTCCGGCGAATTTGCCGCGAGGATCGCGGCCCGGTCGCCTTTGCGTAGCCCGAGCGAGTGTAGTCCCAACGCGATATTTTCGGCCCGTTTAACCATCTCGGCCGACGAGATCGCTTTCCAGGTCTCACCTGCCTTGTAATTGAGAGCGTCGGGCAGGTTGTATTCGTTAACCGATCTTAAGAATAACTCGGCGAGCGTTTGGGGTTCGTCAGCGGTTAGAGGAATACTGCGTCCAATCGGATTCGGACGCAACGACATTATGTTTTCAGGCGGTGGTGTCATTTTACCAGCACGCCTCCGAAGAATAGCTTTAGAACCTCGCCGGCCATCGGCGGCAGCGGATACGTTTTCTCTGACAAAACCCAGTTCGTAACCATCTCATCGAGCGCGCCGTACAAAATTTTTGCCGCGATGACTGATTTTATATCTTTTCTAAAGTCTCCAGACCTTTGTCCGTCCTCGATCGTCTGCCTAATAATCTCGAGATATTCGCCAAAACCCGCCGCCGAAAATTCCTGCATAAATTTCGTCGAACCGCGCAGCTCGACCTGAAAGACAATAGCCATATCGCGATCCGCACCGAGTTTTTCAAGATGAAGCTCGGCGATGCGTGTCAGTTTTGCCGCCGGGTCGTCAATCGCGGCTAATTCCCGCCGTCCCTCGGCAATAAAATCCGCCATCGCCCGGTCAAAGATCGAATGCAGTATCTCGTCCTTGCTTTTGAAATAGAGATAAACCGTGCCGTCGGCAATACCAGCCTCGGCGGCGATGTCCGCAACCTTTGCATTGAAATAACCCTTACCGGCAAAGACCTTCGTCGCCGCACGCAGAATGGCTTCGCGTTTGTCGATGACGGCGGCCCTCGTTGCAGAGCCATTTCGGGCAGGTTTCGGCATAAATCGATTATGAATGAATCTTCATTCAGTAAGCAAATAGGCTATACCAGAAAACGATTTGAAATCAAGAGAGACCGGTAAAATATGGCGTATTAATTTGTGATGCTATTACTGCCGTTTGAGTTCGGCGGGTGCCAAAGGTTGGGGGAACAAGCGTCCGGCGTCAACGGTTTGTTGAGTGGCTTTGCTGCTCAAACCCGATGGCTGATCTAGTTTCACAGCTAAACCGCGACATTTCCAAGTCCGTGAACAACCCATGCCGCCAGATAATTTCGAGAGAAAATTCCGCAGTGGAGCGGCGAAAATCATCGAATGCCTTCGGCCATTTTCTTATCCCGCTTTTGAAGGAGGCCGTACAACTCGCCGTACCGCTCATGCGCCGTCAGTGTTTTCCTGCCGCAGATTTGCTGACATATTCATCCAGCACTCGCTTCGAAAAACGCTCAAGGGCCAACAGCCTGAGTTCCTTGAAAATCTTCCAATCGGCTTCGGATGCGCATAACCAATTCTCTTTGGTGCCCAACGACGTGTTGGGTGGCGTTCTTTGCTATCCGAGCCTTCACCAGCTTCCGTA
>JAYVER010000229.1:0-10402 GCA_043748725.1 Chloracidobacterium sp. | reverse complement strand
AATTGTTCGCTTTTCATTCCTCCATTATATAATCCTCTTACCCTACAATCGACAACAACCGACACATTTGTAGGGGTTTTTCAAAGAACTCTAGTATTGTTTTTCGGTAGCGGGTCAGTTTGAAAATATACGATGTTGTTTCGCGAAATTGTACTCAGCGAACTCAGCGTCCGACTCAGCGGCCTCTGCGTTAAAATCACTAAACGCAGAGAACGCCGAGATTTACGTAGAGATCGCAGAGTTTATTTCAAACGGCATTAGAAGTGAGATGAAAGTAAATTGACTTTCAATCGAAACTGACCCACTACCTGTTTTTCAGAACAAGTTTCATGAGTAAAGCGTGTTCGCGCGGATTTTCGTAGAAATTATTTCGGCTTTGGACTTGTTCAAAACCATTTCGTTCGTAAAAGCTGATGGCTTTCTGATTGGACGCACGAACCTCGAGCCAGATATTACATGCGCCGATGTCCCGGCATCTGGCGGTAAACGCAGCGAATAGCTGCTGGCCAAATCCCTTTTCTTGTTCGTTTTCGATGACCGCGATGTTATATATCTCCGTATCCATCTGGATTTCAACGGCGCCGCCCTGGACGATGCGACCGACGATAAAACCGATCGTTTCATTGGTTTCCGATTCCAGTCTGAGCATGATCGCCTCGGGAATTTGCAGCTCGTCGAGATAATTCTGTGCGGTCCACATACTCAGATTTGTATCGTCCGAGATGCGGATAAGATCCGCGATATGCGAGGCCTCGACCGGTCGTATGCGCGGATAATCTTCTTTGTTGTCTGTGTCGGATAGCTGCATCTAGAAACTTTTGCTGATAAACAGGGGTTCGGTCACAATACCGGGATGTTTGTTGCAGACCTTGCCTATCGCTTGTGCGATATTCTCTCCAAAATTGACGACGGTTTGCGACGGCTCGCATTTTTCAAACAGAGACGAGTGGAGCATGAAATTTGAGTCTTTTTCGTCCCGTACGAATTCGAAAAAATGCTCGTCTGTTAATGTCTGCGGCTGGTCAAGCGTTGTGACTTCGTTTTCGATAATTTGAAATTTTTGCAGGCAGACTGAATTGCGTCCGGCGGGAACGGCGGCGATGACATGTTGGGCGGCGGTCGTCGCATAGACCATCGTTTTTAGAGCCGATTCGCTTGACATTTCGATGCCGAGACCGGCCTTTAATCCGAGAGCGGTCGCCAGGCCGATCCTTATGCCGGTGAAACTTCCCGGCCCGGCTGATATGGCAATGAGATCGATCTCGTGGCGGGAAATATTGTTCGCGGTCAGGATCGCATCAATGTTGACGAGCAGATCTTCGGCTTTGGATATATTTGATGTGCCGATCCAATTCGCAACCTCCCTGCCGTTTTTGAGCAGCGAAATGCTGCCGCCGCAGATCGCCGATTCAATGGCTAAAATTACTTGTTCCGTATCAGTCATTATGGGTAGTGTCAGCTTTAATCCCGTAGTAGGAAATTAGCCACGAATTCACCAATAGTAGATGCCTTTTCTTTCTTCTCTTGCTTTGCGTTCTTTGCGATCTTTGCGTGAAAATGGCTTCTTATCACGCAAAGCCTCCAAGAACGCAAAGGAAGAAAAGATTAGAAAAATCCTATTGCGTAATCTGGGATAAAAGTTATTAAATTCGTGCATTCGTGGCTAATACTCACACGACAACCCACTGCCTCATTTAGCCCTCATTCCGGCTATTGTTTCGGAAACACGTCTAACGGACGAAGGGATTCGCTTAAAAAAGCTGCCGATCTGGTAAAAAAAACGGGTGCGTGCGTCAAAGCTCCCGTTCATCTGGACAGTCGCCCAGATCGGATTGGGCTGAAACCGTTTTTTGATTTGTTTGAATAACAACCTGGGGTCGCGCAGCGTAGCTTCGAGAGGAACCAGACGTGTTTCAGACGCCCATTCCTGTTCAACCGTCCTTACAAACCAGTTTGGCAGATCGCGGGCTTCCGTTTCTATCGGCGTATCGGATAGATCCAAACCGAGAAATCGTTGCGCGAGGCCCACGGTGCAGATCAGCCATCGTTGTCTTTTAACATCCACGGATTTTAAAAATCTGTCCCAATCGAATCCCGCCGGTCGGTTCTCGATCAGATAATATATGTCCCACAGCCTGTCTTTGTTCGACCCGCCGTCGGTCAGCCAGTGGACGCATAAAACTCGCAGATGATCCTCAGGACGCAAAACGCGGATCGTTCCCTTTTCTAACTGTAGCAGTTTGGAATTGTTAAATAGATCGTCCCAATTGACTGTGTCGAGATGCCGCAATTCCCGGTGCAGATCAATCGCCAACCCGGTTGCCTCGACTGATCTTGAAATGCCGGTTGACGCTTCGAAATCACTCCTGGAAACGGCGAGATCCATATCTATGGAGTTTCTAAATACTGATTCGGGGTAAAACTGTGCAGCGGCAAGGCCTTTTATCAATATCGGCTCAATGTTATGTTCGTGGAAAAGATTAAACGCCAGAAGGACACGAGTTTCCTGAGCCTTTCGCTGTAGAATCCCCCAACGAACCTCGTCGGTAATTTGTACTTCCTGAACAGAAATTGCTTCACCCACAAGAAGAAAGAATAGCAAAGAAAAAGTATCTTCACTACCTTTAGCGAGCTTTGGAGGCTTAAACCGAAAAATTATCAGTGGGTTGGTTTGGTTAATGGCATAATCGACTTATGGGATGCAACCTCTTCTCAGCGATCTTTGCGTCCTCCTCAGTGAACTCTGCGTTAAACTGTTTTTTAACGCTGAGACCGGAGAGATTTACGCAGAGTACGCTGAGCACATGGTAGGTTTTAACTGACACTCTTCTCGAAAATGCGGTCGGTTCACAGCAGAAAAGAGTAGCAAAGATTACGATCTTTACTACTCTTATTGAAAAATGATTCAACTCAGGCTTAAGGAGCGCAAAGGCCGTTTATGTTGCAGTTCGTTGTTGACGGACACGCGGTTAAAGTAGCACATCTCCGAACGTCTGTACATGAACACGACACAGCTCCCATCGCATTTTGAGGAGCGACGAGCGATGCGATCACAGGCAAGGCAACGAGCGAAGCCAAGCCAATCGTCTTTAGGACCTGACGACGCGACTGGCCTGCGAAACGCGGTGCTATATCACCAGCCAGCAGGCCGTTCTCGTTCAGTTGATCGATGGCAAGCCATACAAAATCTTCCGTGACCTTTCCACGACCGTTCGATTCAAATTCGCGAACAATGTCCGGAACCGATTTGGCGCCGTCACACGACTTCCAAATGAAAGCGGCCGATTGATTCAAACAGTGGGCTTTATTGCTGTCAAGGTCATAGACCAAAACCTCGTCGGGCATTTCTTGAATCACCAGGCCATTTTGTCGAGCCATCGGATTATTCAGATTATTCATTCTTCTCCTCCAAGCAAACTAAATTATGCAAATAAATTTACGGTCAATCAAACTTTCATTCAAACAGGCCGTGAACGATACTTAGGCAACACGAACAGTTAAAAATATTCTATCTCAATTTACGTGTTTGTCAACGATATTGAGGTAGTTTTTCCGAATTTTCTTTCTTTCTTTCAATATCGTCGTGAACGATAGTTAACCACAAACGAACAATTAGCAATTATTCTAACTCAATTTATGTGTTTGTCAACGAAATTGAGCAAAGTTTTTGCGAAATTTTCTGCGGTACCTCTTAAACTGGATGCAATTATGGCATTACTTGCAATATTATTCAAGACCTCAAGTGAAAAATCTGGCTGATGACGCAAACAAAGCGTAAAAGGTATCATTTCGAGTACGCCATTTCCGGCACTAAGTTTTTTTGGCGACCATTTTGCATTCTCTCTGTATTCGGTTATCAGCACCAGCCCGACGGGAATAGGAGTGTTTCCATACGTGCCGCCAAGATCCTCGACCGTTAATTCGTAGGGTATATAGTCTTCGGTACGCCTGCCGATGCGCCGAGCAAACGGATGAACCAGCCCATCACGGTCAAATATCGCGAATTCGTCCGAATAATATTCGGCGCCGTTTCGGACCAACTCCGAGACCAGAGTGGATTTGCCCTTGAAACTGTCGGCCGGGATGACGATGGCCTTTCCCTTCCACCCGACCACGCCGGCGTGTAAAAATACGCGATCGACAGCATATTCGGCGACCGCAACCCTGATTATGCTGTCAAAAAATTTAAAGAATTTTTTTCGCGTTCCGCCTGACGAGATCCTCTCGCCGTTTTGAATCATAATGCGGGTGCCGCGTTTGTCCCGGTTCAATTGAAAAACATGATCGAATTGCTCAACTTGGGTCGGTCGGATGTCATTTAGCAGCGAGACCCTGATAGTCTTTTCAGCTTCGTCGACCATTTCCTGAAGATTGCTCTCGATGCGGACGGATACGCCGTAGGATTCGAACTCAAATGGAACCACGGTTGGATCTGATATTTTTGGAGAGGACGAAGTCATAGTTTAGAGTGCGCGAATTATCGCGTTTCTTACGTTTACAGTCTCAACTATACGATATACCGCAGGAGTTACGCCAAAATGAGCACTCGAAACTGCCAGCAAAAGAAACGCGATAAATCGCGCACTCTGAACTGTTAGTTCAAAACCTTTTTCTTGATACAGAGCAGCAGCAGTGCCGCAGTCAATAAAAAGACTACCGGCAAGAGCGCGAGCCCGATGTCATCGCGGAACCGGACAGATATCAGGATAGTCAAACTGAGAATTGAGGCCAGAATGCCGTAGATGACGGTCACATATCTGTGCGAAAAACCAGTCGAGACCAGTCTTTGAAAAAGATGCTCGCGGTGCGGCAGCCAGACCTTTTCCCCCCTTATCGCACGGCGAATTATCGTTACGACCGAATCAAATAGAAAAAACCAAACGAATAAAACAGCCGCTATCGGCAGCAGATCCGGTGATTTTGAAGCGAGATTGCGGCCAAGCAGCGGCAAAGCGGCAAACGTAAAACCCAGAAAAGCGCTGCCCACATCGCCCATAAATATCCGCGACTTACTCATGTTGCGAATAAGGAATCCCATGCTTGCCGCCGCGATAATTACGCTGAAATAGTATATTCCCTGCATATTCAGGATGCGGCACAGCAAGCACCAGCTTATGGCCGCTATGACGGCTTGCAGACCGGCGAGACCGTCGATGCCGTCCATGAAATTGTATGAATTGACCATCCAGACGATCCATAGAAACGTCAGCACATATCCTAAAACGCCGAATTTGATCCCGCCGAGCATGGTGATGCCGTGCCACGTCTCGAGATCCGCAATTAGCAGTATCGCGGCAATCGAGTGCACGATCAGCCTCCAGTGAAAACGTATCGGATAGATGTCGTCAATAAAGCTGATGGCCGCGATCAGAAATGCCCCCACAAAATAGCCCCACGAGACAATCCCCGATATGTAGATAGAGATTGGAATATAGGTTACAAGGCAGATGACGACGATCACAATACCGGCGCCGTGCGGCGTGGGCTCGGTGTGCGAGCTGCGCTCGTTCGGGATCGCGAGAACGTTGTATTTGACGCCCCAACGCCGATAAAGACCGACGCCCAGGAACGATATGCAAAAGATCGCAGCGAAGATAAAAAGACCGATCATTCTTTTAAATAAAGCTGGCCGCAACGGGCGGCGGTGATGGCGCTTTTAGTCGGATCCGATTCCTGGAGGCAAGGAATAATTGAAACGAATGACTTCGCACGTGTCAAATGAGCTTTACGACATGGCCCGGCCGTAGGCCTCAATTGCCGCAGCACGTGAGTATTTCCTGAGAGCCGCTTCCCTTGCCCGTTTTCCCATTGCGTCCAACACACTTCGTCGTTGGTAAATATCAAGGATCGCTTCGAGCAGACGATCAGGGTCGCCCGGCGGGATATGCCAGCCAATATTGTCTTCGTCTATAACCTGTGCAAGCTCCGACCCCTCATCGGTCAACGCGAATATCGGCCTGCCGGCGGCCATAATATTATATGTGCGGCTGGGCATTGCAGTTCCCCACATGCCTTTGATGAGCGCGACCAAGCCGACATCGCATGCATTTAGAAAAATAATTTGCTCGTCACGCGGCCGGTAGTCAAGTGTGGTCACATTTCGCAGCCGGCGAACTTTTACTGCATTCTCGACCCATTTTTTCTTTGCGCCGGAACCAATGAATACAAAATGAAACTGCTCGTGGCCCATTAATTTCGCGGCACATTCGATTATGGTTTCAACGTCAGTCGGGTGGCCGATATTGCCGGCGTACATCAAGACGAACTTGTCGGAAATGCCTAGTTCATTGAGTAGAGCATTGTTCGTACGCGGCGTCGGCCTGACCGACTCAAGATCTGCCCAATTAGGGATCGTCACTATTGGCACATCAAGACCGGCGGTTTTCTTTTGGAACAGCTCATTCATATCGCGTCCCATGACTATTATTTTTGAGGCGTATTTATACAACCAGCGGTTAAAGAAATTCACTAGACGGACGAAAAGCGATTTCCCTTTCACCGTCCCGACAGCGATCAATATCTCAGGGTAACTGTCCTGCACCAACAGCGTAAAACTCGCTCCTCGCAGCAATGCCGCCAACGCTGTCGTTACCGGCAGACTCGGCGGTGCGGTCACAACGAGAATATGGTCGCCTTTTTGAAAATGCCTGATTGATTGGAAAAACATCGACATCCCAATCGTTAACATATTGATCAAGCGAAAGAGAAAAATGTTCTTGTCGAGTGTCGTGCCCGATGTGCGAATGATCTCAACCCCATTTCTCGTCTCTCGTTTTGGGGCTTTTAACCCTCGCGATGCGTGCTTTGGTTGACCGGTCAAAACCTTGACCGTTCGTCCCGCGGCAAGGCCCTCGGCTATCGCAGTCATGTAATAGCCGGTTGATATTTCCTCGGGATAATAAACTTCGGTCAATATCCACAGCCGAGATGTCTTATCGTCCGGTGCGTTACGATTCCGACCAGTTTCGAGTTGATTTGACTCATCGTCGAGCATAATTGATGTCAGAAGCCCGACTGTAAGGAAGGGCCCTTCCTTACGGTCGGGCTTCTGACACGCACTAGACCTTATGAAACGTGTCTACGCAAACTTGTATAGCCCAATACGATTTTACTCACTGTCTGTGACACATTTCCCGCGAGGTATTCACGCGGTGGATCCCAAGCCGCCGGCTGAGCAATGGCGAGCTCGACTGCGGCTGCGATCGCATCCGGTTCGGCGCCGCTTAGGATGTTGCTGCCGCATTCGATCGTTTCGGGACGTTCGGTAACATCTCGAAGAGTGATGTTTGGAATCCCGAATATCGCGCATTCCTCCTGCACCGTGCCACTATCAGTTAAGACGGCCAATGAATTCTTTTCCAGTTTTATAAAATCAAAAAAGCCAAGAGCCTTGAGCAGACGAATGTTCGGCGAAGAATGACGGACGCCATGCTGCTCGATCTTTTCAGCGGTTCGCGGGTGAACAGATACCAGTACTTCTTTCCCAAATTTCGTCGCGACCTCCGCGAGCCCATCAAAGATTTTAGTCAGTCGCTCGGCATTATCAACATTTTCAGCCCGGTGAAGCGTTACCAGAAAATACTCAAAGGGCTTAACGCTAAGTGATTTCATCACCTCGCTCGCCTCGATCTGATCCGCAAATGTATCCAAAACTTCTTTGATAGGATTGCCGGTCACGAAAATGCGGTCGCGCTCGATGCCTTCGCGGACGAGATTTTCTTTGCTGCGTGTCGTGTACGGCATCAAAACGGAACTGGAATGATCGATAATTCGCCGGTTGATCTCTTCCGGAACGCGGTCGTCAAAACAGCGGTTCCCTGCTTCCATGTGAAAAACTGGTATCTGCCGCCTAGCCGCAACTATTGCAGACAGGGCGCTGTTTGTGTCGCCGAGGATAAGGACACGATCGGGTTGATGTTCCGCCAGAAGCTCATCAATTTTCGACAATATCTGCCCGATCTGTTCGCCAAAAGTTTTGGATTTGATACCTAAATGAATGTCGGGTGTCCGTATCTCAAGATCGCGAATGAATACATCGCTTAGGCTTTCGTCGTAATTCTGACCGGTGTGAACGGTAATATGCTCGCAGTGCTGATCGAGTACCCTCAGAACCAAACTAAGCCTGATAATTTCGGGCCTTGTACCGAAAATGGTCATTATTTTCATACGTTTAAGTATTAATTCGGCAACAAAAACTGCTTTATTTCGTCGTCAGACTGCAAAAGCAGCTCACGCAGCGGCCCGACTGCGAGATTGTTGTCCTTTGACGAATATTCATTTTCAAGTGCCGGCGAAAAGTCTTTATCTTCTCGAAGTTCCGGCAAGACAGGCAAGATAACGTAATAATCGCCGCGCTCCACAGTGCGAAAGCACTCTTCTTCGGAGACCATGATCTCGTGAACTTTTTCGCCGGGACGGATACCGCTGTACAAGATCGGCAGCTTTTTTTCGCCCATCAGAGCGGTCGCCACATCGACAATTTTTGCGGACGCAACCTTCGGAACAAAAGTCAGTCCGCGTCCGGCGCTCTTAATCGCTTCGAAAACAGTGTCAACCGCACTGTCAAGACTCAGCAAAAACCGCGTCATCTCCGGCATTGTGACCGTGATCGGTTGATCGTTTTTTATCTGCTCTACAAATAGCGGAATGATCGAGCCGCGTGATGCGATCACGTTGCCGTAACGCACACAATTAAAGCGAGTCGATTGGCAGTCGCGGTTTGCCTCGATCAGCACGCGTTCCTGCAGCGCCTTTGTCATGCCCATGACATTGATCGGCTTGCACGCTTTGTCTGTCGAAATACCGATGACCGTTTCCACCGTCAAATTATTTTCGCGAATCGCCCGCACGATATTTGCGGCTCCGTAAATATTGGTTTCAACCGCTTCGATCGGAAAATATTCGCACGAAGGCACCTGCTTGAGCGCGGCTGCATTGAAAACCACATCCGCCTGAAGCATCGCCGCAACCAGTGCCGAATAATCGCGCACGTCGCCAATCCTGAAATTCAAAATATCGTTGGAATTTTGGTAAATGACATCATCCGTCGCGGTTTCGCGTTTGAGAAACTCGAGCCGCATATAATGCTGCTTTGCCTCGTCACGCGAAAACACGGTTATTTGTGCGGGGGTGCCCATTTCGCCCGTCAGAAGGCGATTGACCAGAGTCTTACCGAGCGAACCGGTGCCGCCTGTTACAAGTATCCGTTTGCCGTCTAAATTATTCATCGCCATTTGTTATATCGGGTCGGGTCGCTGGCCATCCGCTCGACCATTTCCGGCAAACCCGCCGGAGAGATACCTGTCGCATCGCGAAATCTGCTTGAATTCAGGCTGCGGTCTATCTTTACTTCATCTGACGGCTCGATCTCGATATCAACATTATAAGCTGTTTTGAATAATTGAAGGAGATCATATTTTGTGATCGGGTCGCTCGATACATTATAAAGGCCCGTTAGGCCCGGATGATCGCGTATCACGCTGGCAAGAATTTCCGCTAATGCAAGTGTCGGAAAGCCCGAAAATATCGCGTTCGTATAGCCTTTGATAGTTCGACCGTCGTTCGCAAGAAACCATTCGACGAGGCTGTGCTTTGTTTTTAATTCGCGGCCAATTATCGATGTGCGGATCGTAAGACATCTGTCACTCGTAATTTCACCAAGCCTTTTGCTTATGCCATACAGATCGAGAGCGTCCGGCACATCTTGCTCGGTATAATTTCCCTTTTTCCCGTTAAAAACGCAATCCGTGCTGATACAAATGAGTCGCGAGCCATATTTGGAGGTAATTTGAGCAAGCCGGTGCGGAAATATGGAATTTACGTTAAGAGTTTCGACGATGTTCGCGGAATTGGGGAGCTGTTTGATCAGACCGACCGCGTTTACAACAACATCCGGGCGTATTTTCTCGAAAATCGCTTCTATGCCTGTAATGTTTTCAATATCTATTCCGTCGAAAGTTTTAGCGGGATCAAAAATACCAAATCGGTCGTAGTCGCCAATTTGCCCGCGCAGCGTCGTAAAAACGTCGAAATCGCGTCCAAAAATCTGGACCAGCTTGTGGCCGAGCATCCCTCCGCCTCCGACAACGAGAACCTTCATATTAACAATTGATGAAATACTTTCAGACGCAGGGCCACCGACCGCTAAACTATTACATTATATAGCATCCGCAATGGTATCAATAATTAGGGCGAGATATCACAGCGCTTTGAGGCTTTCCTGCAAGACGGCCACGGTCATTTGTTCGATTGCCGGATCGTCGAGCCAATTCTCCGCAAATGAGCGTGCGGCTGCTGACATCTGCGAATAATTTTCAGCGTCCATTTCTATACATTTATTTATCGTCTCGACCCATTTCTCCTGGGTTTCAAGCGAAATGTCCCAACCGATGCCTTTTTGCTG
>JAYVER010000228.1:0-28516 GCA_043748725.1 Chloracidobacterium sp. | reverse complement strand
AGATGCCATAATAATCGCTTACGATTGCCATAATTTTTAATGAAATTCTTTAATACATTTCGTGGCAGGCTTCTGCTGATCCTTGCCTTTCTGCTGATGGCAACGCTCGGCGTGCAGTATTACTTGAACCTGCTCACGCAAAATGAAAACAAAGATCTCCGCGAGGCTCAGGAGCAGACGATCGTTGCCGGAATCGCGCTCGGCTTCACGAGCATGACGTCAAAGGATCTTCGTGTGCAGGATGTGATGGATCAGCCGGGTCAGACGTTTCTCGATGATAATGCTAAGGAACGCATTCGCGACATTATCATCATCGACGAAAACTGGCAGATTACCGACAGCCTGAATCCGAATTATCTGCCTACGACCAATGACGTGGATGAGGTCGTATACAAAAAGCTCGGCGACCTCGCAGACCTGCCGCCGTTGATGCAAGGCACGCGCCTGGGCGACGATCTGAAGTATTTTCCCAATCCAAAGACCGACAACAATAAAAAGGAGCCGGACGAGGCCCATGCCATACCGATTGAGACCAGCAAGGGCCGTTGGTACGTGATGGTGCTGCTCAAGAACGACAAGAACGAGACGACCTGGCGCGCCGCTCAGCCGCTCGTCTATACGCTCGGCGTCCTACTGGTTTCTTCATTAATAACTTTATTCCTCGTCTGGCGTTTTGCCCGCCCGATCGCCAATCTATCAAATGCCGCCCGCGAGGTAGCCGAGGGCAATTTGCAGGTCCGCGTCGCTGACGCCAACCGCAACGATGAGATGGGTCGTCTTGCACTGAATTTTAACGAGATGGCCGCCGAGCTTGAGAAAAAACGTGACATTGAAGCACAGCTGCAACAGGCCGAAAAGAGCGCCGTGGTCGGTCGTCTGGGTTCGGCGATCGCTCATGAGATACGCAACCCTTTGAATTATATTAATTTAACGCTCGATCATCTGCGTTCTAAATACGCTCCCGAGGAACCCGAGCGCCGCGCGAAGTTTGTAAAACTGACATCGCAATTAAAGGCCGAGGTCGCGCGTATCGATCAACAAATATCGGATTTCCTTAACTATTCCCGGCCAGCAAAAGCAAATTTACAGCCGATAGACGCCCGCAAGGTCATCGAAGACAGCCTGCGTATCGTCGAGCCGCAGGCGGAGGAAAAGAATGTTAAGATCGGCGTCGTCGAGCACGAAAATGTGCCAAAGATAATAGGCGACCCCGAATTTTTGCGCTCAGTCTTTAATAATTTGTTTATCAACGCTCTACAGGCAATGGAGACGAACGGCGGACGTTTGAACATTAAAATATTACCCGGCGAAACCGGCAAATTTGTCAATTTTGAGATCGCCGACACAGGCAACGGCATCTCGTCCGAAAACCTCTCAAAGATATTTGAGCCGTATTTTTCAACCAAGGAAACAGGCACCGGCCTGGGTCTGGCGATCGTGCATAAGATCGTCGAAATACATAACGGCACAATCGAGGTCGAGTCGACGCAAGGCAAAGGCACGAAATTTACGGTAAAATTACCCAGGGCGGAATGACGATTGAACCGCAGAGACACTGAGACGCAGAGGAAGAAAATTAATCACAGATGAACATAGATAGATATAAATTGATTTTATCCTGACCACCCTGTCTACCCTGTTTGAATTCTTCTCTGCGTCTCAGCGTCTCTGCGGTGAAAAATATATGGCAAGAAAATCGATCTTAGTCGTTGACGACGAAAAAAATCAACGCGAAATACTTGAGACAATTTTGTCGGGCGAGGGCTACGATGTGACGACGGCGAGCTCGGGTGAGGCGGCGTTGAAATTTGTTGCTGACCGCTACTTTGACCTCGTTCTGACCGATCTGAAAATGACCGGCATGAGCGGTCTCGATCTGCTTAAGGAACTCACCGATTTTGACAAATCGATCATCGTTATTCTGCTCACGGCTCACGGCACGATCGATTCGGCGGTGGACGCTCTGCGGCTCGGTGCTTTTGAGTACCTGCAAAAACCATATGACAGCGAAAAACTGCTCGAAACCGTTTCACGAGCGCTCAAAAAGCTGACGATGCTCGACGCCGAGATCGTCTCGGTCTCGCCCGAGATGGACAAGGTCAAAAAGCTCATTTTGAAGATCGCGAAATCCAACTCGACCGTCCTGATACGCGGCGAAAGCGGCACGGGCAAGGAGTTGATCGCACGCTCGATCCATAAAAACAGCCTGCGTTCGAATGAGATTTTTCAGGCCGTCAACTGTGCCGCAATCAACGAAAACTTGCTCGAATCGGAGCTTTTCGGCCACGAGAAAGGCTCATTTACCGGAGCCATCGCCGAGAAGAAAGGCTTATTTGAGATCGCGCACAACGGCACGCTGTTTCTCGACGAGATCGGCGAGCTGGACATCGCCCTCCAGGCCAAACTGCTCCGAGCGCTGCAGGAAAAACAAATACGCCGTGTCGGCGGGATCAAGGACATCGACGTTGACGTTCGCGTCGTGGCGGCGACAAACCGCGATCTGCTCCACATGGTCGAGGAAAAACGGTTTCGCGAGGATCTGTATTACCGGCTTAACGTGCTGTCGATCGAGCTGCCGGCCCTGCGAGAGCGGCGGACGGACGTTCCGGTTCTGCTCGATTATTTTGTCAAAAAACACACCCGCGGCACTGAGCGTAAGATCACGATCACAACCGAAGCTCGAAGGTTGCTCGAAGATTATTCCTATCCCGGCAACGTCCGCCAGCTCGAATCGGCCATCGAACGCGCAATCCTCCTGTGCGAGGACGACACCGTCACACTCGACGACCTGCCGCCCGAAATGACTCAATCCGGCAGCCGAACCGCTTCGTCCGGCGACCTCTTCAAACTCCCGCCCGAAGGCATCAGCTTCGAGGATGTCGAGCGCAGCCTGATAATGCAGGCGATGGAGCGCACGGATAACAACATCACAAAATCGGCGAAATTGCTCGGATTAACGTTTCGAACACTGCAATATCGTTTGGAAAAATTTGGCTTCAAACGTGAAGGGGCAGAAGAAGACGGAGATACATAGGACAGCTCTCGGAATTTATGCAAATTAGGTCTGGTTACAAAACAGCGTGGTTTATATTACTTTTGATCGTTGTCGTGATTGGCACTTTGGTGGCAGTTCCCGCCTTCCTCATCCAGCCCTTCGCGGCCCAGACGGAGCGTGAGGTTGAAATCTCATATCTCCTGCGAAGCTGGTCACCGATTTTGACGATAATTTTAGCTCTTGCGTCTATAATTTTAGCTGTTTTTATCTGGAAAAATTCAATGCGTTGGTTTGGCAGGGCTCTTTTAATTTTTCCACTTTTTATCATTTTTGTTTTTACCTGGTTCGCTCGCCAAAATCATTTCGAATGGATGTTTAATCCGCTGGCACAGCCAAAATTTGCGACGATCGGCGACGCGAACTTTGTCGCTGACGACGATATGGTGATGGCGGTCAATATCAACGGCGACGCCGTCGCATTTCCGATTCGACAGATGGCTTATCACCACGTTGTTCAAGACGTGGTCGGTGGAACGCCGATCACGGCGACCTACTGAACGCTTTGCCATACGGGCATAGTATGGCAGTCCGTCGTGAACGGGCAATCATTAAACTTTCATTTGGCCGGAATCAATAACCAGAACTTTATAATGCGCGACGCGGAAACCGGTTCGTGGTGGCAGCAGGTTTCCGGCGAGGCTATCCAGGGCAGACTCAAGGGACAAAAACTTCAGGATATACTATCGGATGAAGTAACCTTCGGCGTTTGGAAGCGAGAAAATTCCAACGGGCGGGTTTTGCGTCCGAACGAAAAAATTCTGTCGGAGGGGAAATACGAATCGGCGGATTGGGAAAAACAGGTTGCTAAATTAAGGGTAACAACCTCAGCGAGGCTGGATAGTGCGCTCGAACCGCGGGCATTGATCGTCGGCCTAGCCATTGGGGACAAGGCTAAAGCCTACCCGTTTTCAGCGATTGAAAAACAAAGCCCGATCCTCGATCTTATCGGCGGAAAGGAAATAGTTATTATACTTGGCGCAGACCAGAAGTCCGTTCGCGCTTTTGAAAGAACCATCGACGGGAAAACACTCGAATTTTTTATGAAACCCGATTCATCCGAGATTGTCGATGCTGAAACGGGAAGCACTTGGGATTTTTCGGGAAAAGCCGTGAGCGGAGAGCTTTCGGGTAAACAGTTGGACAAAATCGCAACGTTGAAGGATTATTGGTTTGACTGGAAAACTTATCACCCTGAAACGCAACTTTATACTCTCGGTTCTCGTTAATATTTTTCGCGATTTGACGATTAAAAAAGGTGTACGCCATGGAATGGTTTTCGACATTGAGTTTAGCCCTTGGTTCGGCTTGGACTTCGGGTATCAATCTATACGCGACTGTCGCGGTTCTCGGACTGCTTGAGAAATTCGGCGCTGCGAAACTGCCTGGCGGTCTAGATGCACTCGATAATTGGTTGATCATCGGGGTTGCCGGCGGCCTTTATGTGATAGAGTTTTTCGCCGACAAGATACCTTATGTCGATTCGGTTTGGGATGTCGTCCACACATTCATCCGCGTTCCGGCCGGTGCGGTGGTTGCCTATGCTGCGACCAATCACATGGATCCGAGCATTTATATACCGGCGGCGTTGGTCGGCGGCGGCTTGGCGTTGTCGTCACACGGCACCAAGACGGCGCTTCGCGTCGGTGCCAATCTATCGCCCGAACCTGTTTCAAACTGGGTTTTGTCGCTTGGCGAGGATGTGATCGCATTTGCCGGAGTATTTCTGGCGGTTTTTGCGCCGATGGCAATTGCTTCGATCCTTGTCCTCTTTGTGCTTTTATTCCTATGGTTTCTACCAAAGGTTTTTCGCCGTCTGCGGCGGATGTTCAAGGCCGTCGGTGCGTTTCTGAGAGGCGACGGATTTAGCGACGCGGCTGTACGTTAATGCCGCAAAGACAATGAGATCATTATTTCAACTGATAGCGATGATCCTCGCAGGATTTGCCGCATATTTTTTATGGAAAGGCGACACCGACGGTGTTTTTATCTCCGTTGTTTTGGCTGCTGTCAGCTTTTTGTTGAGTATCCGCTTTCAGATAAAAGAGCGAATGAAAGAGCGCGAGGCTGACAACGCTCCTGACGCCTAATATCATCCAAATTTGGAAAATATCGCCTGATCTCACTGCAAAGATATTTTGCGCTGAACAGCATCAAGGTTAAACTATTTGTTTAAAGGCATATTGTGAGCGAATTACAACATTTACTCGAAAATAACAGGCGTTGGGCGAAACAGGTAACGGAAAAAACCCCTCGATTTTTCGCCGATCTGGCGGAACAGCAGACGCCCGAGTATCTATGGATCGGCTGCTCAGACAGCCGCGTCTCGGCTAATATGATCGTCGGGTTGATGCCTGGTGAGATATTTGTTCATAGAAATGTAGGCAATTTGGTCGTTCATACCGATATGAATTGCCTGTCGGTGATCCAGTTCGCGGTCGAGGTGTTGAAGGTAAAGCACATAATTGTCTGCGGGCATTACGGGTGCGGCGGCGTGATCGCGGCGCTCGAACGGCAGCGGCACGGCCTGATCGACAATTGGCTCCGCCACATTCAGGACACGGCTAACAAATACGCTGAAAAACTCGATACGGTGAATGATCCGGCGAGAAAATTAAACGCACTTTGCGAGTTCAACGTTATCGAACAGGTTCTTAATGTCAGCGAAACGACCGTCGTCCAAGAGGCCTGGGAGCGTGGTCAGAACGTCACGGTTCACGGCTGGATCTATGACCTGAACGACGGAATAATGAGCGACCTGCGTCTCTCGATCACAGGCGAAGAGCCGCTCGAAAGCCTGCGCAAAAAATCTTTTACTGATCTCGAACCAAAGCTGTTCGCGGAGTCTTCTTCCTAAGTTCTAAATATGTTTTATTTCAAATCTCAGATATTTGTTGCGGCGCTGCTTGTTTCGTTTTGCGGCATGGGTGCGAGTGCCCAAATGTCACGCAAGCCTTCGCCTACGCGCGAGCCAGCAGGAGCGATGGATAAACGGCCGGATTCGAGCAGAAATTCCCTTGCCCGGATCGAATCCCGAAACGCCTTTGACTCGATCGCCCGTGTCTATCATCAGGGAACGCCGTACGCGCTGCCGCATTTGATGTTTGTCATTGACCGCCGTGCGAATAACAAGATCTATTTTGTGAACTCGCAAAAATTTCGCTTTCACAAAGATTTCATGCTCGCAACGTATCTGATCCAGCGCGGAGCCGATGTTTTTAAGCCGGTCTATGTCGACGCCGACCGCCGTTTTCTGGTCGGCACTGTCGCCTGGCAGTCACCGGTCGACAAATTTACGTGGGAACTGTGGGAGGGCGATCTGGCCACCGCCGACATGATAAAGGCTGCGAATAACGCGATCAACGCTAATTTCTTCTCGAAAGTCTATTTCAAACCAAACTCTATCCGTCAGGAAGACGTGTCGGCCAATATCGGTCTCGAACGCGTTTCACAGGATGAACTTAACAGAAATCAGGTATATTTAGCGCTGAACACAGGAACGGCGGTCGGCCGTGTTCATATCATCGATAAGCTCGACGATACGGTCGAGATCGGAGACAACGAGATAATTGTGTTGAAAGAACTGCCGCTCACGCTGCCGCAGGTTCGCGGCGTGATAGTCGCCAAGCCGTCGTCGCCGCTGTCGCATATAAACATCTTGGCGAAGGGCTGGAACATCCCTAATGTCTATATCAAGGATGCCGATAAGCTGTTTAAAGATTACAACACCTACGTTTTCAAGCTCGAGGCAAATCTGACGGACTATCATTTCGATAGGGCTTCGGAAGACGAAGTAAAGACAAAATTCAGCTCCCCCGACGAACAGGTGCCGCCGGCCGATCTGAAAACGACCAGGCTCGCAACGCTCGGCGAAATGCGGAAAAAAGACAGCCTCGCCTATGGCTCAAAGGCTGCAAATCTTGGCGAAATGCTCCATGATCGCGTTCCGGGCGTAATATTTCCCGACGGATTTTCCGTGCCGTATTACTGGTACGCCAAATTTATGAAGGATAACGGCTTTGACAAGGTGATCGACGACCTGATGGACGACAATGCTTTTGTCCACAATCCAAAGGTACGCCGTCAAAAGCTGGAGGAATTTCGCACTTCGATACAAAACGGCAAATTTGACGATGGCTTGCGTAAAGAGATAATCGCCCGCTGGAAACGTCAGCTTGGCGGCAAGCCCGTTTTTGTCCGCAGCTCGTCGAACGCCGAAGATCTGCCAAATTTCAGCGGGGCCGGGCTATATTCCAGCGTCGCAAATGTCCGCGAAGAAACCAAGATCATCGAAGCCGTGAAAACGGTGTGGGCTTCGCTGTGGAATTTTGCCGGATACGAGGCTCGTGTTCGCAATTATGTCAGCCAGTCGGACGTTTATATGTCGGCCTTTATTCAAACCGGCATCGACATGGATCGCGGCGGCGTGATGATCACAAAAGACCCGTTTGACGACCGCAACAAGAACGCCGTTTATATCAGCGCCGTGTGTGGGCATAATACCAAGGTCACAGCCAACGACGGCGTACCGGAGCAAGTGCTGTTTAACCCGAAATCAAATTCGGTGATCGTGATGACCCTGTCACAGCAAAAGGGAGCTCTTCGCTTTGACGAAAACGGAGATTTGAAAGAAACGGGCGATGTTTGCGCGGGGGCAAAAAAGCGTGTGTTGTCGGACATTCAGGCCCGCAATTTGGCAAAAGCGGCGATCAATATCCGCACCGCGTTCGGCGGAAAAAAGGAACAGGACATCGAATGGGGTATACTGAATGGACGAATTTACGTAGTTCAGTCGCGACCATATATTGATAAGAAATAGTTTAGAGTTCGGACTTTGGCGCGCCAGTCTTGGTTTTAACTTTGCGATCTTAGCGGCTTGGCGTGAAATGTCCTTAGCTAATCCGAAGCGTATTTTCCGAGTGAGATTATTACGCAAAGCCGCTAAGTCGGCAAAAGAAGAATAGGGGAAATATGATGAAATCAGCGATCTTTTTTTTGTCTCTGTGTTTCGCTTTTGCCTGCAGCAACGCGGCACGGCCCGTCTCGCAAAATGCTAACGCCGTCGCTCTTCCGACGACGCCGGAAAAAGCACAGACAGCAATAGCTCATTCGTCGGAAAATCAGACACCTGCTCCGATGTCCGATACAGGCTCAAAGTCAAAATGGAAACAAAGCGGCGACCCGATCTATACGAAAGAATTTGATACGGCGATCGCGTCCGCTGAGGTCGCTCTTAAGAAATCGCCCATTGACGCAGCAGTTAAGAAACGGCTCGCCGATGCCTATTTCGCCCGAGGCATGGCCCTTACCGACCCTGCCCGTCAGTACGCCTCGGCCCTGGGCGATTTCCGTCGCGCCGTGAAGTTTGATCCGACAAATTCTACAGCGAAAGGTTGGATCGATCAGATCACGATGATCTACGACAGCATGAATCGGGAATCTCCAAAAGAAGGCGAGGAACCGCCGCCGCTGCCATTCACCAAACCCAAATAGTTATATGAAAAAAATAGCCAAATTAACCCTAGTCATCGCAATTTTGACAATAATGTCGACTGTCGCCTTCGGCCAAAAAACCCGTATCAAATTTGCCTCGGGTAAAACGAACGCCATAGTTACCGGTAAGCTGAGCGGATATAAGGGCCAGCGTGTATATGTGATCCGCGTTCGCGCGGGACAAACGCTTAAGACGGAAGATGTAGGAAATAACCATATTACTCTGGGCATCGACGGGCCTCCGGGATCCAACTACGAGCAGGATATGGCGGCCGATTGTCACGCATACAACGAGATCACCCCAACCGCCGCTGGCGACTATACGATTACAGTCACCGAATGTCAGAAAGCAGACCGATGGCGCGGCAGATTTCGGATGAAGATAACTGTCCGATAGAAATGCGCTTGTCTTGAGATAAATTGCCTCCAATTTTAGCTGGATGTTGCGGGCAATAAAGAATAAACGGCTTTAGCCAAAATGTCCCGTGGCTCGGCAGAGTAGTTGGGCTAAAGCCCTAGTCACATGCAAAAACTCTCCTCTAGCTAAAGCTGGAGGCAATTGATTTTTTCTCCGCCTCGACAACACCGCACAGTATTATTAGAATACCTCTTGCATTTATTGATTTTTTTATGGCACTTTCAGCAAACGATATTAGAAAAGGCATGGTCATTGTGCACGAGGGCGTGCCGGTCCGTGTGATGGAGTTTCATCATCATACACCGGGCAACCTGCGTGCTATGGTACAGGCAAGGCTTCGCAATCTGTTGACTGGCAACTCGTTCGAGTTCCGCTTTCGCTCAAACGACACGCTCGAAAAAATAACGCTCGAACAGCATAAGATGGATTATCTTTATTCGGATGGCTCGCATCATCATTTTATGAACTCGGAAAACTACGAGCAGGTTTCATTGACCGAGGACGAGCTCGGCGACGCCGCCCAGTGGCTGATGCCAAACCTGAAGATCGAGGTCGAGTTTTACGACGGCACGCCGATCGGCGTCGCTTTGCCGGCGACAATGGAATTGACTGTTACCCGAACCGATCCGCCACTGAAAGGCGCCACCGCTTCGAATTCGAACAAACCGGCGACGCTCGAAAACGGCGTCACAGTTTCCGTGCCTCCATTCATCCTCGAGGGAGAAAAGATTCGCGTAAATCCATCCGAAGCGAAGTATATGGAACGGGTAAAATAGTTCACCGAGTTTATCGAGTTTACAGAGTTTTCAGAGTTTCAGAGTGGTGTGGGTCAGAGTCACGAAAGTTAGCGGATTAAACTCTGGCACTCTGAAACTCTGGAAACTCTGCAACTCTAATGTTTTTTGTTTACAGCCTACTTTACACGCTCGTGTTTATCCTGATGCTGCCGCTCTTTTTATTGAGCGCGATTTTTCGGGGCAAGCATGCGGCTGGCTTTTTTCAACGCTTAGGATTTCTGCCAAAATTTACGCCTGACAACCGACCGGTGATTTGGCTTCACTGCGTTTCCGTCGGCGAGACCAATGCCGCACGTCCGCTCGTCGAAGCATTAAGGACATCTCTTCCCGATCACCGCCTCATTGTCTCGACCGTTACCAGAACCGGCCAAAAACTAGCGCGAACCATTTTCGCAGAAACGGCCGAATGTCTTTTCTATGTGCCTTTCGATTGGAAGTTCACTGTCCGGCGAGCACTTCACCGGTTCAAGCCTGCAATGCTGCTTTTGATGGAAACGGAGATATGGTTCAACCTCATTCGCGAGACCAATAAATCGGGAGCTCGGGTGGCGATCGTCAATGGTCGTTTATCGACGCGATCATTCACGCGATACGGCTATCTCAAAAAATTCATGCGGCGCATTCTCGGCTACCTCGATCTCGCCCTGATGCAGGAGAACGCAGACGCGACGAAGCTGATGGCGCTCGGCATTCGTGCCAGCAAGGTCCGAGTCACCGGAAATTTGAAGTTCGACCACGACCTCGACGAAAACGAAAATGCGGTTAGTTTCGAGCTGCGCGAACGATTTGGCATTACGGCCGACGCCCCGCTCATTATCGCCGCAAGCACTCACTCGCCCGAGGAGAAATGGCTGACCGAGGCATTCAAAAACGTCTGGAAATCGGCTGGCGAAAACCTGCCGCGACTTATGATCGCACCGCGACACCCGGAAAGATTCGACGAGGTCGCTGAGATCGTTAAATCGACTGGATTTACCTGGGTGCGCCGCTCGGAAATGGAATCTGACCGCGACCGGTCGGCTGAGATCATTCTGCTCGACACCATCGGCGAGCTTAGAGCTATATATCCGCTCGCCGAGATCGTATTTGTGGGTGGCAGCCTGATCCCGCACGGCGGGCAGAGCATTTTTGAACCAGCGGCCGCTGGGAAAGCCATCGTGACCGGCCCGCACATGGTGAATTTCGCCGCCGCCGTCAAGGAATTTTTGGACAAGGATGCTCTGGTGCAAATAAAGAGTGTTTCCGATAAAGATGCATCCGCAAAAATTGCCGCGGTCTTTGATGAGTTGCTTTCAAATGCAGAAAAGCGAACTATGCTCGGTGCAAATGCCCTTGAGGTCATGAAACATAATCGCGGTGCCGCTATAAGGACGGTCGAATACATACTGCCGTTGATATAACCTCACGAACATCAATGATCTTTGTCTTTTATTTCTTCGCCGCGATATTGATCTGGCTTAGCTTTAAGTCTTTTCGCGGCGGAGTCGAATACTTAGGATTTTTTAAGGATGAACTCGCCAACCCGCGCTCCGACTTTACGCCGTTTGTCTCGATCATTGCACCGTGTCGCGGGTTGGATGAAGGCTTGGAACAGAATTTAACCGCGCTTGTTCGACAGGACTATCCGGATTATGAAGTGATCTTTGTTGTCGATAACGAGATGGACGAGGCCGTCTCTATCATATCCGATCTGTTGAACCGCAGAGACGCAGAGACGGGCGGAAACCCAAGCGGTAGCGAGGGTGTCGAACGTGGAGTGCCACGATTGTTGAAATACACACTCCCCGCGACCAGCGTTTCTGCCTCTGCGTCTCTGCGTCTCTGCGGTGAAAACTCCGTCACTTCAAAAATGATCGTTGCCCCTAAGGCCGAAGGCTGCAGTCAAAAAGTTGAGAATCTTCGCGAAGCAGTTTTACATGCTGCGCCGGAATCGAAAGCCTTTGTTTTCGTCGATTCTGATACACGGCCATCGAAAGATTGGCTGCGAGGTCTCGTCGCGCCGCTTGCCTGTGAAAACGTAGGTGCGGCCACTGGCTATCGCTGGTTCATATCAAAAACACCGACTTTTGGCTCCGAATTGCGGTCGGTTTGGAATGCCTCGATCGCGTCGGCGCTCGGCCCGAGTACGAAAACAAATTTCTGTTGGGGCGGTTCGTTGGCGATTCGCCGCGATGTTTTTGAAAGTGTCGATATGCGCGAAAAATGGCGCGGGACACTCTCGGACGATTTTGCCGTCACGCGGGCGATGAACGCCGCGAATCTGCCTGTCGTTTTCGTCCCGCAGGCGTTGACCGCCTCGGTGGAAGATTGTTCGCTGCGTGAAACATTTGAATTTACGAATCGCCAAATGAAGATCACGCGTGTTTACGCGACGTCGCTTTGGCTAATGTCATTTGTCGGCTCAGCCTTATTCAACGCCGTAATGCTCGCGGCTTTGCTGATCGTTATATTTAGCCGGACAAACAGCCTGCCTGTTTGGATCAGTCTTGCGGTTCTATTTCTCGTCACGATCTTTAGCGTCGGCAAGTCGTGGCTGCGGCTGGCGGCTGTAAAACTCGTCCTGCCCGAATACAAAGCGGAACTCAAGCGGCAATTTTGGACGCAGAACACTTTATGGATATTGTCACCCGCGTTATTCTTTTTCAATTCGGTCACCGCCTTGCTTTCACGGCGAATGACCTGGCGTGGAATACGGTACGAATTGAAATCGCCGTCCGAAACTGTCATCATACGCGGTAAGTAAAGGTTAATTTTACAATGTCCAACGGAATTTTTGACTACGACGACCCAAAGAAGACAGACGATTGGCAGGGCGAAAAACCGGCGGAGACTGAGCCGTTTTTGATGCAAACACCCTCCCCCTCCACGAACGACGAGACGATCCGCCGCAGCGGACTCGCATGGTCAGCCGGGATCGTATTTTTCAGCTCGATCGTTTTTATGATGTTTTTGGGTTGGATCGCCGATCTGCTGTTGGGCAGCTCGCCGTGGGGCATCGTCGCTGGCGTCGTTCTTGGTTCGGTTATGGGATTTATTCAATTTTTCCGGATCACCTCTCAGATCTTTAGTTCTAAGAAATCAGGGCCTTCCGAACACCCGCTGATGTCACGCGACAATGACGAAAAATAGTCGGAATTCGCGCAAACCTATTGGCATCTTTGAACTTTCTTGTGTTTATTTGTAAAATTTAGGTTTCGTAATGGACGAGGATTCCGCACCTTTGACAACAGATGATCGAGTGCCGCCCGAGATATCGCATCGGCGGATCTTGTTTGAAATGGTTGTCGTCGTAACAGCCGGAGCCGCGGCGGGATTTGCTTTTTTTTCAGTAAGAACTGGAATAGGCGTTTTAATAGGCGGAGTACTGGCTTTTGCCAATTATTTCTGGCAAAAACACTCGCTGAAAGCCATTTTTGACAGGGCCGTTCATGGCGAAAAGTCGCGATTTCTGGCCGCCAGATATATCCTGCGGTACGTGGTGATCGGCTCTGTCGTAGCGGGGCTATACTGGTCGGGAATGGTGTCGATCTTCGGCGTTATCTTTGGCCTGGCGAGTTTTTCGATCGCGGTCGTGATCGAAGGATTTACAAATATATTTTCGAGCTCTAATAGAGAGGAAAGTTAAGAATGTTTTTATTTGCAGAAGAGGCAGCTGAATCGCCTCTGATCGTCCAATTTATCAATCATTATCTGGGCGAGACTGTCTATCGTTTTGAGAAGGCTTATACCGAGCCGTTTTGGAATAATTACGTATTCAATCATTTTGGCACGACAGCGGAAAAGGTATTCGGCAGCCCTTATACGGTTGAAAACGCAATTCCCTGGTACACGATAATGTTTGTGATCGCGTGCCTTTTGTCGATATTCGTGATCTGGCAGTTTAAAGGCAAGCTCTCCGAGGACGATCCAGCGCACGGCCAATTGACGCTCGAGGCCGGGTTTTTGACCATCAAGGATATGATCGTCAGGGTCATCGGCGAAGACGGCTTTAAGTATTTTCCGGTCATTGCAACGTTTTCCGTTCTGGTTCTGGTATCAAACCTGATGGGTCTTTTTCCGTTGTTTATGTCGCCGACGGCGTCCGTAAATGTCACGTTTGCACTGGGAATTACGTCTTTCGTTTATTTTAATTATGTGGGCATTAAGGAAAACGGCTTCTTAAAATATCTGGCGCATTTTGCGGGGCCAAAATTGCCGTTGTTGATGCTGCCGATCACCATCCTGATATTTTGTATCGAGATAGTGAGCACGGCGTTCCGTCCGTTTACGCTCGGCGTCCGGCTCTTTGCGAATATGTTTGCGGACGAGCAGTTGTATTCGCAGATATCGAACATCGCCCCGCCCTATTCACATTTTATCGTGCAGTTTCTGATTCTGCTGCCGCTTGGCCTTTTTGTTGCGGTTGTACAGACGTTGGTGTTCACGCTGTTGTCGATGATCTATATTAGTTTGGTCGTTTCGCACGACCATCATGAAGAAAAAGCGAGAGGCCACGGCGAACCTGCGGCGGCACATGCTTGAGTTTTGAGTTCCTGCTTCGGCAGGCTCATAGTTAGACTTGGGGGCAACTAAGGTTGGAACTCCAAACAATTTCGGAGGCGAAGAGCAGATCTAATCTAATTAACCCAGCGTTTTATAGCAGCTATGCCCGCACGCGACAGGAGACTTGACTCCACGGAGTAGAAATCAAGGCATACCGGAAGCGAGGCGAAATCATACAACCAGGCTGGTTATCGAGAGCGGTCACGCAATTCGTCTTCTAATTTAATAAAAACAGGAGACAAGAAAAATGAATAAATTAGGTAAATTAAAATATGTCGGCTATTCGACGCTTGCATTGGCTTTGATGGCAATTCCGGCATTGGCACAGGCCGGCGCCGCAGCGCCGGGCGACAACGCATTCACGGTTGGGGCCGCAAAAGCGATCGGCGCCGGCATCGGTTTTGGTATCGCGGCCGGTTTCGCCGGTATCGGCCAGGGACTCGTCGGCAAAGGCGCGACCGAGGGCGTTGCCCGCAATCCGGGAGCGGCCGGCACGGTTCAGACGATCATGATCATCGCCCTCGCGCTGATCGAATCACTCGTGCTGTTTGCGCTGCTGATCGTTTTCGTCGTTCTTCGGTAACAAGGTCGTTAGAAAATATTCGCGGATGAGATTTTTTGTGAATCTCGTCCGCGTTTTATTTAAAACAGGAGAATGCAGAGGCTGCGCGTCAGCAAGGGCGTAACACACACGTTGAAGGTTACGCCCTCGCTTACGCTCGGGCTTCTGCATTTGAAACAATCGACCACGATGTTTATCCTTTAATTGCAACCTAACACGGTATGAAACGTTCTAAATATCAGATGATAAACGATTTTGAGGGAAAACTGATCGCAGACAAATATCGGATCGCGCGCCTGCTCCGCGAGGGTGATTCGGGTGACCTTTATTCTGGCCGTCACGAATTTATGGATAAGCCGGTGACGATCAAGATTTTGCCGCCTGCTCTTGCCATCGATGCCCGTTGGAGCAAACGATTTCTCGACGAAGCCAAAAATGCCTCGTCCGTCAGCCATCCAAATATTCTGCATGTCACAGATTTCGGTACCGATTCCAAGGGCATTGTTTATAACGTTTTTGAGCCAGCCGAATACGATACTCTGCGTTCGACAATAGAGCGTGACGGCGGACTCGATGTTGCACTCACGCTGAATATCGCAATGCAGACCGCCGCCGCATTGAACGCTGCTCACGTCAAAAATGTGATGCACGGCAGGTTAACGCCGGACGATATTTTTCTCATTGATGGAGAGAACAGCAGCAAAATAGTTAAGGTTTATGATTTCGGAGCCGACAATCTGAGCGTTGCGCGCGACGCCGATCCGCGATATTTGTCGCCCGAGCAATGCACCGATTTCCCGGTCGCCGATCAGCGCTCCGATGTATATGCACTTGGCGTGATCATTTATGAAATGCTTGCCGGCGTAGTGCCGTTTCCCGGCTCAACGATACCGGCGGTTAAACTAAAACGGGAACAAGAACCGCCGCCGCCGCTCGTCGCTTTTCGCAGCGATCTGCCGGCCGATCTCGAACCGATGATCCTCAGTGCTCTGGCCGTCGACCCTGACCGCCGTTATCCGACAATGGCGGCATTTGCCGAGGACCTTGAACTTCTTTCGACCGGCCTCGATGCTCCATTAACGGCTGCTGCGGTTGCGGCTCCGAAGAAAAACATCTGGCAAATGGCCATCATCGTGTTGGCCGGGATATCGCTGCTTGCCGTTGCCTTGATCTATGCAACATCATCAGTTAAGAAGTCGGATCCGACGGCCCAGTTGGTTGCGGACGCCGGCAGCCTGCCGGTCCAGCCGATCGGCCCGGCGACCGGTGCTCAGGAAGAGAGTCTCGCCAAACTGCCCGAGATGACCGAGGCCGAGATAATGGCGGCCGGAAATTCGAATATGGCTCTGCCGCCGGGGACATTGCCTGGCGGCGATGGTTACAACGCCTGGGCCAATGGCGGAGCTCCGCCGCTGGGTGCACCGCCGCTACAGCAGCAAAACGGCCTTCCGCCTCAGGCCTATGTACCCCCCGGCCAGACCGTAACGATCGATCCGAACGGCGGAAGCCAATTCATGCCGCAGGATGGCGGGATAATACTAGTGCCCGTTCCGAAAGAAGCGAATACTGCGGTAAAACCGACACCGGCGCCAAAGACACCGCCCGGGAATACGGCCGTGCAGCCATCTTCGACCCCAAAGCCGATGGCAACACCGCCGCCTAAAAATAACAAACCGGCAACCGTCCCGCCGGGCAAAGACAAGCAGAAACCCGCTACCACCGTTAAACCGAATAATTGAGAATTGAGAATTGAGAATGGAAAATGGAGAATTCTGCACTCTTAATCATTTTCAATTCTCCATTATCAATTCTCAATTGTGTTCAGCGTCTCCGCGGTTAATTCAGACAAAATCGTAAAGTGTTTTTAGCGCCAAGAGAAACACGGTCGTCAAAAAGATACGCCGCAGCCATAAGTCGTTCAATTTCGTCACAAAATGCGCACCGGCGTATGCTCCGACGAACATCGTAATCCCGAGGATCAGACCGAGCTTGTAATCCACTAAACCTTGCCACATAAAGACGATAGTAGCGATCAGGGAAGAAAAAACGTTGATGAGTTTTGTAGATGCGACCGCCTCGCTGTACCGCATTCCGTAAATACCGACACAGATCGCGGTCAGTATCGTCACGTAACCGCCGCTAAACAGGCCGCCGTAAATACCGAGCAAAAAGACCAGCAAATAGGTGAGCGGCACGGCGTAGGCCGAGGGCTTAAAGCTATCGTCAACTCCCGCGTTGCGTCTCACTAAAGTAAAGATCACAACGGCGATCATCGCGATCGATACGATCAGTTTTATGGCCTGATTGCTGATAATACCGACCAGCAAAGCCCCGATCGCCGAGCTGATTATAGTCAAAATTATGAGCGGCGTTATCTTGCCATACTCGATCCGTCCCTGCCTCACAAACGGTATCGTCCCGCCGACCGCCATAAAAACAAGCCCAAACATATTCGTCGCGACAGCCACCTTCGGCTCAATCCCAAACTGAAACATCACCGGCACCGCAATAAGCGAATTACTCCCCGTCACGACGCCGACAACGCTCGTCAGAAAGAAGACTATGATCAATATTATTAGAGCGTAAACTGCCAAAACGGTTAAGTATAACGTCAATTCCCACAACAAAAAAGGACAACCCTCTCGGTTGTCCTCAGAACCTTCCAAAGTACCTAACGAAAACTAGGAGGACGGTTTTGGTGTGGCCGATGCGGTAGGGGTTGGCTTATCCTCGCCTTTGAGCTGCCGGATCACCTTACGAAGCTGCTCGGCATCAGGAGCGGTCGGCACAAGGCGAACATAAGTCTCTAATTCAATCAATTTGCGCTTCTTATCTCCTCGAGAGCTATAGATGATCGCCAAAAACCTATGAGTCTCCTTCATCTCGTCGCCTCCCAACTTAACGGATGAGACGAGTTCTTTTTCAGCCTCGTCGAAGCGGCCCAGATTTGCCACCGCCCGCCCTAGATAATAATGGCCGGCCGCTGACTGTGCATTCATTTTCAGAGCTTTACGCAGTTCCGGTTCGGCTTCTCCGAAACGGTTCAAAAGCACAAACACGATACCGTGATTCATGAGCGGCATGAAGGCTTCGGGTTCAATTTTAAGCGCCGACCGAAATGATTCTTCGGCTTTTTCGCACTCACTCAGCCCAATGTATTGGACGCCCAGTTCATTAAACGCGAGCATGAATTTAGGATATTCTATAGTTGCAAGCTGAAACTGCTCTACAGCACCCTTGTGATCGCCGGCCTTGGATAATTCCTGGGCCTTTGTGTAGAAATCCAGAGCCCGCTTCGGCACATTCGCAAACTCCGCATTTACGACCCCCGGCTTGAACCCGGTGCCCTTTTTTACTATCAGTCGAATATTCAATGAAACAACCTGCGGCGGCGCGCCTCTGAGTTGGAGGATATCCACTTGCTGCGAAAAAGGCTCAAATTCTTTTTCATTGTCGATGACAACGGTGTAATTACCTCCCACAAGTCCGCGAAACGCAAACCTTCCCTCCTCATCAGCTATCGACGTCACGTCGCCACGAGTCTGCGTGAAGAGCCGAACTCTAACTCTCAGGCTAACTTGTTGTCCCGAGGGGCCGAAAACACTTCCGACAATAGCATTGCCTCCACCCAACCCCGAGTCTGACGCGTCCGGAGGGACGCTCCGAAGTTGCGCTAACACTGAACCACCAAGGCACAACGACAAGAAAAGTAGAAACAGTAAGCGTCCTGAGTTGAAGTTTGGCTTTGAAACCATTATGTTTACCTCTTTTAATTATTCTAAAAACGAACTGCTTGGATAATCATTACACATACATTGAGAGCGATTGAAACAACAGGCTCTTAGGCCGAGCTTTTGCAACCTGTATTTTATGCCACGGGAATTAAAAAGGCGTTGCCAGTTTCGTGGTCAACGCCGTAACTCCGAGCAGATATCTTTGCTAAGATATTAATTCAAGTTAACATTTACCGGCTTAGAAAGTCATAGTTCCGGTAAAATGAATAATGCGGTCGATACCACTTGTCGAATTTATCAATCCAAAACTTGTTGAGTCAAAGTTTTGAGTGCCATAGAAAAAATTCGAATGGTTGAGCGCGTTAATGAATGTTGTCTTTAGTTCAAGGCCGACACGTTCCTTAACCTTAAACCGTTTCACAACACTCATGTCGAGGTTGAAATACTTGGGCCCGTTAAACGAGTTCAACGGAAAGTTGCCGAACGTGCCGGGAGCAGGAGGTCCGAGCAGGCCGGGCTTTAAAGTTGAACTTACAAACCTGCCGGTAACCGGGTTAGTTGTAATATTCAAAAGGGCCGGATTGATAAAGAAGACACCCGCCGGCGTCTTGAAAACGCCGAGGTTTTTCTTAAAATCAGCAAAACTAATTCCAACCAGCTGTGCCGGGTTTAAATTCACGGTACAACCATTACTCGTTCCAGCCCGGGTTGGCGAGCAGTTAAAAGTCGAACGCCCAGCTGCAACGTAAATCGGCGGCCTACCCTGCCAGGTAACGATGCCGCCAACCGTCCAACCACCAACGATCTGGTTTAGCACACCGTTTGCTCCGCTCAAAAACGATTTCCCTTTGCCAAGTGGAAGTTCATAAACCGCATTGGCGACAAATCGGTGTGTTTGGTCCTGATTCGAGCGGATGTAGTCCAGGCGTTTATTTCGCAGAGAGCGGAAACTTGCTATGTCAGACTGGCTTCCAGCCGCGGCCGTAGCGTCCGTTAGAGCCTTGCTGAATGTATAATTCGCCTGAAACTGCAACCCTTGCGAAAACCTGCGGCGAAACTCAATTTGGAGTGCGTGGTAGTTAGACGACGAGTCGTTTCCAAGCAAAACAGCAAAGGCCGCGTTCGGGTTTGCAACAAAGAAATTGGCGGGTATGCCATTCGCCGGGTTTTCACGATTAGTCCTGTAGGTGTTGCTGAAGGCCAATGTGTTTGCAAACGCTCCAACGTTGTTGTTGTTCAGATTACTAATAAATCCTGAGCTAGCAAACCCGATGCCGCTGGTAGGAGCAAAACCCGTGAAAAACCTCGATATGTTTGGCAAAGCAACCTGTCCGGCCAATCCCGTATTGCCAAATTGACAGACAGGATTCGCTCCACCTGTTCCACAAAGCGGGTTGG
Organism: Chloracidobacterium sp.; assembly: GCA_043748725.1. Classification (GTDB taxonomy): domain Bacteria; phylum Acidobacteriota; class Blastocatellia; order Pyrinomonadales; family Pyrinomonadaceae; genus OLB17. Next base: position 8,520 of record JAYVER010000228.1, on the reverse strand, counting down.
CGGCCCGATATAAACTCAGGTTCGACTGAGCGTTCAGGAACTCCTGCAAAAATCCATTCTCAAAAATATTGACTTCGTTAAAGTCAGTAGCGCGATAAACTTTTACCGCATGGTTGCCGACATAACGAACCTCAATAGCCGTGTTCTTCGCAATTTCGCGTTCGTAGCCGACGTTCCATTGCTGCACATACGGAGTGCGAAGATTAGGGTCTATAGCATAGAGTCCGTTGGACGGGTTGATAAGGTTATTCTGCCTGTCGGTAATTGGAAGGGTAAAAACAGGTGTCGGCAAAGACACGCCGCCCGCCGTTAGAACCCCTGTGGGCGTCGTGACAGCTCCGGATTGAATCAGACCCGGATTAGTTACACCTACTCCGAGGGCATTGCTGATAACCGTAAAGCCATCGTGCAGGTAGCTGATCGCGTATCCAAGCCTGATAGAGCTTTTGCCCTCCTCCCCAAACAGGCCATGGAGCGGACCGCTCTTAAAGTTAGGCGAATAGGCAAGTCCAACGAATGGAGCAAAGTTATTCCAATCGTTTTTGTACAAGCCTTTCCCGGTATTACCGCTGACTAAATTTTGAGTTGCGATTCCGGGTGCCGCCCCTGCGGGTGCCGTCGGGCGAAACAGATTGCCGAAACCGGAGATTCCAAAAATTGTAGATGCATCCGGCTGTATCGCGAGGCCGTTCGGTATTGTCGGAACACCCTCAAATTCCCAACGAACCCCGTAATTTAGCGTTAGATTACTTCTCGCCCGCCATTGATCCTGGGCGTATAAAGCAACATCTTTTTCCTGAAAGATCCTGGATCGGGTCGCTCCCTGAACAAAGCCGGAGGTCGGACTCGTGACATTGAAAGTCGCACTCGATGAGCCAAGGAGTCCGACTAAGTCTGTATAGATATTAGTTGCACGGGTGACATCCGCATTAGCGCCGAATGGGAAACTAGCGAGAGTAATGCCCGTCGGGTTAGATGCATTCGATCCAAAATTGATAGTCTGGTTAATTCCCGCGTCGTTAAAGGTATTGGCAAAGATTTTCTGATAATCGGCGCCAAAGCGCAAGCTATGTGCTCCCTTCAGCAAGGAGAAGTTATCGGAAAACTGGTTAACGATCGTATTCCTTCCCTGGGACTGAAACGTGTTGTTAGTATCGGTCACCGAGGCAAACACGGTGTATGGTGCGGTGGCAGTGCTGGCCCGTAAAAAAGCTACCGGGGCAAATTGCTTGCCATATCTAAAAACATTGCTAGCTGAGCCAAAAGTGGAAACCAGCGCACCCGTATATAAGGTTCTAATCGAAGACTGTCCGGCATCAACGCCGCCCGGAAATGGTGCTTCAATCTGATTAAAAGTGTCCGGGAAAAGTGAGAACTTGGCTCGGTTATAAACAAATTCAAACTTATGCGAGCCATATCTCGTGTTTTCGACCAGCTGGTGGTCATAACGGCCAACAAATTTGTCGCTTGGATCCGCACCCACCACATTGAACTGGTAACCGGCGGTGTTAAATCCATCGCCAACCAGCGTGTTATTCGATGCCGGCTGGGAGTTTAGTATCGCCGAGGTAATAGGATTTAAGGTACGCACAGCCCCGATTGCGAGCAAGTTAACCGTCTGAACAACTCCGTTGGTTCCGGTATAGCTGAAAGCTCCCGTACGAGCAGCGGCCGTCAATACGGTGCGGTTACGAGTGGCTTGAAACTTTTCACGAAAGCCCTCATACGCAAAGAAGAAGAACGCCTTATTATGTCCGTCCCAAATATGCTTGTCGGTTTCGCCGAATTTTAGAAAGTAAACCGGTCCGCCAATCGTACCGCCATAGAAATGCTGGTGTAAGTCCGGTCTTGGCGAGATCTTCGAACCGTCCGCCCTTGAACCCGACTGGTTATTGAAAAAATCAGCAGCGTTGAAGGCACTGTTGCGCGTCAGATAAAACAAGCTGCCGTGAAACTGATTGGTACCACCCTTGGTAACAACGTTGACCTGGGTCACGCCGCGGCCTGACTCTGAACCTGTAGTGCCGGTGGTGATACTAAATTCATCGGTCGAACCGAGAGACGGAGCGGAGATGGCAAAAAATGAAGCGGTCTTCACAAAGTTGTCCATAGCGTTGATGCCGTCCTGCGTAACATTAGTGGCCGATCCGCGCAGACCGCTTACCGAGGAATTCCGCGTATCAGCGCCGGTAACGGCAACTCCGGCCTGAAGGGCGGCCAGATCAAGCGGATTTCGCGATGACAGCGGCAAATTCACGACCTGCTTTATGTTAATGACATTAGTAAGACTTGGGCTGGATGTGTTGATTACCTCTTGGGCAGAAGTCACCGTGACCGATTCATTAGCACCGCCTATCTCAAGCGGAATCGTCACTTGTGCCTCTTTGGTAACCTCAACGGCAATATTGGATGCCACGGCCCGCTTAAATCCCTTGCTTTCGACGGTGACCGAGTAAACGCCCGGCTGTAGCGAAGCAAATGCAAATAAGCCCTTATCACTTGCCGTAGCGCTACGGCCTTCTCCTGTGGCAACATTTTTTATTGTGACATTAGCACCGGCCACGATGGCGCCGTTCGGATCAGTAACTGTTCCGGAGAGCGAACCGGTTGTTTGTGCGTGGATGGCGGTCTGAAACAAAAATAGCGTCAGACCGACCATAAATATCTTTGTAAACTTTCTCATTTTTCCTCCTGAAGAAATTAAATCAAGATCTCACTTAAAATAAGTGCTGTATAAATGTCGGCAAGGCTTATAATCTTCTTGAGATTACGTCGCCAAAAACTCCAAAAGACCGTTATATTAAATAGAGTTTCAAGTTCCGCTAATAAAGGGCAAGTTTCGTGCCAAGATGCCCGTCATCAGGCAGCAAATGGCTAACAGATTGGTTTAATGCGAGATAAGGGCGATTTTGAATGACTCGGAGCAAAGAGGGAGTAACAAAAAAGCTCGTTTTTTGCGAACATTTTGAACATAATTCCAATTATTTGGATAAATGTTCAATTGGTGCGTGACTGGATATTGTGGCTTTTAATCTTCGAATTTAGCGTGGTGGCGTTGAGGCCGAGGAGGCGGGCGGCGCGGGATTGGTGGCCGCCGGTTTGGTCGAGGGCGCGGCGGATGAGGTCGATCTCGAATTTTTTGGATTCGTCGTAGAAATTTACGCCGCGCGCAATGTCGAGACCAGCGGAAGTTCCGGTCGCAGCCGAGATCATTTGACGCCCAAGTTCCGGGTCGCGGACCTCGGGGCGGAGGCATTCGACGGTGATCTCGTCGCCCGGTGCGATCACGATTGCCCGCTCAATGATATTTTCGAGTTCGCGGACGTTCCCCGGATAGTTGTAGTTTTCTAGCAACGCCAGAACCTCGGGCGACAGTGTTTCCACAATTTCACGACCGTTTTCCGCGGCATATTTTTGGATGAAAAACTGCGTGAGCGGCAAAATATCCTCGCGCCTGTCGCGCAGCGGCGGCAGTTCGAGCGGCACGACGGAAAGGCGAAAGTATAGGTCTTCGCGAAACTGTCCGCTCTTGACGGCCTCTTTCAGATCGACGTTGGTTGCCGCGATGATACGGACATCCACCTTCGTCGGCGAAGTTTCGCCGATCGGCGTAAACTCCCGCTCCTGAATCACGCGGAGCAACCTAACCTGCGTTTCCGGACGAAGATCGCCGATCTCGTCGAGAAATATCGAACCGGTATCGGCAACCTCGAACAGCCCTTTTTTAGCCGCGATGGCTCCGGTAAAAGCTCCCCGCGTATGCCCAAACAACTCAGATTCGAGCAATTCCGAAGGGATATTCGAGCAATTGACGACAACAAATGGATTGTCGACACGCGGGCTTGATTCGTGGATCGCCTTGGCGACCAGCTCTTTGCCGGTGCCGCTCTCGCCGGTGATCAAAACCGTCGACCGGGCCGGAGCGACTCTTTCGACCAGCCGGAATACGTTCTCCATTATCTCGGAACGGCCGATAAAGCCCTCGCGCTTTACTGACCTGACCATCGCCTGCCGCAAAACCTGTCGTTCTTCTTCCTTGCGGCGCTTTTTGATCCCTTTTGCGACGAGAACAAGAATTTGCTCATTTTGGAACGGCTTCCTGATGACGCCGGCGGCACCTTTTTCCCAGGCGGAGATCGCCGTATCGAACGTGGCGTAGGCGGTGACCATTAGAATTACAGCTTCAGCGTCGAGTTTGATCAGATCCTCGAGTGCCGTCAGGCCGCCGATACCGGGCATCGAGACGTCCATCAAAACGACATCGTAGTTTTTTTGTGAATAGAGATCGACTGCTTCCTCGCCTGTCTTCGCCAGGTCGACCTTGTAACCCGCACCCGAAAGTATCGTTTCGAGCACGTCGCGCATTATCTCTTCGTCGTCGCAAATGAGGATCGTGCCTTTTTTAGCCATTAGGTCTGAATATAGCAAATTTCGGAGGAGTTTTAACGCGAAGTCGCTTTAAAATCAAAACCGGGAACGGTAGCGACTGGGTCTCGACGCGAGCAGGAAGAACCCAGTCGCTATCGCTCCCGGTTCTGACAAGAGAAACCTTTTTGGCGTTTTAGCGTAATGATTGACGATGGCTATTTCAAAAACGGGAAAAATACTCTTGATTATCGGCGGAATTCTTTTCGTCATTTTTATCGCCGCGATCATTGGGCTAGTTTACGCGACGCGCAACATGGGCAAGCCCAGTATTGCTGACAACAGCGTCCTCATTTTAAACATTTCGGGCGAGCTGCCCGATTACGTTGCCGAGGAGCCGTTAGCAAAAGCTTTTGGGATAAAGCAATCGCAGTCTTTCACCAGTCTCCTGACTCAATTGCGCAAGGCAAAAGTCGATAATCGCATCAGTGCCGTGCTGCTCGATATTAATTTTCCCGGTATTGGATGGGGAAAGGCTGACGAGTTTCGCGATGCCGTAAAAGATTTTAAGGCATCCGGCAAGCCGGTTTACGCCTATATGGAGATCGGCACAAACCGCGAATATTACCTCGCTACTGCCGCCGACAAGATCTTTCTGCCGCCGTCGGGTGATATTTATATCAATGGTTTTGCCGCCGAAGCGATGTTTTACAAGGGATCGCTCGACAAGCTGGGCATTGAGGCCGACGTTATCCAGATCGGCCCGAAATACAAAAATGCACCCGACCGATACACCCGCAAAGAAATGTCCGACGGCCAGCGCGAGGTGCTAAATGCCATTTTGGATGAATATTTTTCACGTTTTACGACCGCTATCTCCGAATCGAGAAAGAAATCGGTCGATGACGTAAAAGCCCTGGTCGATGGTGCTCCGTACAATGCAAACAAAGCCAAGGCTCTGGGACTGATCGACGACGCTCTATATCGCGATCAAGTTGACGATGCTCTCAAATCCGCGCTCGGCTACAAAGAGGGCGACAAGCTTCGCTCCATTCGCGGCGGCGACTACCGCGACATTCCATCGGACAGTTTGGGGCTGAACACGGGTGAGAAGATCGCGGTCATTTACGCCTCGGGCGCGATCAATATCGGGCATTCGAGCAGCGGCCCGCTGAAGGGAGAGATGGTCGGCTCGGACACCATCGTGGATGCGGTAAATGATGCGGCTGCGGACAAGTCGATCAAGGCGATCGTGCTGCGTGTCGATTCGCCCGGCGGCTCGGCCCTAGCATCCGACATAATGTGGCATGCGATCGAAAATGCCAAGGCAAAAAAACCCGTGGTCGTCTCGATGGCTGATGTCGCCGCCTCAGGCGGTTATTACATCGCTTGCAACGCCAATAAGATCGTCGCCGAACCGGCGACGATTACCGGCTCGATCGGGATGTTTTTAGGCAAACCGGTCGTGAAGGGGCTTTATGACTGGCTGGGCGTCACTAACGAATACGTGATGCGCGGAAAAAATGCCGGTATTTTTCGCGAGACAGAGAAATTCACCCCCGACGAACGCGCAAAAATGACCGAACAGGCGAACAATGTCTATTACGACAACTTTGTCCCAAAAGTCGCAAAAGGCCGCAATAAATCAGCCGAAGAGGTCAACACGCTCGGCCAGGGCCGTGTCTGGACCGGCACCCAAGCGAAAGCAAACGGCCTGATCGACGAATTCGGCGGGCTCGAAAAGGCGATCAGCGTTGCCAAAGAACTCGCAAATTTGCCCGCTGACAAGGAGGTCAAACGAGTGGTCCTCCCGACGCCTAAACCGTTCTTAGAAACTTTGTTCGGAGACGACGCTTCGGCTCAAACCAAAGAGCAGCAGGCACAGGCCGCTCTGCTCGAGTCGCTGCCGGCCGACGTCCGCCGCGCATTCCGCTACGCCGCCCTATTCGACCGAATGCAGCGTGGCGAAGCAATGCTGATGATGCCGTTTGAACTGGATATAAAATAATCGCCCTATGTCCGAAAACGGCAGCGGGCTATTAGATAGAGATGTTGCCGCCGAATCTGGTCGCCGCCGCCAACCCATCCTTGCTTTCCTATATTGCCTTATATTGCCTTAAATTCATGTTGCAAATGTCCCTCTCGTCGTATATTATTAAGCGGAAAATTATTAAAAGGGAGGTACCATGATGAATAGAACGCTATTGATCATTGTTTTAACGATTCTTTTGGCGCCGGCGATGCTCGGCCAGGAAACGGCCAAAGGTGGCCATAAAGAAATGAAATCGGCGACAGCCGCCGCAGACCCTGTGATGAGCATTTACTCGCCGGCCGCGGTGCAGTGGAAAGACGGCCCCGCGTCTCTGCGGGCCGGTGCAAAGGTCGCCATTCTCGAGGGTGATCCGACGAAGGAAGGCGTTTTCACGATGCGTCTGCGGCTGCCGGACGGCTTTTCGGTCCAGCCGCACTTCCATTCTAATGTCGAGCATGTGACCGTCATTTCCGGTTCGTTTAACATCGGTATGGGCGACAAGTTCGATAAATCGGCGACCCGCGAAATGCCGGCCGGGACGTTCGGCTTTTGGCCCGCCGGAATGAAGCATTTTGCCTGGGCGAACGGCGATACCATCGTGCAGCTGCACGGCGTCGGGCCGTGGACAATAACATACGTTAACCCGGCGGATGATCCGCGCAAAGCTTCGAAAAAACCGTAAGCGCGGCGGATTTCTGGCTCATACTATTTGAAACTTTCAGCCGTTCCATGGCTTTTTGTTCGCTGAGAAGTTTCATCTTTCCGTGCTATAATCTTGAAAATAGATTTTACACGTTTGAGAAGAATTATGCTGAAAGAAGGCGACAAGGCACCGGGTTTTAATGCCAAAGATCAGGATGGCAACGACGTAAAACTAGCCGATCTCAAGGGCCAGCGCGTTGTGCTGTATTTTTATCCAAAAGACGATACACCCGGCTGTACCAAAGAGGCTTGCTCATTCCGCGACGCGGACGATGTATATAAATCCAAGGGCATCCGCGTCCTCGGCGTTTCGACCGACGACGAGAAATCGCATCAGAAATTCATTTCGAAATTTCAGTTACCGTTTGATCTGCTTGCCGACACTGATAAAAAGATCGTCAACGATTATGGCGTCTGGGGCGAAAAGAGCATGTACGGCAAAAAATACATGGGCACAAACCGCAAGTCATTTCTAATTGACGGAGAAGGAAAAATCGTTAAAATATTCGATAAGGTGGATGTCGCGGCTCACGCGGACGAGGTTCTCGCGGCTTTTGGTGAGAAATGATTGTATGAAGAAAATTGTGATTTATACCATGATGATGATGCTCGTCATCGGCCTGACGTTTATGCTCGCATGTCAAAAAGTCCAGCTCGCCGAGTATAAAAAATTTGAGAACGACACCGAAGTGCCGCGGATAACCGTCAACGAAGCAAAAAAGGATTATGACACTGGCAATATTGTCGTTGTAGACAGCCGTCCCGAAACGGCATTCAAGAACGAGCACATAGCTGGTGCAATCAATATCCCGTTCGGTTCTACTGATGACAAATTTTCGACATTGCCGCAGGGTAAGAAAATAATAGTTTACTGTGACTGACCGAGCGAACACACGAGTGCCGGTCTGGCATTCCAATTAAATCAAAAAGGCATTGCTAACACATACGCCCTCGTAGGCGGAACAAACGGCTGGAAGACAGCCGGCTATCCGATCGAGAAAAGCGAATAAGAAATTTGACCGCGAAATACACGAAAAACACAAAAGTAAGAATTTCTTATTTTCGTGTATTTCGTGGGTAAATCTATTTCAGGAGTTCGTCGCAAATGCGCCCTGCTGTTTTGCCATCCCACAGCGGAGGGATTTGTGAGTTTGAAATTTCAGTTTTGCGATCTAAAATCACAAAGGCAGCTTGCTTAATCTTTTCGGGATCGGTGCCGACGAGTATGTTTGTACCCATTTCTATGGTGATCGGGCGTTCGGTGTTGTGACGCAGCGTCAGGCACGGAATGCCCAGCACGGTCGTCTCTTCCTGCAAACCGCCGGAATCGGTCAAAACCATTTTCGCCCCGCTGTAAAGCCGCATAAAAGCGAGATAGCCGAGCGGTTCGATGAGACGGATATCTGATCTTGCAAGCAGGT
>JAYVER010000227.1:0-10499 GCA_043748725.1 Chloracidobacterium sp. | reverse complement strand
GATCGTATTGACGCCGATCACCTGTCCCGTCACCGGATTGGTGCGGTTGACGACGCCGACTCCGGTCGGGATATTCGATCCGTTGATTATGGTCGACTGCCCCGGCAGGATGCGGTTTGCAACGCTCCTCAAAAAGAGGTTCCGGCCCTGACTGCCGACATACGCAACCGTTGAAACGATATTGCCCGGCATCTGCTGCTGCCACGAGAAGGTATATTGATAGACTTTCTCCGGAATTGTGTAGTTGGTCGCGTATGCACGCGGCTGATAGTTGCGGTTATTCGGATTGCTCGTAAAATTGGTTATGATTCCCGGAATATTCGCGGGAAATGCGAGCAGGCTGCCGCTCGTGATGGTCGAGCTGATGCGATCACTTTCGATCGGCTGTATCTGATCCTCTGTCTGTCCGGGTCCGTAAAAGATGCCCACGCCGCCGCGAAGTATCGTCTTGCCGCCAGCGAAAAAACCATTGCCGCCCTGATTAGGAGACCAGGTAATCGCAAGGCGTGGCGCAAAATTGTTTTTGGTCGATTTGTACGGCTGCTCGGTCACGGGACGCAAAGTACCATTATCAATGTTGAAGAATATCTGTTGGTTATTCGCTTCGCGCAATGGCGAGTAGTATTCGTAACGCAAACCGTAGCTCAATGTCAGACCCGGACGGAGCTTCCACTCGTCCTGTCCATAGCCGATGTAGTAGGCCTGTTTTGCAAGTCTTTGCCCACCGGGGCCGTTGGTGAATGGGCTGGGAGCACTCACATCGCCGAGATACTGAACGCTGGTCGGCGTATTCCCCAGAAAAGCATTCAGATTCGAGAATGTGTACGTCGTGCCGCCGAGCCGGTCGGTGTACAACCGAACGGGACGAATCTCGCCACCAAATTTAAAATTGTGATTGCCGCGAACCCAGCTCAGGCTATCGATAAATCCGATCGAGTACGGCGTGTACGGCTGTCCGCGCCCATTGGTCGCGCTGTTTGCACGAACCAGGCCGCCAGGAATCGAAATGCCGGATGATGTGCCCTGACCGGCGATGCCGGTATTGGCGACGCTGCCTGAGATATTGAGGGTAAGGTTGGTAAAATCCAGGCCATTGACCGTCGGGGCCGAACCATTAATACGTGTCCTCGCTCCGTTGTAGCCAACCTTAAATTCGTTGATCAGCGACCCGTCTTTCCTAAGGATCGACTGAAGACCCACAACGCCGTTTTGGGGTACGGCCTTAATAGTGACTGAGCGCCCCGAAACACCTTCGGGTGCAATGTCATCGCCTTCGTCGCGGAAAAATCTGAAGTAGAGTTTGTTTAGTTGATTGACTTGATAGTCGAAGCGAGCTGCATACGCTTTTTCATCCGTCCTTTCCAAATCCTGAAGCTGCACAATGTCAAAACCCGTCGCCGCCGAACCGCCGGGTATGGTAACGGCTCTACTAGAGCGAAACCCGGTGATAAAAGGTTGGATCAGCGGATTGACCGGTGTGTTTGTGCCCGGAATTAACGCACCCGGCGCAGCAAGGCTCAAACTCGGAGCCGCCTCGACGAAATTAAGACCGAATCGACCACGGTATCGTTCATAACTACCGAAAAAGAAGAGTTTGTTTTTAATGATCGGGCCGCCAACGGAGCCGCCAAACTGATCGAGCGATAGCGCGCTCTTCGCGATACCGGCCGAAACATTGTCAAAAAAGTTTCGCGAATCTAAACCGGCACGCCGAAGGTATTCAAAGCCCGAGCCGTGAAATTGGTTGCCGCCGCTCTTTGTGACAACGCTGATCTGTCCGCCGGTGCCGGTACCAAACTCAGCCGGGAAATTACTGGAATCGACGCGAAATTCCTGGACATTCTCAAGACTTGACTGCAGACGAAATGGTGACGGAACCTCGCCGTTCAGATTACCGGGACTAGCGTCAATAATCGCGCTTCCCTCGACGCCGTCGTACCGGATGACATTTTGTTGGTTGGCGCGTCCCGAAAATCGTATGTCCGCAAATGTTCCGGTGCCGCTGTTGACGCCGCCCGGTGCTTGTAGATAAAGCTGCGAGAGCTGGCGGCCGTTGACCGGCAAACCCTCGACCTCACGCGGGTTGACATTCGCGCTCATGCTGGCCGAAGCGGTATTGACGATGTTGTCCTGACCGGACACGACATCGACCTGTGCCGCAAGGCCCTTGGCCGCGAGTACGAGATCAAGATCGAGGGCCTGACCGACAAGTAGATCGACGCCAGTCTTGATGGTCGTTTCAAAATTATTTGCAGACGCCTTGATCGTATATTTCGATGCTCTCAAAGCCAAAAAGCTAAATGTCCCGTCGTCTTTGGCCGTGACCGTGCGGGCTTCGCCGGTCTGCTGATTGGTGACGGTAACGCTTGCACCGGCTACGACCGCGCCGTTCGCGTCCGCCACGCTGCCCGCAATGCGTCCCTGATCGGACTGCGCCGATACGCTTATTATTAAAGAAAATATGAGAATTAAAATTGCTGAAATGGTTTGTACGAATATTTTCGTTTTCATCATCACTCCTTTGAAAAACTGCTTTTAATCAGATAAGCGGCGGTCTTTGACAGCTATCGCCAAAAACCGCCTCTTGGTTCCTAAATTTGTTAAATTTCTTCGCTGCAAGAAGCAGATTAGTAGGATGAGGTTAACGTGGGGTGAACTGAGTGTTAAATGAATGTTAACTCTTGTAAGAAAGGCTCCCCTCTTTACGAAGATCGTCCGGCCCCGCCGGATAAAGCATCATCTGCCAAAATCCGTCAATGCTCGCAAGACGAGTAAAGGGCCGTGGATTCTCATATGTCGTTTGATGTGCCTTTGGATTCATTCGTGTCCTCACCGTCATTTCTCAACGCATTAAGCATCTCACCGAGCTTCTCCAGCTTATCGGCCGGGATGTCGCGGGTCATGTCGGCGACGGAGCGGGCTTTATGTTCGCGTTTGAGGGTGCGGAGGGCGTGGGCGTCGTGGACGACGGTTTTGTTGTCCTCGCGCCACTCGAAAAGGTCGTTCGGCGTGCAGTTGAGAGCCAGGCAGAGGCGTTCCATCTGCTCGGGGCGGACATAGCCGATCCGGTTTTTTGCCCAGTTGCTCGCGGTCTGAGCGACGAAGCCGTTTTGGACGAGCCAAGTGTATGGACGTTCGATACCACGCAGGGCGAACACCCTTTGGATATTGAAATAAAGCATATTTCACCTCTCGAACGGAAGCATAACCGTTTCGTTTACAGATTGCACGAGGTTTTTTGTAATGTGCAGAGACTAATATTAATAATACAGCAGGATTTACTAAATACTGAGTGGTTATTATTTATTGAGCAGCAGGTTTTATATACAGTGCAGTAACTTTTTTCAATAGAGAAGTGATTTCTATACAACATTTAGCAGGTTTTATTAAAGATATAGCAGCTAAATTATCGTTGTCACGATTTCGCGAATGCTGCGTTGGAGTTCGCGGTCGTCTGTTATCGGCGAGCAGATGGCGACCTCGGCGGCGGCGATGGGCGAGATTGAATATTTCTTAATCGCCTATTTGTTGTAAGCACCACCTTTGAATTCAAATCGCAAAATCGATCCTACAGTGATAATTTCTACCGATTAATAAAAGCTTGCTCAAGTTGTGGCTTGCTGATCTCGAAAACGGTTTGTGTTTCTGAGAATTTATTTACAAACGAATAGGCATCGCCTTTATCGATTAATTGCAAACCCATGAAAGTCCAATCGATCGGAATGTATTTTTGCTTAGCATAGAACCGGTGATCTACCGGAACCTGAACTGACTCGATCGAGTAGCCGTATTCGCTCACCAATTTGGTCGAAACCGCGTTCAACCCCAGCCACTTGTTATGTTTGACAGAGTAAAGATTAAAGGAAGTCCCGGGAAACTCTCCTCTCGTCACAAAGACATAATCGTTGTCCGCATAGTTTATCTGTAGGTGATCGCCGGCGACAACGTTGGATTTAACGTCATATCGTGACCATGTCTTTCGATTCAAATCCAAAACTGCTATCCCAATTCCGTTACTGCCCATCCACAAGGCATTTCCAACTCTGTACAAACCACGAGTCGCATTGGGACTGCCAGGGCCGTTTTCATCATGTTTGATCCACGAGGCAGCTTCCGCTAATCCGAACATCGGATAAATTCGACAAGTTCGAGCTTCGAAATTTTCAACCACCAGTCCATCACCTCGGTCATTCCTATAGAAACGATTGGCTTGGTAAAAGGCCTCGTGCCCAATTCTGATTACTTCGACACGACCCAAATAAGCTGTATCGGTTGCAGCGCTCGGCGAGCAGGTTTCGCCTTGATAAGAAACGTCAGTTGTCAGTAACTTAAATTTTGACGGCGATACCATCAGGAGGCGGTGTTGACCCAGTACAACGTTGAACGACGCTAATGAAATAAGAATCAATATAAGCGGTATTTTCATTTGATCTGATAAATCCAGCAGGGCAATTTTACATCAGTATCAACTGTTAGCACAAAAATCCTAGATCAGATTATCGTCGTCACGATCTCGCGGATGCTGCGTTGCAATTCACGGTCGTCGGTGATGGGATTGCTAGATTTATGGATAATCGGCGAGCCGCAGACCTTCGATTTGCCGAAAATCTTTTCTATTGATCGTAGCTAGATCACAACTGAGTTCCAAAGCAGTTGCGGCGATCAAGGCATCGGGTAGCTGTAACCTGTGGCTAAGACAGTATTTCTCGATCAATTCCGAGGCACGTCGTGAAATTTCTTCGTCGATGTGTATGATTTCAAACTTGGAAAGGAATTGTCTTACTTCTTTTAGGTGAGTTTTATCCCGACTGCCGATGATTAGCTCTATTTCGGTAATGACACTGATTACGAGTTTTGTGGAATCCGATGTTTTATCCAGCCAAGCTGCTGCTTTGTCGTCGTGACGTGAAAACTGAATCAATATGTCGGAGTCTACTAGGACCATCTATCGCTCCGATCCCATTGCTCTCGACGTATCTTCCTTACCCATGCCGCGCCCCCATCTTTCATATCTTCGCGATCCGCCCACATACCAAAGAAAGGTTCGTCCCTGAACGACTTTTTTCTTTTATTTGATTGGGTCACACCCTCAGAATATCGTTTGCGAATCTTAGCGATCAAACGCTCGACGATTCTCTTATCTTCGTCGGGCATAGAAGCTATTTCTTTTAATATTTCTTCGTTCGTCATAACGGCAACAGGATACTATGTTTTCGACGACTTTTACAGCTTTTTATTCAAATTATCGTCGTAACTATCTCGCGGATGCTGCGTTGGAGTTCGCGGTCGTCGGTGATCGGCGAGCAGATGGCGACCTCGGCGGCGGCGATGGGCGAGATGCCCTGGGCGATCATTTGGGCGGCGTAGATGAGGAGGCGGGTCGAGACGCCTTCTTCCAGGCCATGGCCGCGCAGGTTGCGTACTTTTTGGCCGATTTTAACCAGATCGGTGGCGGTCTCAAGGTCGATTCCGCCTTCTTTGGCCACGATCTCGGTCTCGGCTTCCACGTCGGGATAGTCGAACTCCATCGCTACGAAACGCTGGCGGGTCGATTGCTTGAGGTCTTTTAGAATCGACTGATAGCCCGGATTGTACGACACGACGAGCATGAATTCGGGCGGCGCGTCGATCACGGTTCCGCGTTTTTCAATCGGCAGGCGGCGTCTGTCATCCGTCAGCGGATGGATGATGACAACTGTATCCTTTCGTGCCTCGACAACCTCGTCCAGATAACAGATCGCACCGGCCCGGACGGCCGCCGTTAGCGGGCCGTCATGCCAGACAGTCTCTTCGCCCTCGAGCAAAAAGCGCCCGACGAGATCGGTCGATGACAGGTCTTCGTGACAGGCGACAGTTATCAACGGGCGATCTAATTTATACGCCATGTACTCGACAAACCGGGTCTTACCGCAGCCCGTTGGCCCTTTTAGCATAGCCGGAAGCCGTGCCGCGTACGCTGCCTCGAAAAGCTCGACCTCATTTTTTAACGGCAAATAATACGGCTCGTTAGCGACCTTGTATTTTTCGACTGCTGTTTCCATAAACATTTAATGTTATACCAAAAAGCGGCGGTTAGTAATCGGCAAACGGGAAGAAATATCACGCAAAGCCACGAAGGATGCAAAGTTAGGGAAAGAGTTTTCTGCTTTACTTTGCGTTCTTAGCGCTTTCGGGTGAAACTTTCTGATAATGCTTATTATCTCGCAAGCCTTCACTGATGATGATATAGCTGCGGCCCGCACATTGTTCCGCGAATACGAGGCGTGGCTTGGACTTGATCTGTGTTTTCAGGGCTTTGAAGATGAACTGCGTAACCTTCCCGGTAAATACGCTGAGCCGGACGGACGTTTGTTTCTGGCCTATCAGGACGAACAGCTTACCGGGTGCATCGCGTTAAGACCGCTAGACGTCGGCATTTGTGAGATGAAGCGCCTCTTTGTCCGTGACGAATTTCGAGGGCAGCAGATCGGCGTGCATCTGATCGAACGCCTCATTGCCGATGCCCGCGAGATCGGCTACCACAAAATGCGGCTTGACACTTTTCCGCCAAAGATGGGGAAAGCCGTGCGACTCTACGAATCTCACGGCTTCTCACCGATACCGCCGTTTTATGACAATCCGCACGACGGTGTTTTGTTTATGGAAACCATTCTTTAGTCACGAATTGCACGAATTAAACAAATCAATGATTCGTGGCATTCGTGGCTGATTTTCTTATTTCATTACCTTTCTAGGCATTTTCTCATCCATCATCGCGGTTTGATAGACAAACGCGGCCATGATCGTTGCCGCCTGTTTCATATCATCGGCCTGGATGCGGTCGAAAACGTCCTGATTCGAATGATGCGTCAGAGTATCGTATTCGATCTCGTCCTGTATGAATTGGAATCCGGGCAAGCCGATCGCGTCGAATGAAAGGTGGTCGGTTCCACCGGTATTAGACAATGTCAGCGTTTTCGCTCCCATATCGGCAAACGGCGCGAGCCACGCCTCGAAATACGGCCTAACTGCCGTGTTTCCCTGCATATAAACCCCGCGTATCTTGCCTGTGCCGTTATCGAGATTGTAATAGGCCGATAGCTTTTCGTAATCGGCTCCTTTTACGAGCTCGGGTTTTGGAGCATTCGGATCGAGCGGGCCAAAGTTGTTTGGAGCGTTTTTCATCTCCCCAAAATGCTGTTTTACGTAAGCTCGCGAGCCAAGCAACCCTTGTTCCTCACCCGACCAGAGCGCGACGCGGATCGTCCGGCGCGGCTTTAGCCCCGACGCCATTAAAATGCGGGCGGCTTCCATTGCAACTGCAACACCGGCCCCGTTATCGGTCGCTCCTGTTCCGCTCTGCCATGAATCCATGTGCCCGCCCAGCATTACCACCTCATCCTTCAATTTCGGGTCCGTGCCCGGAATTTCGGCAACGGTGTTGTTGACCATGCCGTCGCCGTCCAGATACTGCGCCTCGACGTTAACCATCATCTTCAATTTTTCGCCCTGTTGGATCATCCGCACGAGACGATTGTAGTGTTCGGTGGCGAGCGTCATCTGCGGAATTATGTGCGATTCCGCTTCCTTCATATACGGCGTAAGGCGTCGAAATGTCGGATCCTGCAGGTTTGCAGGAGGCTCCTGGGCGACAGTCGCCTGTTGAACGAAAACCGTGCCGCCAAATCCACCGCGGCTGTTATCTACGGCCATCGCGGCGCCTTCGTTTACGATGAAAACAAGCCGTTTTGCTGTGAAAAGTTGAGCCGCGCGTCGTGTCGCTATCTGTTCAGGCGTGAATTGCCCATTGTTACGCTGAACCGTTGCGGGATCGGGAGCGGCGGCCATTTTGGCAAGGTCTTCGTCCGTATCTCGTTTTCCGATGCCGGTAAAATCGGCTTTAAGATCGCGAATTGGCGACATCAGCACGATCCTGCCTTTTAGCTGGCCTTTATATTTTTCGAGAGCCGCATCGTCCTTAGCGTCAAGATAAACGACATCGGCATTGATAACGCCGTTTGTTCCGGGCGCCCAAGCTTTCGGATAACCGATCAGCGGTATCGCATAAGGCGACGAAACTTGCGCCGCAAAACTTTTCAAAACCCACCCGCGGCCAAACGGGCCCCACGCTTCGAGGTGGCCGTTTTTCATGCCCCATTTCATCATCGTGTCGCGCGTCCACTCATTCGCGTGCAGCAGGCTAGGCGAGGCCGTAAGCCTTTGACCGATTACATCCGAGAGATAGCTCAAGGTCTGCATAACCTGCGAGCGGTTCATTCCCTCGTCCTTTATTTTGTCGATGTCAGCTTTTGGAGCCGTATAAACACCAGCCTGCGCGAACGTAAAAGATGGAAGTAAGAAAGCGTAAAGCAAAAAAACGCCTAAGATCCTGCGTCGTAACATTATTTGTTTCTCCTAAAAAAAATCTAAATCTACATGAAGAGATTTGGTTATTTATACTACAAATGCACGAAAAAGGTTTCAACAATGCCGAAAGGCTAAATGGTTGACCAGGTGAGTGTAAATGCGGGCGGAACGTTTTTTAAGACGAGCGGACTGCGTTTCGATTTGCCGTAGCGGTTTTTCAGAAACTCTCGGAGCTTGATCGCCGGCGGCAGAAAATATCCGTGAGCGTATTGGAAGATGCGCAGCTCACAGCCCTCTTCCATAAACTTTTCGATCTCAAGCAGCACGCTCTCGCTGATCTCTTTTGGCAGAGAGACAAACGGCAGACAGCAAACCAAATATCGAACCTTGCCGAGGCCCGAGTTTTTGTGGATCGAATACGCATCGGCGGCATTGCCGCAAACAATATTCATCTCCTGAAACTTGCTGTGGAGATTTCCGACCAGATCGCCGTCGAGCTCGATACCAAGGTACGCATCTTTGTTAGGAATGACGTCCTGCAAAAACCTCGTGATCGCCCCGGTGCCGACGCCGAGCTCGAGGACGATGTTTTCCTCGTCCGGCTTAATGCCCTGCAGCATCTCGGCCGCAAGCTCCGGCGAACTCGGAGCAATAGCACCCACTTTTAGTGGATTCTTTAGAAACGCTTGAAGGAATTGGAGATTTTCGTTCATTCGCTAAATTTACGCCGAAACCGTTGCCTCGGTTCCCGTGTCGGTTGTTACATCTTTTGTTTCGACTGCCATTTTATAATCACATTCCTCATTTTGGCAATAGCGGATCGTGCCGTCTTTCTTTGTGGTCTTATCAAGCATGAACCGCGCGCTGCATTTGGGGCAAGATTCTTTGACCGGTTTGTCCCAATATACGGCGTCGCATTTTGGATAGTTCGACCGTCCGAACTTTTCCTTCATCTACCATTCTTCTTCGCAGTCTTCTTGGCAGGTGCCTTTTTAGCTGAAGGCCTCGTCTTCTTTGCAAACGCTTCCGGCAGTTCGGCTTCAATAAGTTTTTTTACCTGTTCCAGCGTTAGAGTTGCTGCCTCGTCCGCAGTGGAGCGCGTACCATCGGCTTTTTTCGGAATTGAAATAATCTTTTTGCCGAATTTGATGATAGGGCCCCAACGGGCATTCTCCACCGATATTTTTTCATCCTCCCAGCGTTGTATGTAACGGTTTGCTTCTTTGCTGGCCTTTGCTTCGATAAGTTCGTTCATCTCGGCTTGGGTCAGATTTGCAAGATCATACCGGCGCGGCACGTTGATGAACATACCGTCCCATTTTATAAAAGGCCCGAAACGTCCCGTTCCTTTTGTGATCGGTTTATTGTCAAACTCACCAACAGGAGCATCCGCCTCCTGTTTAGCTTTTATATAGCCAATCGCTTTTTCCGTGTCCACCGTTCCAAGGTCGGTGCCGCGGGGTATAGAGATAAATTCATCACCCCATTTTACATAAGGCCCGAAGCGGCCAACGCTTACAGACAATTCTTTGCCGTCATAACTGCCCATCGCGTCCTGCAATTTGAACAGGGTCAGCGCTTCTGCAAAGGTTATGGTTTCAATGCTCTGTCCCGTTGGGACTTTTGCAAATCTCGGCTTTTCCTCTTCTGTGGCGCTGCCGATCTGTATGATTGGGCCATAGCGCGCCATGCGGGCTACCACCGGTTTGCCGCTTTCGGGATCGGTGCCCAGTACCCTTTCGCCCTTCACACGCTCTGCATTTTCGATGGTATTGTCAACGTCCTTTTTGAAGGGGCTGTAAAACTCATCGATCATTTTATTCCACTTCAGTTTGCCGTCGGCTACATCATCGAACTCTTTCTCGATCTTGGCGGTGAAGCCATAATCCATGATGGCGTCAAAATATTGTTTCAGAAAATCCGTCACCACCAACCCTAAGTCTGTAGGGAACAATTTCGCTTTTTCTGCACCGGTAGTTTCAGATTCTTCCCTTTTACTGATGGAATCATCTTTTAACACCAATATCCTGTAAACCCTTTGCGTACCTTCTTTATCTCTTTTTTCTACGTATTCTCTTTTCTGGATCGTAGAAATTGTTGGTGCATAGGTGGACGGGCGGCCAATGCCGAGCTCTTCTAATTTTTTTACCAAT
>JAYVER010000226.1:0-73539 GCA_043748725.1 Chloracidobacterium sp. | reverse complement strand
GTTAACTCTTTGATGTCACCATCAAAAAGCGAAGATGCTGTTGCAGCTTACCCTTTAACGGCAACCCCAAGAGTTGCACTTACTAATTGAATTCAAGGAAGATGTAAACAGATATTCGGCCATTAATTAAGAGTTTACCAAACTCGTCGACTATTGCCGCAATAAGCACAATCGCGGCAATTACGGTAAAATATGAACTGTGGCCGAAAAAATACATATTGCGGGGCTAAGCCGACAGAAATTACAGGATCTGGCCGCGTCATTTGGCGAGCCGAAATACCGCGCGACGCAGGTTTTTAAGGCCGTTCACGATCGGCGGCTCCGCTCGTTTGACGAGATCACCGATCTGCCGAAAAAATTCCGCGTTAATCTCGAAGATGCCGCTGACATCTCGCGTCTGAATGTTGAATCACGATATGTCTCGGTTGACGGAACGCGGCGTTATCTGATGAAAACGGCGGACGGTTTTCCGGTCGAGACTGTATACATACCCACCGAGAGCCGCGATACGATCTGCTTTTCGTCGCAATCGGGCTGTCCGCTAAAATGCGATTTTTGTCTCACGGCAAAGCTCGGCCTGTTGCGAAACCTGACCGCTGGCGAGATCGTTGAGCAAGTAATCATTGTATTAAATGACGTTTACGGCGTCGGAGCCGAAACTCCGCACGGGACCAATCTGGTCGGCATGGGTGCGGGCGAGCCATTTTTGAATTTTGAAAATCTGATCGCCGCGCTTGAGATTATGGCGGACGAAGACGGCCTCTTCATCGTGCCGAACCGCGTTACGATCTCAACCGCCGGTATCGTGCCCAAAATTTACGAATTTGCAAAGCTCGAAAATCGGCCGCATCTGGCGATCTCGCTCTCGTCGGCGTCGGACGATCTGCGCACCCGCCTGATGCCGATCAATGGCCGTTGGGATCTGAATGATCTGATGACGTCGGCAAAGGAATTTGAGGGAAGCCTGCGGCGTGGCGAGCGGTTCACCTTTGAATATGTAATGCTCGGCGGCGTGAATGATTCCGACGCCGATGCGAACGCGCTCGCCGATCTGTTAGAACGCTTTCAGCTCAAACGTGTAAAGGTCAACCTGATCCCGCACAACGGGGCGGAGCAACTCGATTACACCGCTTCGACGACGGAGCGGGTCGCCAGGTTCAAATGGATACTCGAATCGCGGGGTGTTTCGGCCTATGTCCGCAGCCCGCGCGGCAGCGATATTTACGCCGCCTGCGGTCAACTAGCTGCTATCGTTTAGAGTGCGCGATTTATCGCGTAAATACGGGCTGAAGCCCCACTCTGAACATACGATTATGGAAATACTCATTCTGGGACTCATTCTCGTTGGATTGATGGTGTATGCCTCGACGCGGATAAAAAAGACGGCTGCGGCGGCGTTTGAGGCTGAGACCATCGAAACACAAGATTTTGTCATCCAAAAGCCGAACGGTTTTTTGAATATCATCAATGGCGATCCGAAATATGTATTTGAATCTTACTCGAAGGATTTTGGCGGGGATGGCGCCGGTGATATCAGGCAGGGGCGTGTTAATTTAACCGTTCTCGACGGACAAACCCTCGATGACAGTACAGAAAAACTAACGAAACCCGGCGATGAGATCGTTGCTGACATCAGCGAAGTAATAGGTTCCAGGCGTTATCGCGTGATCGAAACGAAACGGGTTGAAAAGGGCGTAAGTCTTTGCGGTTACTATAAGATCGCCAAGAAAGACGGCAAAATTTACAGGCTTGAGGCACTACGTCTTGCCGAAACCCCTGACGAATTTGTGCGTAAAATCGAAGTAATGGTCGCTGGCTTTGAACTAAAATAGAATAAAACTCATCTTACAAGGCATTAGTTTATTAGGAAATTTTATGATGAAACAGATAATGAAAGTTGGCATTTTGGCGGGCGTGATCGCGATAGCGGGCTATTTCACAAATATTGACGCCCAGAGCGTCAGCGGCTCCATCGGAAACGGAACAGTTACCCGCGGCACACCGGCGCGGGCGATGGTCGTTTTGAACATTCCCGGCGGCCTGCATGTGAATTCGAATCGGCCAAGCGGCGAATATGCCATCGCCACCACGGTTCGTGCAACCTCAAACGGAGCGAGGATAGGATCGGTCAGCTATCCGCGCGGGCATAACCGCAAATTCGAGTTTTCCGAACAGGCGCTAAACGTGTACGAAGGCCGCGTGTCGTTTGGATTTAATGTGACCGTCCCGGCGGGTTTTAAGGGAAATTCGGTGCCGGTTCGCGTCGTGGTCAAATATCAGGCTTGCACCAATCAAGTATGTTATCCGCCCAAATCAAAAGAAGTTACGCTGACGACCAGGGTGAGATAGCAGCAGCGTTGATCGTGCCACGCATATTCGTCTCCGTGATCTCTGCGTCCGACTCAGCGGTCTCAGCGTTAAAAATCTGATTAAACGAGAGAGCTCGCCGAGTTTTACGCAAAGTATCGCAGAGATTTGGTGGGTGATGCACGGGCCTTTAGATAGTAGCTAACGACGGCCGATGACGGATAAAAGACGGCCGGTTTTGCCGTATTTCCTTTTTTCCAAGCGGTAAGAAAAGAAAAGATCAGGTCGCTCAATCGTGCAGAACGGGGCTGTAAAGATGTTTTCATCCCGCACGCCAAGGTCGATCAATTGATCGCGATTGGCGAGGTGAAGATCGACCAGAGCGTGTCCGTCGCGGGTCGGGCTGAGATACTTTTCGCTGTTTGCAAAATTTTCAGCGAATGCGTTGATCACATCCCCGCCTATCTCATAGTTGCAGCCGCTTGCCGCCGGGCCGATTGCACAGATCAGGTTTTTCTGGTCCGTGCCGTAAATATCGCTCATTCTCGTAACCGCCTTTTTCACAATTGATTGCGCCGTGCCACGCCAACCCGCGTGGACAGCTGCAAATGCTCCGCTTCTCGGATCACCGATCAGTATCGGCACACAATCCGCAGTTTTTACACCGACGAAAAAGCCGCTTAGATCAGAAACAATCGCGTCCGCCCGCTCGTCGGAACTACCAATTTCCGCCATGTCTTTGATGGTTTTGATCGCGTGCCCATGAACCTGCCAGACGGTTGCCAGCTGCATTTCACCGCCGAAAACCGCGAGAAAACGCCGCCGGTTTTCGGCAATATTCGCGGCTGGGTCTTCGTCAAAACCGGCGAGATTCAGGTCGTCATTGGGAAACGGCGAAACGCCGCCGATTCGCGTCGAAAACCCATTTACAAAACCCGCATCTTCCAGATCGCGGCATACCAACACTCTAACGCCATCGCGTTCTCGCCAAAAGAAGCCTGTTTCGGTTAGAATTTGACGTTCGGCGTCTGACTGCTGATTGCTGACTGCTGACTGCTGTTTTATGATACTTTCCATCGGCATCGACATAACGGAAGTTTATCGCATACGCCAGGCCATCGCCAGAACTCCGCGTTTTGCCGAGCGTGTGTTTACGCCGGATGAGCGCGCGTTTTGCGAGGCCAAAGGCGTCACGGCGGCTCAATCCTACGCCGGGAGATTTGCCGCCAAAGAAGCCTTTCTGAAAGCCTTAAAGACCGGCTGGCGCGGCAAGATAACGTGGCAGGATATCGAGGTCGTTTCGGACAGCCAAGGCGCTCCATCACTAAAAATACACGGCGAAGCAAATAAGATACTTAAAAAACGCGGAGCCGACCGAGTACATCTTTCGATCTCACACACGACGGATCATGCCCTCGCGGAAGTCATTTTGGAAAAGAATTGATGCTCGTTTAACGCAGATTTAACGACCGGAGCGTGGATAAACGACCGGGCTCCGGTTGCCGCTTCTATCGATCGCTCGGACGCCGAAGAAATAATTGTCCTTTGACATTTCCTTTGCGGTGTAGGTTGTTACATTCCCTACAAACAGCGAGTTTGTCCAGAACGCGGAAGTGGTGTCGCGCCAGACAACATCGTATCCCGCAATGTCGGTGTCGGTGTTTGCATCCCATTTGAGGTCGGTGTCGTTTGTTAAGCGTTTAGTATCGACGACAACATTTTTTGGCTTGGCAGGCGCGAGTGCAAGGCTGGCCAGGGCGATCAGGTTGATGCGGGCGACGTTTGCCGTGTATTCGAAATCGACAAACTCGGGCAGATCGCCGTATTGTTTGCCGTCCACGATCTTTACGCTCTGGTGCTGGTGGATATAATCTTCGTGCGGTTCGGTAAAGCGGACGGCCGCGAATCCGCGTTCGAGAAACGGAATATGGTCGCCGCCGCGCCCGTAGCGGTCGCGTCGATAAACGAGCGTCACACGAAATTTCGGCGAATATATGTCGGCTTGTTCTTTGATATATCGCCCAAGTTGCCGCGAGGCCGAATCGTTTTCGCCGCCGACGCTTCGGCGTGACGCTGCTTCCGCTTCGGTTTCGTTTGACGGGACGCCCTCGGCAAAAACGCGGACAGTTTGCCGGTCAGGCGCGTTTTTATAACTTGTAACGCCGCCGATAATGTCGTTGGTAAACATCGCCTCGATATTCATCTTTGCGAGCTTTGCCTGTTCAGCAAAATATGTTGCACCGAGCAGTCCCTGCTCCTCGCCCGGCACGGTCATAAAAATGATCGTCGCGTCAAATTTTCGTTTTGACATAACGCGGGCAAGTTCCAAAGACGTCGCAGTCCCCGAAGCGTCGTCGTTTGCACCCGGCGCATCGCATTTCGCGTCTCTCGCGTCCAGATTGCACATCGAATCGTAATGGCCGGAGACTATATAGACGCGATCGGGGTCGGTTGTGCCTTTAAGGACGGCGAATATGTTGGTCAGGCTGGTCGGTTCAGGAACGCGAGCCGCCATCGGCTGCAAAAACGTCTGTTTTTGTACGTCGAGGCAGCCGCCGCACGTCGCGCTGATCTTTTGAAACTCGCCGTACAACCAATCGCGGGCCGCTCCAATGCCGCGCGTCGGATTGTCCTGTTCGGATAAAGTGTTACGCGTGCCAAATGTGACAAGCCTGCGAATTGTCGCCTCGATATTTTTCGCCGATACTTCCCTGACCATTTTTACGATCTCTGCATTGGGTTTTTCTTTTGGTCGTTGAGGAAAAGACGAAACTGAACCAAACATAACGAATGAAACAACAAGAATGCAATGGATTTTCATAATTGGTTTGAGTATCCCGCGAATATATGAAATTTAACATAAAAATCGGCATTCAAAAACGTGCAAGATTTTTCAACTTTGTTTCAAGGCAAAACGTCTTATTATTGGCCACAAAAAACGCGGAAACAACCGCAAACTTTGTTTTGGCAAGTTCATAAACGAGCGAGGAGATATTATGCGATATGTTAAAAAAATTGGTTTACTAGCTTCGATGGCTGTTTTGTACTTTGGAATAATGGCCGTCAGCACGTCCGCACAGGTTCGCGTCGGGGTGCATTTCGGACGCGGATATTATCGTCCGCCGATCGTTCGACGCTACTACGGAGATCCGTTTTGGAATTACGGGTACAATCCTTACCGCAGTGAGCGTGCCGAGCGGTATTATGATCGTGAGTCGGTTGAAAGCTCACAGAAAAGGCTCCAAAAGGACGAGTACAAATTTAATTCGGACGGCTATCTGACGCCTAAAGAACAGGAAAAACTGGCCGAGGATCGCCGTAAATTGGACAACGCCCGTGACCGGTTGCGGCGCGATTGGTGATATTGGTTAAATTAAAGATGTAAAGGGCGGTCATTTGGCTGCCCCTTTTTTATTGTTGAATCGCATCAAAAGCCTGCAGGTGGCTGCCGTCTGACGAATAAAGCAATCCGGCCGTTTCATCAATGATGAAATCCGAATCCGGTTGTGAGACTAAAAAAAACCTTGCGTCCTCGCCCGTCGTGACATTGACGCCGACCAACCCCTTTCTGTCGAACGGTTTTTTCAGATCGGTGTAATAATACATAAAATTTCCCCGAAGCTCGGCGAGCCGCTCGCGTCGAAGCAGATAGCCGGAAAGCTTCTCGGCTTGATGCGTCGGATCGAGCCGGTCAAGCAGGCTGTCCTGCACATCCGCTTTTGACGGCGTGACGCGGCCAGGCAGATCGACCTGTGGCCGCTGAATCTGGAGACCGTTAAAACGATTTAAGACGCCTGGGGTCCGGGCAATTGATCCATAAGCGTAAATTCGCCGCGAAACGCAGTTCTTTGCCGCGTTGCTCGCAAGCGTTGTCAGATCGAGCGAGCCGAAACGCGATCTCAAGCCCGACCACCGAAACGAATTAATTGCTCCGGCGAGGTTGAGTCCGCCGCGTGCGACGCCGAGAGCGGATGTTGCAAGCCCGCCGTATCGAAAATAAATCGCTGTCGCCCGAAGCGCGATTCCGGCGACAACACGCAAAACTCCCCGGGCCGGTGCGGTGTGCCGCACTCGCCAGATCTCCGGCCGTTTAGCATCTCCCGGGGCAAACGCCGCGATCTCGTTTCGCCCGCCAACGACGGCCTGGCCGCTCTCGTTTAAGATAACGAACTGGGCTTCTGTGATCCGGTGGCTGCGCTTTTGGACACGCTTTCCGCTGCGCGCGTCGATCGTGATCAGATCGTCCTTGTCGGCGATCAGGATGTTATTCGCGTCGGCAAAGATAAAGTTCGTCAGTCCCTTATCCGCCCCTTTGAAACGCCACAATGTTTTGCCGTTTGAGGTGTCGATCGCCGAAACGCCAAACGGGCCTTTGGCGACCGTCTCGCCGTCCTTGAGCCGGGTAAATTGTCCGCCGGTGCGAACGTACAGCGTGGTTCCGATTTGAGCCATCTCGGCGCAAATGCCGAGGTCCTTTGCCGTCCAATCTACCTTTCCCGTTCGCCTGTCAACGGCCCGAATTTTGCCCTGGCCTGAAACATAAATATACCTGTCGTCAAAAACAGGATCGGCCTCAGTGAGAGCGAGGCCATTTTCGTTGATCTTGAACTTATCCCGCACTTTTTCTTTGCCGGTTCGGGCGTCGTAGCTGGCCGCTCCCTCGTAAAAGAGAAACAGGCGGCCATCGAGGAATAGAGGCGCCCGGTAATTATCCAGCGCGTAATTGACGTCGCCTAGGTCGTCGCCAAACCGCGAAGGCATCATCTCGATGTCGCCGTCGAAATCGCGTTTCCACAACTCTTCGCCCGTCGAAAGCTGAAGCACGTGAATGATCGGCTTTTTCTTGAATTCTTTGCCCGATTTTCCACGTGGGTCTTTGACCAGAACAACGGCAATAAGATCGTTTTCCGGATCGACGGCGAGCTGCATAACATCGCCCTTGACCTTCTCACTTTGCCAGATTGTCGCGCCTGAGAGCAGGTCAACGGCCTCGATCCGCGATTTTTTGCCGAGGTCGTGCGAAAACAAAATGAGATCGGTATCGGGAATAGGTGTGACCGCCGTTTCCTCGATCTTTCCAGTCGCACGGCGCCATATCCGCTCGCCGGTCTGGCCGTCGATAGCATAAAGGCTCTTTTCGGTGCCGGCCAAAACGACGCCGAAATCTGTTGTCTGATAAAACCTGACACGCGAATCAAGATTTGTCTGCCAGGCAGGCTGAGCAACGATGTTAATCGCGATAAAGCACAGACAGCACAAAAGCAAAACGGCTGATTTCATTATTTAATACTAACCCGATTGGTAGGGAAAAGGGAATATTTACTGAATGCGGTAAGCCTTGTTTTTCCAAACGACAACGACCGTTCCCCCGACGGCTTCGGCAATGACGCGAAGGCCCCTGTCGAGCTTTTTGTAGGCGTCAGTAGCTCGCCGGACGTCAGTTGTGGCCTGGCCGTGATAAGCCCGGTCGTACCAGGCGCCATTGCGGTTTTCGAACGTCTTTCCGCCGACAGTTTTCCCGGCGGAAAGCATGCCTGCGGCAATTTGATTGGACATCTCGTTCTGCGTATTTTGATTTTGACGCGGGCCGGACGCTCGATTTGGGCCGGTTTTTTTGGCTGAGGGCGGCACAGCTTCGCGGGCCATTCTCGATTCGGTCGATTGTTTCGAGAGCGCGAGATCGTTGATCTCTTCTTTCATCTTGTTGTCTTTCGTCTTGTCGTCGCCAGCCTTTCTCTCATCGCGATCCGCGAGGGGCTGATCTACCGGTTTAGGCGGAGCCGCGGTTGCGGGTTTTGGAGCCTCGGCGGTCACACCGTCCAACGCAAAGCCCCGTTCTTTTTCAGGCTGTCCTGCGCCCGTGGTCGAATCGGCGCGTCCCATCGCGTTTGCAGTCGTGTTCGAAGCAGGATTTGACATCGCGGATGGAATGGCCGGTGCATTTGTCGTCGGGATATTCGCAGCATTCGCCATCGAATTTGTAGCGCCGGCGGCATTAGAATTAGAGGCATTCGCCGAGGACTCGCCGCTGTAATACGGCCCACCCTTAGATTGCGCCGGCTCCGTAACTAGCGCAACGTCTGCATTTTTCGAGCTGTTCCGGTTTTGCAAAGCGAGATAGCCAAGAACGCAGCTGAACGCGAGCACCAACGCTCCTATTGCTAGGGCGAGATTTGGCGTCCGGAAAAGTTTGCCGTACCACGGCATCACCGCTTCGACGGCGGGTGCCGAAACAGCCGAAGCTGTCGTCGCCACAGCCTCGGTGTTTGTCAGAATTGCTTGCAAGAGCAGTTTTCGACACCGGTCACAATCAGCGAAATGCTCGGTATAGAGTTGCAGTGCCTTTATAGGCAAAGCGTTTTCCGCGAATGCGGCGACCGTGTCGGCATCGAGGTGACCGGAAGTGACAGCCGATCCAGCCGCACCTACCGGAGCCCGCGCTTTCCGCAGGATCGCATCAATTTCTTTGTCGAATTCCAATTCCATCATTTATTAGCCACAGAGAAAATTAACAGGGATTGAGGGGATAAAGCGGGATATTAGGAAAAACCAAAAAAATCTCCTTTATCCTTTTTATCCCTGTTAATTTCAAATATCTCTGTGGTTACAGGTTTTCGTAACCCACTAACTGAACGCCTCATGTCCAAAAATCTTGCAAAAATACGGCAAGCGTCAGCACAGCGAACATCGTTTCGATATTCAATCCCAGACTCGCCGCCGTGTCGGACAAATGCCGTTTTACCTCGCTTTCGCTCCAGCCGTGACGTGTGCGAAGGTTTTTTTCGACGCCTTTTCTAATCTCTGCCTGGACACGCGTCAGCTTGCGGCTGGCGGTCGCCTCGTGATAGCCAAACGTCGCCGCGATGTCCTTTAATTTCAGGTCGTCAAAATAATATAGCTTTAATATCAGCCGGTCTTCGGCCTCAAGATCGGCGATCGAGGCTTGTAGTGCATCGGACACGTCCGATTCGGCCTCGTCGAGCGCGAAAAGCTCCTCGGGATTTTCGCCGTGCGAGGCAAAATGATTGTGGTCGCTGCCGGCGGCCTCGTTTGCGAGATTTTCGAACTCGCGATCCTCTTCGATTTGGACAAATTTAGACTGCTTGCGAAATTGATCGACCGCAAGCTGCGAGACAACCGCCCGCAGCCAACCGGCCAGGCTCCCTCGGCCGGAATAATACGCGAGCTTGCTCTTTTTATTGCCGTCGGCATCTGTCCGTAGACCGTAAAGCTCGGCCCAGATCGAACCGGCAAGATCCTCGGCGTCTTCCTGATTGGACGAGATTTTTCGAGCGGCTGACTTTACAGTAGAGTCAAAATTTGCGACGAGGTCTTCCCAAGCCTTTTCGTCGCCGCGTTCGCAGGCGACGATCAGACACAGGTCGTCTGCTCTGATCTCATCGATAAACTCTTTGATCTCAGCATTTGCCGCGTCGGTGTTATTACAAAAGAGATATTTTTCGAGCGTCGCCGCGACACGCGTTGATAAATTCGAGCCGTGCAGCCCTCGCGCATTTTCAGCGCGAGAGATCAGATGCTCTATCGCTTCTTTAACCGTATTTTTGTGCTTCTCGGCAATCGGACTCATGCAAAAGTTGACAAGATTTTAGCATTGATTGGATGTAATCTGGAATGGATAGAGTTGTTCGTCGTCAGAAACCCGACCGTAAGGGAGGGTGCATCTTGACTGACCAAAATCAAATCCACCCTTGCTAACGAGCGCGAAGATGTTTCCGCAAAAACGACACGATCTTATAGCCATCGAGATAGACCCAGGGTATTTCGCCGAGGGTGTAGTGGCCGCAAGGGATGGCGGATCGGCTGTGTTTTATCTTGTGCTTTTTTAGCGCTGCCATTGTGTCAAGCGATAAATTGAGTGGGAAGCTGAGGTCATAGAGTGTATAAATATAACGCTGCGGACGCGGCGGGAGATTTGAGAGCCGCTCGATATACGACATAGGCGAGATCGGCAGCCAGTATTCGCGAAGCTCATCGAGGTTGAGATTGTCGCCGATGCCCTGTTTTACGTGATAGGTCGAGAGGCCGTGCCAAACGATGTCGGCCGGGTAGCCGGAAACATGGTTGAAAACCGCTGCGTTGATCTGCATATCGTGGACAAAGGCGAAAAATCCGATACACGAACCGATGCTCGTGCCGACGATCCCGATCTTTTCATAACCCTGCTGTTTGAGCCATCGGACGGCTGAGCGTGTGTCAACAGTTGCCTGGCGCAGCGATTGCAGAGTGAGACCGACATTTGGGGCCACCATATAGTCGGCACGCTCAAGTTCCGGCGGCATGCGTTCTTCGTGATATGGCAGCGTCAGCCTCAATGCCGAAATACCGATGCGGTTGAATATTTTGCAGAGATCGAAATACGTTCCGGCCTTAGCGTTCCAGTGCGGCAGGACCAGCACGGCGGATTTGCAGTTTTTTCCGTTTGGGAAATATTTGGCGTAAACAGTGTTGTTTTCGACAGAGGGTGTGGCGATTGCGCTTGTCCAGGTTAACCGGTCAAGTTCTAATTTAAAATCTGAAATCTCCGGCGAAAAGAAAAATTCATCGCTGTGCTTAACCGCCCACTTCGAATAATCGCTAAAGACCTTTCGCGGATCGTCGCCATTCGCGTGATCGCTGATAAATTCAGTGCCCCAGTCAAACGGATGCACTACGCGGTTGTCGTTAAGCATCGCAAAATGCCGTTCACGGTTGTGCATGTAGCGTTTGAGCATAATTCAATATAGGTTAACAACGGATTGACGCGGATTTACACGGATTAAGAAATAGGAATTTAATCGGCGTAAATCCGGGTTAATCCGTTGTTTCTCTCCTCTCACGCGGTTGCGGATTTGGCCTTTTGCACTACCTTTTCGTAAAAAGCGATGTATTGCGGGATGATCTGTCCGGTCGAATATCGCTGGATGGCAAGTTCACGGCCTCGTTCGCCAAAGGCACGCCGCAGTTGCTCGTCGCCAAGCAACCGCAGTGTATCAATACTCATTTTTTCAATATCGCCAACGTCGCTTAAAAAGCCGCTCTCGCCTTCATTAACAACTTCAGGGATGCCGCCTATACGAGTCGCTATGACCGGCACTTCGCACGCTTGTGCCTCTAAAGCGGCAAGGCCGAACGATTCCAGTTCGGACGGCAGCAAAAAAACATCGGCAACGCCAAGATAGTCGGCAATATTCGCCTGTTTGCCGACAAAAATGCAATCGTCGATCACGCCGATCTGTTCGGCACGGTAGCGGACTGCGGATAATTCCGGCCCGTCACCGACCATCACCAGCCGTGCGTTTTCGCCGCCAGCCCTAACCTTTGCGAGGATCTCAACGCAATCGGCGGGGCGTTTTACCGGGCGGAAATTGGAAACGTGGGTTAAAAGCCGTTCTCCATTCGGAGCTAATTCGGCCCGCAAAGGCGAGTCAGGAAGACGTTTATAGTGAGTCGGACAAATAAAATTGGGAATCACTTCGATCTCGTCGAAATCAAACGTCTCGATCGTCGCCTGCTTTAAAAACTTCGACACGGCCGTCACGCCATCCGATTGCTGCAGACCGTAACGAGTGATCGGCAAATACGAGCGGTCGGCGCCGACCAGCGTGATATCGGTGCCGTGAAGCGTCGTAATTACCGGCACATATCGTTTTTGCTTGATAGATTCCCGCGCCAGGATCGCGCTGATCGAATGCGGGATCGCGTAATGGACGTGAAAAAGATCGAGCTTTTCGGCCCGGGCGACGGTCGCCATTTTTGTCGCCAGAGCGAGATCATACGGCTGATGCTCAAACAGCGGATACGACATCATTTCCACCTCGTGAAAATGTATCCGCTCGTTCAACTCCGTAAGCCGCGTCGGCAAAAATGACGAGATAAAATGGACGTTGTGGCCACGTTCAGCCAAGTCCCGGCCCAGCTCGGAGCCAACAATTCCGCTGCCGCCGTATGTCGGATAAACAGTGATGCCAATATTCATTAGTTTCTAGTCTAGCGAGTCTTGAGAGTCTGGCAAGTCCAGAGAGTCATGTAAGTCTCGAAAGTCTTGTGAGTCAGAAGAGTCAAAGAGCATATTGGGTGGGTTTATTTACGCAAATGATGGCTGAGACCAATAACCATTTTTGAACATTCGCCGAACGCCGCATAAAGTTGGTCGAATTGTGGTTGGGTTAAATAATGAAAGTCAAGAGCAATATATAAATGTGACTGGCATTCAGCCGCAGATCCGTGGGCCATATTTAGAAAATTAGCAAACTCCTTGTCCGACCGACGACCAAAACCTTCGGCGATGTTGGCCATTATGGAAACACTTGCACGCCGTAATTGATCGCGAAGGCCGAAATCTTTCGAAAATGATCCTTCGCCAGTAACTATATAGACATAATTCGTGGTTTCATGAGCTTTTTTCCATCCCAAAATGTCTTCGAATTTTTTGAACGTTGCCATTAAGTTTCCCTCAATTTTCGTGAGTAAGTCTTTTTTTGACTCTCAAGACTCACTAGACGCTCTAGACTCTCCCGACTCGTCTCCGGACGAGATAGACAATGCCCGAATAATCATCCGTAAACATGAATGAATTAGCGTCGAGTTTCATGATGTCGCACGGCCTGCCGACGACCGTTGAGCCTTGCAAAAAGCCGCTTATAAAATCTTGGAGCCTCTCGCCTTTTCGCATAATGACGATCTTGTAGCCGTGGCCTATCGCTTTGTTGGTCGAGCCGTGGAGCGCGACGAGGAATGCGTCTTTGATCGTGCCGGATGAGTCAGCGTCGTCAAAATAATCAAAGCCGAGTGCCGAAGCATGGGCGGGGAAGAAGGCGTATGGAGCGGCTACATTTTTACAGCCTTCGGGTCGGCGATATGCGGGGTCGGCGATGATCTTGCCCAACGCAGAATAGCAATACGGCCAGCCGTAATCGATCCCATCCTTCAACGCGTAAAACGTCTCGTCCGGCTTTTGCAGACCCAAATGATCGGCACCCTGACCCGAAGCCCACAGGAAGTTACCGATCCATTTCAGCCCGACGGCATTACGCAATCCTCTCGCAAATTCGTGTTGGCCGCTGCCGTCCGGGTTCATTTCGATCACGCTTGCCCGCACTTTTTCTTTTTCGACGCAGGCGTTACAGCTCGACCCGACCGAGACGTAAAGTTTGCCGTTCGGGGCAAAGGCAATCGTCCGCGTGAGGTGCCAGCCGCCGTATTTGTAGCTCAGGCCGTAATCCGGAAAAGTTGCTAGCGTCTGCGGAGCGTGGTCGGTCGGCTTGGTCTCGCCGAGGGTAAATTTTCGCCGCGTCAGCTTGTCCGTTTCCGCGAGATAGAACCAATCCTGGCCGTTTGCGTCGCGGTAAAATTGGACGCTGTTCGGATTTTTGAGATTGGTCATGTACGGAATGATCTTGGCAAACTTGCCCGTAACTGCATCAAAACCGTCGAGAATGTACACGACCCCGCGTTTATTGTCCGTCAGGTTATACATATCCGTAACAAAGACACGGCCGTCCGGCGATTTGGCAAAAAACCGCACCCGTTTCAGCCCTTCGACCGCCGGCATGATCTCAAATTCAGACGGCAGATTGAGGTTAAATGTTTTGCCGCTCTTTAACCTGATCTTGTTCGGCACAAGTTTTGGCTGCGCGAACACAAAAACCGGAAGCAGAATAATCGTTAAAAACAATAGCCTTTTCATATAATTCGTGTTATTCGTGTAATTCGTGGCAAAAATATTATGAAGATCGACAAATTTCGCGTAGCCGAGGGCTCCAAAGTAAACCTCAAAAATTATCCGACGGATTTTACCGACGGATTTAACGATAAGAAAGAAGCGGTCAATGACCTCGAAAAAAACGTTCTGCGTCTCGCCGAGCTCCAGGACGTGCTGTACGCAGAGAATGTTCACTCACTTCTGCTAATTTTTCAAGCGATGGACGCCGCCGGCAAGGACAGCGTGATAAAACACGTCATGAGCGGTATAAATCCCCAAGGGTGCCAGGTCACTTCGTTCAAGCAGCCGTCGGCCGAGGAGCTTGAGCATGATTTTCTATGGCGTTCGCAAAAGGCTCTGCCGGAACGCGGACGCATCGGCATTTTTAACCGCTCGCATTACGAAGAGGTGCTCATCGTCCGCGTGCATCCAAACATTTTGCAGAGCCAGCCGCTTCCCGACAGTGTAAAAAATGATAAAAATATCTGGAAAAAGCGGTATAAGCAGATACGCGATTGGGAAGACATGCTCGATTATAACGGCACGCACGTCCTGAAATTTTTTTTCAACGTCTCGCTCGATGAGCAGAAAAAACGTTTCCTAGACCGCATCGAGCAGCCTGCCAAGAACTGGAAGTTCAACACCGGCGACTCAAAGGAACGTGCTCTCTGGCCCGATTACATGAAGGCCTATGAAGACGCAATGGAAGGAACCTCAACCGACCGATCGCCATGGTTTATCATCCCCGCCGACAAGAAATGGTTCACGCGTCTCGCGGTTTCCGAGATCATCGTTCAGAAAATGGAATCGCTCAAGCTCAAATACCCGACCGTGACCGACGCTCACAAGACGGAGCTGTTGGAAGCGAAGAAGATACTTGAGAGCGAAAAATAATGTTTTGGCTTTCTCCGCGAAACTCTGCGGTAGTCTCTAGCGGGCTCTGCGTTTAAAATTTTTTTTAACGCGGAGGACATGGAGGTGGACGCTGAGAGCGCTGAGCGAAAAAGACACTTACTCCCGTTAGAGTTTCTGCGTGTCGGGTATCAGCCGCAAAATTCGGTCGTCGTCTTTAGTCGGTGAACCGCGTCCGTCGCGGTTTGAGGTTGCGAAATAGATGTAGCCGTCCGGACCCTGTTCCATCTCGCGTATGCGGCCATAGGTGCCTTCGAGTAAATTCTCCTGACTGACTACTTTACGTCCGTCAAGTACGACGCGGATTATCCGCTTACCGACCAGACAGCCGAAAAAGAAATTGCCTTTGAATGCCGGGAACACCGAGCCGTTGTAAAACATCGCGCTTCCGGGTGCGCAGGCAGGGGTATATTCGAGCAGCGGCGAGACCATCCCCTCACGGGTCTGTGTGTGGTGTATCTCCGGCCAACCATAATTGTTGCCGGCTTCGAGGATGTTGACTTCGTCGCCGCCGCCGCCGCGTCCCTCAAAAAAGCTCGGTCCGTGCTCTGTCTCAAACTGCGTGTTCGTCCCCGGCTGCCACGCGATGCCCTGCGAATTGCGGTTGCCATACGTCCAGATCTCCGGCCGGTAGCCAGGCTTGCCGACAAACGGATTATCCGCCGGGATAGTGCCGTCGTCATTTAAACGAAGAGTTTTGCCCGCGAGCGAGTCCGTTTTTTGTGCAAGATTCCAATCGGTCGAATCGCCGGTTGTGACATACAGCTTGCCGTCCGGTCCGAAACGGCACCTCATGCCGGAATGAAGCGCTGTTCCCGGAATGTTGTCAACGATAGTTGTCGGTTCAGTGAATTTGCCGTCGGCGTATTTGTACCGGACGACCTTAACGTGTTTGCCGTCCTTGTTGTAGGAATACGCAAGATAAATAAAGCCGTTTTTGGCAAAATCAGGATGGAGCGATATGTCCATCAGCCCGCTCTCGCCCGTTGGCTCGACGTCCGGCACGGTGAAAACTGGCTCTGCCCGCAATTTGCCGTTCTCGATGATCCGCACGCGGCCGGGCCGTTCGGTAACGAGCAGATTCTTATTCGGCAGCCAAGCGAAGCCCCACGGCACTTCGAGGCCCGTGGCGACGGTCTCGACGCGAAACTTTACATCGCCTTTGCCGGTTGAGAAAACAGCGTTGTCGGCAACAGTTTTCTGCTGGCCGCATCCGCCGGCGGCGAGTGCAGCGAGTATCGCGAATAAAAGTACAAGCCGATTTATCATATACGGCATATTATTCTAATATGCGGTCTGTATGCCAATGTTTCGGCTCGCCGATTGCCCCGTGATCCATGTTATTCCCAATTATTTCATTTTCGCCTGGATGGCCTTGATTGCGTCGAGATGTTTTTTCAAAATCGGCAGGGTCTTAGCCGCAAACGCTTTGAGATCCGGGTCGGTGAAGTCCTATTTGAGCTTAGACCCTATCGCCCTTATCCAATCCCATGGTTTTTTGATTACCGGCAGGACGCTGGCAACGAACGACTTGTTGTCGGGTTTTGGTGTATCTTTCGCCGGATACTCCGAAATGTCAGCCGGACGCTCGACGAGCGTTTCGGCGGGTTCTTTTTTGACTTTTACGCCGCTGTCTGCCTTTGGAATTTCTATCTTGATTGGCTTTAGCAGAGCATAGATATCGGGCGATTGGTGCAAACCGCCCCGAGCCGGCAGCCTCCGATCTTTCTTGACCGTGCGCAGGCCATATTCCGCTCTCCCTTTTCGCCTTTCCGGAAAGTTCAATGCAGCGATCTCCGGACGTTTTGATATGGCTTTGGTACTTTCGGGAAGCGATTCGGGCTCCGCAAGCTCCGGCGTTTCGGTCAAATCACTAGCTGAATCGAAGGCCAGGTTGGTTTCATTCTCATCGGTATTAACTACCGCTGACGTTGTATCAGCCGCATTGTCGTTTTTCACGTACGTCACAAACCCAATATCCAGCACGATAACCGCTATTATTCCGATAATTAAATTCCGCATATTAAACCTTGTTATAAATCTTTAATTAATGGTAAACATACTTTATTGTTAGTATAGCGCCTTTATTAAAGAGTTGCATAGAATGCTGACAAAAAAATAAAAATATCCTTAAACCGGCAGCATATTCGTAGATTAGTTAATTTTGTCTTACAATTTAGGAGCAATACAGTTTTCGGGGGAGCTTGTAAAAGCTGAGAGTTGTCGTGTCCGACAAGACCCTAAAAACCTGATGCGGATAATACCGACGAAGGGAGAAAAACAATGAAAGAAAATAGTGTCAGTCATCGTGTCAGTAGCCCGCACGTAAGTAAGGGCAACCAGGAAGAAAAAACCAGCGACGAAGTTAAATTGCCAAGCTCGCGCAAAGTTTACGTTGAAACTAATGGCAACACTGTCAATCAAAACAAGCACAATCTAAGAGTTCCGTTTCGCGAGATCGCACTTAGTCCGTCCAAGGATTTTGATGGCGCTCTCGAGGAAAACCCGCCGGTTCGAGTCTATGATACGAGCGGAGTGTGGACCGATCCGTCGATTAAATGCGACATTCGCGAGGGCTTACCTGCTTTGCGGCGAGACTGGATCGCGAGCCGCGGCGATGTTGAGGAATATGTGGGCCGCGAGATACTGCCACAGGATAATGGTTATTTAACTAAAGGCGCCGAGGAGTTTGCTAAAGCGACGCCATCTAAAGATGGGACTCCAACCGTCGGAAACCTCGAAGAATTTCCCGGTCTAAGGCGTGCTCCACTCAGAGCAAAAGACGGTGCGTGCGTGACGCAAATGCATTACGCCCGCAAAGGCATTATCACTGCGGAGATGGAGTACGTCGCGATCCGCGAAAATTTGGGCCGCGCGTCGGAACACGGGATGCTAGCCCGCATGGAGCAAAGCGACAGAAGTTCACTTAACCACGAACATCAAGGCGAGTCATTTGGAGCTTCAATACCGGAATTTGTCACATCAGAATTTGTCCGTGAAGAGGTTGCTCGCGGGCGGGCGATCATCCCAAATAACATCAATCACCCCGAAAGCGAGCCGATGGCGATCGGTCGTAATTTTCTCGTAAAGATCAACGCCAATATTGGCAATTCCGCCATTGCGTCGAGCATCGAGGAAGAGGTCGAAAAGATGCGTTGGTCAACCCTGTGGGGTGCCGATACGGTGATGGACCTCTCCACCGGCAAGAATATTCATGCGACACGCGAATGGATATTGCGCAACTCGCCGGTGCCGATCGGAACTGTGCCGATCTATCAAGCGCTTGAAAAGGTTAACGGCAAAGCCGAGGATCTGACGTGGGAAATTTACCGTGACACCCTGATCGAACAAGCCGAGCAGGGCGTCGATTATTTTACGATCCACGCCGGCGTGAGGCTGCCGTATATTCCCATGACGGCAAAACGGACGACAGGCATCGTTAGCCGGGGCGGGTCGATCATGGCCAAATGGTGTCTTGCTCATCACGAAGAAAGCTTTTTATACACAAGGTTTAGAGACATCTGTGAGATCATGCGCACCTATGACGTGGCGTTCTCGCTTGGCGATGGATTGCGGCCTGGTTCGATAGCGGATGCCAATGACGAGG
Source organism: Chloracidobacterium sp. (assembly GCA_043748725.1). GTDB lineage: Bacteria > Acidobacteriota > Blastocatellia > Pyrinomonadales > Pyrinomonadaceae > OLB17. The sequence continues at coordinate 55,012 of JAYVER010000226.1, read as the reverse complement.
CGCAGTTTGCCGAATTGGACACGCTCGGCGAGTTGACCAAGATCGCCTGGGAGATGGATTGTCAGACGATGATCGAGGGGCCCGGACATGTGCCGATGCACCTCATCAAAGAGAACATGGACAAGCAGATCGCCATCTGCGGCGAGGCTCCGTTTTATACGCTCGGCCCGCTGACGACCGACATCGCTCCCGGTTACGACCACATCACATCGGGCATTGGAGCGGCAATGATCGGCTGGTTTGGCACGGCGATGCTTTGCTACGTCACGCCAAAAGAACATTTAGGATTGCCGAACAAAAAGGATGTCAAAGAAGGCGTTATAACCTACAAACTCGCCGCCCACGCCGCCGATCTTGCGAAAGGACATCCCGGCGCGCAATATCGTGACAACGCTCTGTCAAAGGCTCGCTTTGAATTCCGTTGGGAGGATCAATTTAATCTAGCCCTCGATCCCGAAGTCGCGCGTGAATATCACGACGAAACATTGCCTACAGAGGGAGCAAAACTCGCTCATTTCTGCTCGATGTGCGGCCCGCATTTCTGCTCGATGAAGATCACCCAAGACGTCCGCGAGTACGCTAGGGAGCAAAATATCGAAGCCGAAAAGGCCTTGGCCGTCGGTATGAGCGAAAAGGCAAAAGAGTTTGTCGCGACAGGAGCCGAGATCTATCACGGGAACGTACCGGAAGGGGCAAAACACGATCATTAACCAACCTTTGTTCCAATGTTCCGTTCCGGAACACTGGAACACCTCTAAGGTTAATAATGTTTTACTCCCATAATTGTTTGACATAGCGGGCCAAACCCCATTACACTTGCAAAACCTCATATTGTTAATTTTTTTGGTTCGGCGAACGGGCTATCAGTTCCGTCATTTGTGATTTTCGGGAAGAAAAAACGTCCGTGGGGAATAAAAAACATCTACGGGGAATTAAGTATTAAGCTCAAGACAATGTTCAATATTCTCCAAAAGTTCAAGCGAAATCGAATTTGGAACGTCGCTGTTTACGTCGAAAAGCTGGATTTTTCATTTCAGAACAAGATTCATTCCCCGGTTACTGTCTTTAACTCAAAAAAATTAAGAAAGGGTCGGAAGCATCTGCACACTTATGCCGACCCGTTTCTGTTTTCGCAAAACAGCGAATTATTTTTGTTTTTCGAGTCGCAGACTGCTTTCGAAAAAGGCAAGATCGAGGCCGTTAAAACCTCAGACCTTGTTAATTTTGAATATGTCGGTGAAATTCTTAAAGAAGCTTGGCATCTGTCATATCCTTTCGTGTTCGAATCGGACTCGTCAATTTTTCTAATACCCGAATCGCTTGAGAAGAATGAAATATCTCTGTATGAATTTGAAGCATTCCCCCATAAACCCAAAAAAGTCAGGGTGCTGCTAGAGGGCCAATATAAAGATTCCTCATTGATAAAACATAACGGAAAATGGTTTTTGTTCACTTCGTCCGAACGGGGGTTTGAGGTCTTTTTCACTGACAATATCAGACACGGCAAGTTGACAGCACATCCAATGAATCCGATCACAACGAGCCCGAAATACAGCAGGTGCGGCGGCGGCCCGATCATGGTTAACGGCGAGATGTACCGCATTTCTCAGGACAGTTCTGCCGAATACGGTAAAAATATCAGCGCCCTGAGGATAAATAAACTATCCGAGACAGAATACGACGAAGAGATAATAGTTGATGATTATTTCGCACTTGATGAAACCTGGAATTCATGTGGGGGACATCATTTTAGCCTGGCTGACTTTAAGGACAAAAAAGTTATTGCTGTCGATGGAAAGCAGAATGATTTTTTCGTTAATAAGTTTTTGTCTCTCTTGTACTAACGTGTGAATCGTGGATTATCAAATTAAACCAATTGATATATCAAAAAAAGACGAACTTCGAAAGGTTAACTTCCTTTTGAGGGAAACTTTCGGCGACGACATTGCGGACGACAAACTTGCCAAGACCACCAAAACGAACGGCAGTCAGGACAGCCTGTATCTTGCGGCTATTAAGGATGATGAGATAATTGGATTTAACGCCTTCATATCACATGATCTTATTCTTAATGGTTCGCTGATCAACTGTTACCAAAGCTGTTGGATCGTTACAGCCGAGGCCCATCGCGGCCAGAAGATCTTTCAAAATCTGTCGAACACAGCCAAAGAAATACTGTCTAAACGCGACGCCGCGTTTATTTTTTGCTTTCCCAACGAAAATTCGCGACCGATATTTACTCAGAAACTCGGCTTTCGCGAGGTTCCGTCGTTAAAATGGCAGGTTCCTAACATTCCGGTCGTCCGCGATTTGTATCTTAACAAACCAAAAAACGGGGCCGCGACCTTAACCAGGAACGCAATTTTCCAAAATGGACGGCAGTTGATCGAGCTAAAAAGAAACATCTATAACGGCGAGCTTTTACTGTTAGAATCCGGCCAAAGTTTTATATGGGGCGTGAGACGGAGCCGCAAAAAGCTTGGCTTGAATATGCAGTATTTTGAAATTGGCGGCATGTTCATTGATGACCCGATCGATATAAGACCTTTGTTTGAAGATCTTTGTAAAAAGATGGAAAAGGTCAGCTATATTCAACTGACGACGTCGGTCGGGAGCTCTTACAACCAATTCTTTAATAATCTTAAACCCGCACAGACAAATGACCTGATAGTTTTTGATCTGAAACTCAATACGACCGGCGATCTGCGCTTTAACTTTTTTGGCGGCGTCAAAGATGTTTTTTGATGCGTCAAATCAGCCCAACACCGGCGCAGGCCGGATTGTAGAAAAATCTTTACTGTTTGACACTTTCCTAGCCGGAAAAATACACTTGTCAAGTGAATCCTGATCCAGCGGATACAACGATCCCCGTTCAAATTGTAAATCCCGTTTCCGAGCGTCAAAGCTCGGGCTGGGACATCTCCAACGCTCCGAAAAATTATGTTTGGCTGATATTGTTTCAGGGCGGCAGCTCGATCTTCGCCTTTGGAGCCGTGTGGCTTATTACGCGGAGTCTTGGCAGGGAAGGCTACGGCGCGATCTTCGCTGTTATCGCCACGTCTCAAATCGCGCAGATCTTTACGAACTGGACGACGGTTGCCGTTGTGCGTTTTGGGGTCGATGAATTTGTCGAGACTGCTTCGATCGCCCGTACATTCTGGAGCCGTCTGGTCATTCTCGTCGTTAATCTGGCGTTGCTGCTCGCAATCGTGTCGCTCTGGTTTCCGCCGCTTGCCGATTGGCTCCGCCTCTCGCCCGGCGTGTTTTGGCTGGTGATCGCTCACATTGTTATCACGGCGCTGTGGCTGCATATCCAGATGGGCTTGCAGGCGGCAAAAATGCTCCGCGAACAAGGATTTCTACAGATGATCGAACGGCTGATCATCCTCGGTGGTGTTGGCGCGCTTGCTGCGGCACAGTCGCTTGAACTGCGATCGGCGGTGATCTTTTATATCGCGGCCCCGGCGGCGATGATCGTTGGGGGTGTCGTATTGCTGCGGTCGGTGATCTTTAAGCGGTTTTCGATCGATGGCGGCATAATCCGAAAAACTCTGGTTTACTCGCTTCCGCTGTTACCCTATTGGCTGGTCGGCTACTTATCGGGAAACTACGTCGATGCCGCATTTATCTCAAAGTTCCTATCGACGGCCGACCTCGGCGTTTATGCGATCGCAACGCAGGTCAACGGTATAGCCTTGCAGATACCGACGCTCGCAAACACTATCCTTTTCCCGCTTTTTATCACTCAGCGGGCCGAGTCTAGTAGCGAGCGATCATTCTTTTTCTTTCGCTTTATTTTACCGAGCGTCGTTCTCATGTGGGGTCTCGGGTGCGCGTTTCTTGGTTTTGCAGGTTATTTGCTGATACCGCTCATTTTTGGCCCGTCGTTTAGCGGCGCAACTTTGCCGTTGTGGATATTGCTCGCCGGTTCTGTGTTTTGGATACCAGTTGCGGTCGGTTATGCGGCCCTCGCGAATGCAATCTCTGCCACTTATATTTCGCTCGTTGCTGCTGCATTTTCGGCCGTCGTGAACATCGGCTTGGACTTATACCTGATACCGAGATACGGAATGGCCGGCAGCGCGTGGGCGACCTTTGCCGCGTATCTGGCGAGCGTCGCAACATTTGCGGTACTCCTGAAACGTGCGTCCAAAGTACCGTATTCGTGGAGTTTCCTCGCGTTTGTTCCGAGCGTTGTTGGGGCAATCGTGATCTCGTACTTTGAGTTGCCGTTGTTGGCTCTTGCCGGATGCGCGGCGGCAAGCTTGATCATTGCCATTTATAGGAAACGCTCGCTAGGTGAATTGTATCTGTTTGTTTCCGGGTTTTGGAGAACCGCTGATGGATCCAATTAAGCTGCCCGAGTTTACAACTCTCGAAAAACGGAAACAGCACAGCGGGATCGCGGAGCTTGTAAGAAAGATACATCACACGGATGTCCTGTGGGCTGAAAAGTATGTTTCGAAGACGCCATTCTACTCATTGTTCTGGATAGTTCGTCGCCTTAAGCGTGTGATCCGCGAGAACGCCAAATATGCTCATGGCGCGATGCTCGATGTCGGATGCGGATTAAAGCCGCACGCGCGCGTCTTCGCACCATACATAGACAAACACGTCGGCCTCGACTATTCACCGGTCAGCGGATATCGCGGAAATTGCGCGGATGTTTGCGGCGATGCCGCAGCATTGCCATTTGCCGATGGGTGTTTCGACACCATACTCTGTAGTGAGGTAATGGTTGATCTTCCTGATCCGGAGCGGACGATCGCTGAATTTGAACGCGTTCTCGCCCCTAATGGTACGCTTATTACAACTGCGGCGTTCGTTCACCCTGTTCACGACCGGAACGATTACTTTCGATATCCCCCGGACGGATTGGCGGTGATCATGCGGCGCCACGGCCTAACGGTTGAGAGGGTTGTACCGACATCGGGTACGGCCGTCACGCTCGCGGCGATGATCAATCTGTATTGGTACGACTGCCATTTCCTGTGGAACAAATGGCTTTATCCGATCGGCCTGGTGCTGAGGCCGCTGTTATGGTTTTTGTGTTTTATAATTAATATGATCGGCGGTTTGTTTGAACTGATACTTCCAGATAAACTCTTGTCGTTTAGTCATTTAACTGTGGCAAGAAAGTGTCCGGCTGCGGACTTGACTGTTGGTAAATAATGGTGAAATGAGTCTCGTCAAAGACCTCGCATACAAAACGCTCGATGTTGTAACGCATGGTGCCGGTATCAACCGCACGATCGGCGGCGACAGCATCCGTTTCCCGGCGCGGTGGAGCCGGTATTACGAGGCTGAATATGAACCTGAAACTTTCAGATTTTTCCACCAGTATCTAAAGACCGGCGACACGGTTCTCGACATTGGCGGTCACATTGGTCTTTTCGCTGTTGTAACGGGAAAGATCGTTGGGTCTGAGGGGAAGGTTTTTAGCTTTGAGCCGACGCCGTTCACCCGCAGCGTGCTCGATGAGGTGGTCGTTCTCAATGGTTGCGCGAGAATCGTCGAGGTTCGTGGTGAGGCGGTTTCGTCACGACGAGGCGAAACGGTCTTTTTCGACACCGGCGAGGCTGTTTCAAATGCAAATTCGCTGGTAAGAACCGAACGCAGCAAAACTGAAATACCGGTGTCACTTATAAGCGTCGATGAATTTGCGAAGGAAAGAAACCTGAGGGTCAATTGCCTGAAGATAGACGTTGAGGGCGCAGAACTCGACGTTTTGATCGGAGCACGGGACACCTTTCTCGCGCAGCGGCCGGTCGCGCGGCTCGGGCTACACCCTTCATTTATTAAACAAAACGGCCAGTCGCTTGAGGAGATCTGGCAGATTCTAAAGGACTATAAATTGAACGTCGTTTTTGACGGCGAACCAGCTGAAAAAGATTGGTTTTGCTCACAACCTGACCTTTTTGACGTTAATCTGATACCTTCGTGAGTATGCACGTCTGCCATCTTTGCGACAGTTCCGTCGAAGGCGATTATTTTAGAAATATCACGGCCGGCCTGACCCGAAACGGTGTGTGCGTCACACTCGTCGAGATTGGCTCCGGTTCGCCGCCGACGTGGCTGTCCGAGATTCCGAATGCCAAATATTTTTCTCTTCGCGCTGGCAACAAATTGAGCCTTCCCCTTGCTGTCTGGCGGTTAGCACGGCTGTTGAAAGGTGAAAGCGTCGACATTCTTCACACTCATTTATTCAATTCCGGGTTGATCGGCATCCTGGCACAGCGTCTGCATCGTAAAACGATTGTCGCGTTGATGCGGCATCACACCGGCGTTGTGCGGATGTTGGGCACCCGGCTTCACGTCGCAGCGGATAGGTGGATGGCTGAAAAAGCCGATCGCGTAATGACGGTATCGCAGGCGGCGAGGGCGTATATGCTCGGCGTGGACGGAATAAAACGCGACGACATCGAGGTTGTTTATCTCGGGTTCGATTTTGAAAAAATGTCGCCGAACGCGGAAGATAGAAAGCGTGTAAGGCGCGAATTCGGGTTTGAAGCGGACGATTTTGTAGTCGGCTATGTAGGAAATTTTGCCCCCGGCAAAGGACATGTTCAGATCATCCAGGCGTTTGCCAAAATTATTGCTGAGATACCCAAAGCCAGACTGTTTTTCGCGGGTCGGGGAATGCTGCCTGAGGTCGAGATGGCGGCCGCAAAATTTCCTGTGGGAAAAGTAGTTTTTGCCGGTTGGCGAAATGACATTTCGGCTTGTCTCAACGCGATGGACGTTTTTGTCCAACCGTCGCAGTCAGAGGCGTTCAGTCAGGTTTTGATCGAGGCGATGGGCGTTGGTTTGCCGGTGATCGCGACGGATGTTGGAGGAGCAAGCGAGGTCGTTGACAACGGCGTGAACGGCATTCTGATCGACGCGAATGATACGTACTCGATCCATCGAGAAGTCATGCGGCTTTTTCGCGACGAGCCATTTAGAAAGGCTATGGCCGGAGCAGGTATGGATAGTGTCCGAGAACGTTTTACAGCCGAGCAAATGATCGCTCGTCAATTGGCTTTATACGAAAACTGGATGGAACAACGGACGAATGGCGGTATCTGAGCGGTTTCAGGGTGCGAATGTGATCGACGCGGGACGCCTTTCGCCGTACTGGGGCGAGCACTCGGCACGGTATGTTTTTGTCCTGCCTTTTGTTGAGAACAAAACGGTTTTAGACATCGCGTGCGGCACCGGTTATGGGCTCGCGATCCTAAAAACAAAAGCAAAATATATTACCGGTGTGGACGTGGATGCCGGAGCCGCAAATGAGGCGAAAGCCGAGTGTGGCGATAATGGCTCGGTTCTGCTTGGCAATGGTTTAGGGTTGCCTTTTGCCGATGGCAGCTTTGACGTCATCACGTCGTTTGAAACGCTTGAGCATCTTCATGAAAGACGAAAGTTTTTGGCCGAATTGCACTGCGTTTTGAGGCCCGGCGGTATTTTGATCTTATCGACGCCTAATGCTAATTATTCAATGCCCGTTAACGGTAAGCCGTCGAATCCGTTTCATATTTTTGAATACACGCCGGACGATCTGCGCAGCGAACTTGAATCCTGGTTTTTCATCGACAAGTTTTTAGGCCAGTCGCTGGATGAGTCGATCACTATACCGCCGTTTTACGAGGCGCAGCGCCGTCTGCCGAAAGATATTGCGACGCAGGTAAAGCTGTTCGGTTGGAAGGTTTTTAATAAAATTCCGTTCGCGATTCGCGAGCGTTTAAGCGAGAAGATATGGGGCGCGCCGTTCTATCCGACCGAAATGGATTACAATTTTGATGAGGATACCGTAGAGACGGCACCGACGCTGCTCGTGGTATGCCGCAAGGATTGAAATGCAAAGAGGCCTTGTTAGTGTTGTAATTCCAAACTACAACTACGCCCATTATTTGCGCGAGGCGATCGATAGCGTCTTGGCGCAGACCTATTCGGATATTGAGATAGTCGTCGTCGACGACGGATCGTCGGACGCATCAGGCGAGGTTTTGGGAAGCTACGGCGAGCGTATCCAGACAGTGTTTCAGAAGAATCAGGGTGTTTCCGCCGCACGAAATAATGGCGCCGGAATCAGCCGCGGTGAATTTATAGCTTTCCTGGACGCCGATGATTCGTGGCTGCCGGCAAAGCTCGAAAAGCAAAGTGAAATTTTTGCCGCCGACCCGGAACTCGGAATGGTCCATGTCGGCTTTGTCGAGATCGACGATGCTGGACGGGAGCTACTCGAGCGAACAAACGGACTCGAAGGCCGGGTGGCGGAAGAACTTTTGCGATTTGAGCGGTCCGTCATTCTTGGCGGCGGCAGCGGGATAATGGTGCGGCGGGAGGCCTTTGATGCGGTTGGCGGATTCGACTTGCGGATGTCAACGTCGGCCGACTGGGACCTTTTTTACCGGATCAGCCGTAGTTATCGTGTTGGTTTTATACCGCAGGTTTTGTTAAAGTACCGCGTTCACGCGTTAAATATGCATGGAAACATCGGTGCAATGGAACACGATATGATGCTCGGATTTGAGAAAGCTTTTGCGGCTGATCGCACGCCGAACCGGCGCGCATTTTACGGTAACCTGCACAAAACGCTCAGCGCCTCGTATTTTCAAGCCGGAAAATATGCGGATTTTGGGCGACACGCAATTCAGAGCATTTGGAACCGGCCTTTTAATATTGGTTATTTCCTGCAATTTCCCCTTCGCCGTATGCGAAATAAATAATGCCTTCCAAAACCCTTTATATTTGTTATTTCGGTTTACGCGAGCCGCTGGTTCAGACGCAGGTGATTCCGTATTTGAAAGAGTTAATTGGACACGGGAACGCGGGGACGCGGGGACGCGGCGATTTGGCGGTACAAGTTGCATTGCTTACTTTCGAGCCACAGGCGGTTGGAGAAGGGGAAGAAAAAAGACTGAGGGCGAAGTTGGCTGAAAATGGCATTGACTGGCATTGGCTGCGGTATCATAAACGGCCATCGGCCATTGCGACGGCGTATGACATCTTTCGCGGAACATTGTTTGTCCGGCGTTTTATTGCACGCGAAAAGATAGACATTCTGCACGGGCGGGTGCATATTCCGACGCTGATGGGTGCTTTGGCCCGTAAATTTTCGCGACGTAAGCCAAAGCTGTTATTCGATATTCGCGGTTTTTTTCCAGAAGAATACACCGACGCCGGCATCTGGCCGGAAGGCGGCTGGCTCTACCGCGCTGCCAAACGAGTCGAGAAATGGCTGCTGAAAGAAGCCGACGGATTTGTTGTTTTGACGGAAAAAGCAAGAGATATTTTATTTGGGAACGCGGATTCCGAAAATCCAAAATCCAAAATCCAAAATCCAAAATTGGACGGTCGTCCTATTGAGGTCATTCCGTGCTGCGTGGATCTGACGCGATTTGATGAGGCGACTGAAGATTCACGCACGGAAATGCGGCGGCGGTTGGGAGTGGGAAATCGCAGGGTTTTAGCGTATGTCGGCTCGTTTGGCGGCTGGTATTTGACTGACGAGATGTTTGATTTCTTTGCGGCGGCACGTGAAGCAGACCCAAATATTTTTGTAATCATTCTCACCCAGCGGCAGCCCGAGTTGGCCATAGCAAGGATCAGAGAAAAAGGCTTTGGGGAAGCCGATTATCTCGTCAAAAGCGTCACTCCTGACGAAATTCCGGCTTATCTTAACGCCGCCGATGCCGCGATCTCGTTTATCAAACGCTGTTATTCAAAACAAGCGTCGTCGCCAACGAAAAACGCCGAATATTTAGCCGCCGGTCTGCCGATAATTGCCAATTCGGGCGTTGGCGATGTTGACAGCCTGATCCGGGACGAAGCGGTCGGCGTCCTGATCGACCGCTTTGACCGGGTAAGTTATCTTGCCGCGATAGAGCAGCTTGCCGCCCTCGGCGACATTGGCGAACGATGCCGCCGGACGGCCAAACACCGTTTTGATCTCGAAACGGTTGGCGGGTTGCGCTACCGCCGGATATACGAAAGGCTTTTGCAAAGCCGGTAGTTAGTTGCTAATATCTCTACCTTTCGAGTATGCGAGTTTTAGCCGTAGTTCCCTCCATTTACGACACTTCACCCGGGCAGCGGTTTCGAATCGAACAGTGGGAGCCGATCGTGCGCGGACAGGGCGTTGAGATAACGTACGCCCCGTTTGAGACCGACGAGCTTAGGGCGGTGCTCCACCAAAGCGGCAATGTTTTGGCCAAGATCGGGGCGGTGGCACGAAATTTCCAGCGCCGACGGGACGAACTGGCGGCAGTCAAAGATTTTGATCTTATCTATCTCTTTCGCGAAGCCGCGTTGCTAGGGCCGCCGTGGTTTGAGCGAAAAATGGCGCGCTCCGGCGTACCGGTTGTTTTCGATTTTGACGACGCAATTTTTCATTCCTATAAAAGTCCGTCAAACGGTTACCTCAGTTATCTGAAATTTCCGGGAAAAACGGCTGAAATTTGTCGGCTTTCGGCGCATATAATGGCCGGAAACGAGTATCTTGCGGATTATGCCCGGGCAAACAACCCAAATGTCACGATCATTCCGACGACTATCGATACTGATAAATACAAACTCCGCGATGATTCGGGAGAGCCTGAAACGGTGACGGTCGGTTGGAGCGGCAGCTTTAGCACGATCCAACATCTCGACACGATCCGCGACGTTTTGCAGGATCTCGCAAAAACCGAAAAGTTTCTTCTTCGGGTCATCGGGACGCCTGCGTACAAGATCAATGGCGTCGAAACGGAAGCGATCGGGTGGCGCTCCGACACCGAGCTCGGCGACCTTGCCAAGATCGACATCGGTCTGATGCCGCTGCCTGATGAGAATTGGAGCCGAGGCAAATGCGGCCTCAAAGCGCTGCAATATATGGCGCTCGGCATACCGACCATTTGCTCGCCGGTCGGTGTAAATTCTACAATCATTACGGACGGAGTGAACGGATTTTTGGCCGCGGGCACGGACGAATGGGTCGAAAAGATAAAGTTAATGATCCATAACGCCGCTCTTAGGCGGAGGATCGGTATCGCGGGTCGCGAAACGGTCGAAAATGAATACTCCGCAAAGGTCGTTGCACCGCGTGTCTTAGACGTTTTTCGCTCGGCGGCGAAGAAAGCCACGCGAATTTAGAATGGAAAAATTGAATATTTTAGTAACAGGCGGGGCCGGATTTATCGGCTCGCATTTAGTTGATGCTTTGGTGACGAAAGGGCATCGTGTCCGTATCCTTGATTCGCTGGTCAAACAGGTTCACGGCTCGACCATTCCCGCGCATTTAAACCAGCAAGCTGAATTTATTCGGGGCGATGTTTGCGACGCCGAAGTCGTCTCTCGTGCGCTCGATGGCATTGACGTTGTTTATCACCAGGCCGCCGAGGTCGGCGTCGGGCAATCGATGTACGAGATCGTCCGGTATGTAAAGGCAAACGATCTCGGTACCGCGGTCCTGCTTGAGGAAATGATCAAGCGGCCCGCGCAGTTTCGCAAGCTGGTTGTTGCGTCGTCGATGTCGATCTACGGCGAGGGAGCTTACCGCTGTCAAACATGCGACATAGTCGTTTATCCGTTTCTCAGATCTAATGAACAGCTTGCCGCGCACGATTGGGAATTCAAATGTGAAAAATGCGGCGGCCTGCTGGCTGCGATCGGCACCCCGGAAGAAAAGCCGCTGTTTCCAACCTCGGTTTACGCCGTGACCAAGCAGGATCAGGAACAATACTGTCTCGCGGTCGGCCGTGCGTACAAGATCCCGACGGTCGCGTTTCGTTATTTTAACGTTTACGGGACGCGTCAGGCTTTATCGAATCCGTACACCGGAGTGTGTGCGATATTTTCGTCGCGTCTGCTGAATGACCAGGCTCCGACGATTTTTGAGGACGGCGAGCAGTCGCGCGATTTCGTTCACGTGAGCGATATCGTGCAGGCGAATTTGCTCGCGCTTCGTACCGACGGAGGCGATTATCAGGCGATGAACATCGGTACGGGAAGAGCGACATCGGTTAAGCAGATCGCCCAACTACTGGCAAACGGTCTCGGCAAAGACATTGAGCCGGAGATCGTAGGCCTTTATCGCGAGGGCGACATACGCCATTGTGTCGCGGATATTTCTAAGGCAAGGAAACTGCTCAGCTATGAGTCGAAAGTCTCGCTGGAAGCGGGACTTGCTGAGCTTCTTGACTGGCTGGGCGGCCAAAACGCCGAAGACCGCGTCGAAAGCGCGACCGCCGAACTCGCCAGCCGAAGTCTGGTGAAATAGGGAGTTTGAAACGGCGGATATTTCTCAATCAAAAATAAAGAGTAATCCGTGTCAATCTGCGTTAATCCGTTGTTGAATATTTTATGAGCGAAGAACTGCTATATGGTGACCTGACTTATAAGGTCATTGGACTTGGAATGCAGGGTCATCGAACGCTTGGTCACGGGTATTTGGAAAAGGTTTATGAAAATTCGTTGATGGTTCTGTTTCGGAGAGAGGGGATGTTTGCCGAACAGCAGGTGCCTATCAAGGTTAGATTCGAAGGTGAAATTGTCGGGGATTATTGTGCAGATATTCTTGTCGAGCAGCGGCTAATTCTCGAATTAAAGGTTGCGGAAAGAATTACAAATGTTCACAAAGCCCAGACATTGAACTATCTAAAAGCAACCGGGCTGGAACTCGCACTGATTTTGAATTTCGGAGCACAAAGTTTCGAACATCATCGTTTAATCAACCGGTTAGGAAAGCCAGCGGAAGAATTTGAACAACGGATTGGCGCGGATTGGCGCGGATAAATTTACCTAACTCGATTGCTGCGGATCTGACCTAATAAAAATAATCCGTGTAAATCTGCGATAATCAGTTGTTAGTTTTATATGTATATTCTTGGCTTGACCACATTAGGTGATTCGGCGGCGGCGCTTATCAAGGACGGTGAGCTTATTGCGGCCGTCGAAGAGGAGCGCTTTTCGCGTGTCAAGCACCATAGTGGTTTCCCGTACCGAGCTATCCAGTTTTGCCTCGATCACGCCAGTATCACGCTAAAAGACGTTGAGCATGTCGGTCATTACTGGAAGCCGTGGATATTGCGTCATAAAGCCGTCCAGGCGGCGAGAGCGGCGTTTATATCTAGGGATATGTTCAAGGCGCGTGCCGACCGCGGACTTGCGCAGGTCAGCGAAAGCTATTTGGGTATGTTCAGGCATCCGAAACGCCTTCGCGAGCATTTTGGTGCGAGTGATTTCAAATTTCATTATCTCGAGCATCACCAAACACACGCTGCGTCGGCATTTTTTGTATCTCCGTTCGATTCAGCGGCGATCCTTACATGGGACGGCACGGGCGAAGATACGACGACGCTCTTTTGCCGGGGCGAATGCAACAAGATCGAGGTTCTAAAACGTATCAAACTGCCGCACAGCTTAGGGCAATTCTACTCAGCGGTGACCAACTATATCGGCTTTGACATGTTCACCGGCGACGAGTGGAAGGTGATGGGACTGGCCGCATACGGCAAGCCGAAATACGTCGATTTTTTTCGCGAAAAAGTGCTGACAACCAACGGCGGCGGCGATTTTAAGTTCAATATCAAGGTTCTCGATCATCACCTAGCCAAACATTATCAATTTCCCGACGCGATCATTAGAGAGCTTGGGCCGAGCCGGAAAAAGGGCGAGGAATTGATCGAGCATCATTGGGACATTGCGTGTTCGGCACAGAAAGCGCTCGAAGACACGGCTATTTATCTGGTCAAAAAGATAAAGGAAATGACCGGCGAGGAAAACCTCTGCATGGCCGGCGGCGTCGCGTTCAACTCGGTAATGAACGGGCGAATATTTCACGAAACGCCGTTCAAAAATTTCTATGTCCAACCGGCCGCCGGTGACGCGGGCTGCTCGCTCGGGGCGGCGATGTATGTTTGGCATCAGACGCTCGGCCATCCCCGCAAATTTGTGATGAAACACGCCTTTTGGGGTCCTGGTTTTTCAAATGAAGAATGCCAAGACGCCCTGGATGCGGCGGGGCTGAAATACGAAACGCTTTCCGATGAAGTGCTTTTGCCCCGACTCGCAAAAATGATCGCCGACGGCGCGATCATCGGCTGGTTCAACGGTCGAATGGAACTGGGCCCTCGGGCCCTCGGAGCACGCAGCTTTCTCGCCGATCCGCGTCGTGCCGATATGCGCGAGATCTTGAACCACAAAGTTAAGCTACGCGAATGGTTTCGACCGCTTGCACCGTCGATGCTTGAGGAAGACGCCCGCGAGGTTTTCGGCGTCGAGCATCACGACCCGTTTATGATCACGGTTATCAAAGTTGCCGCGGAATACAAGTCGAAAATTCCCGCCGTTGTTCACGTTGACGGCACTGCCCGGCCGCAGATGGTCGGGCGTGAGGTTAATCCGCGATACTGGAATCTGATAAACGAATTCAAAAAGATCACCGGCATTCCGATGCTGCTCAACACGTCTTTCAACGTCCAGGAACCGATCGTCTGCACGCCGCAGGATGCGATCAATACGTATGGAAACGCAGATTTTGACGCGCTCGTGCTCGAAAACAATCTCGTGCTTCGGGAGGGCAATTCCTGATGGGAAACAGGTTCTTGCTGCTTGCCTGCGTGCTTGTGATCGCCATGGGATCCATCGCCGTCCCGTTTCCCGACGGGGCGATAGCGGTTTTGGTTGTAGCCATATTATCGGCGATCGCGATCATTATTTTCCGCAGATATACCGAAGAGAAAGAATTTATCACCACAGTCTTTCTTGTCGCTTTGGCCGCGAGAATGGCATTCGGGATATTTATTCACGTATTCGATCTGCGTGAATTCTTCGGCGGCGACGCCAGGGCCTACGACATTTACGGCGCGGTTTTGATGGATACCTGGCTGGGCCATGCCCAGATGGGAGATGGCCTCACATATCAGATCGATCCCCGCAGCGGTGCCGGATGGGGCATGTATTACCTGACGGGATTTATTTATACGCTCTTGGGTCGAAATATTTTTGCCGCGCAGTCGTTCTGTGCGGTTATCGGGGCGGCGACCGCACCGATGGTGTACTTCTGTGCAAATAAGATCTTTAGCAATATCAAGGTTGCTAAGTTCTCGGCGATCGCCATCGCGATCTTTCCGTCATTTGTAATTTGGTCCGGTCAATTGCTTAAGGATGGATTGATCATCTTTTTGCTTGTCCTGATCATGACAATGGTTTTGCAATTGCAGGAAAGGGTAAATTACGTGGCGATCGGCCTATTGGTAGTTGCGCTTTTCGGCATCATGTCGCTCCGATTTTATATTTTATATATGGTTTTGGTGGCAATCGTCGGCAGTTTTATAGTCGGGGTAAACACTACAAACAAGTCGATTCTGCGTCGAACATTCGTTCTCATCCTTCTCGGTTTTTCGGCTATATATTTCGGAGTTGGCCGAAACGCGAGCGTCGAGTTAAAGGTTTTTGGCAATCTAGACCGCATTCAGAGCAGCCGCTCGGATCTGGCGAGGGCCGCAAATTCAGGATACGGTGAGGATGTAGATGTTTCGACGACTGAGGGCGCAATTTCAGCTCTGCCGCTCGGATTTTCCTATCTTATGTTCGCACCGTTTCCGTGGCAGGCGGCAAATTTGCGGCAGGCGATAACTATTCCAGAGGTGCTTTTATGGTGGGCGATGATGCCGCTGCTAATTTCCGGCCTGATCTATGCCATCAAAAAAAGGCTAAGAAATGCTTTTCCGATATTGATCTTTAGCTTGATGTTGACGATCGCTTATTCGATCTTTCTCGGAAATGTTGGCACGGCATATCGCCAGCGAACTCAGATACAGGTATTTTTATTTATTTTGGTCGGCGTAGGCTGGACGATATTTCAGGAGCGGCGCGAAAACACGAAGTTATTGCGGGCCGCGGCTCAACGGAGAGTCGATAATCGGCTTCGGGCCGGAGCCTGAGCGTTGTAATTTAATCGAATGTGTGGAATTACAGGTTACATAAACGCGAACGATGCCGCGATAGAGCGCGCCGTTTTGGAGCGGATGAATCAGGCCATCGCCCATCGCGGGCCGGACGATGCCGGATTCTACATCCGTGAAAACGCGGGTCTTGCCATGCGCCGGCTTTCCATAATAGATGTCGCCGGCGGCCAGCAGCCGATCCACAACGCTGACAAGTCAAAATGGATCGTCTTCAACGGCGAGATCTATAATTATCAGGCCTTGCGCGAAGACCTGGAGAAACGCGGCCATCAATTCTATACAAAATCCGACACCGAGGCCGTAATTCATCTCTATGACGAATACGGCGTCGATTGCTTGCAGCATTTGCGCGGGATGTTTGCCCTGGCGATCTGGGACGAGCGAGACAAAACGCTCTTTCTGGCACGCGACCGGGTCGGCAAAAAACCTATTCTCTACTCTCACCAATCTAACGGCGATCTCATCTTCGGCTCCGAGTTTCAGGCTCTTCTTCAGCATCCGTCCGTTTCACGCGAGGTCGATATGCAGGCAATAGACAGCTATTTTTCGTATCTATGCGTCCCGGCGCCGCAGACCGCATTTAAGCAAATACGAAAACTCGAACCGGGGCATTGGCTCAAATGGAAAGATGGCCGCATCGAGACAAAACGCTATTGGCAGCCGGATTTTTCAAAGAAAATAAAAATAACCGAGGCAGAGGCGATCGAGGAAACGACGCGAATATTACGCGAATCTACAAGGCTGCGGATGATCTCCGAGGTGCCGTTGGGTGCATTTCTTTCGGGCGGTGTCGATTCATCGACGGTCGTGGCGCTGATGGCCCAGGAAAGTACGTCACCGGTAAAAACATTTTCGATCGGGTTCGAAGAAGAGGATTTCAGCGAGCTGAAATACGCAAAACGCGTCGCCGAACACGTCGGCGCCGAATATCACGAATTTATCGTCCGCCCGAATGCTCTTGACGTACTGCCGACGCTGGTCGAGCATTACGGTGAGCCGTATGCCGATTCATCCGCGATCCCGACTTACTAT
The DNA here is from genome assembly GCA_043748725.1 of Chloracidobacterium sp. Classification (GTDB taxonomy): domain Bacteria; phylum Acidobacteriota; class Blastocatellia; order Pyrinomonadales; family Pyrinomonadaceae; genus OLB17. The sequence continues at coordinate 38,048 of JAYVER010000226.1, read as the reverse complement.
GTTTCCCGGGAAACTCGCAAGCACGTGACCGTAGCTCTCAACGGCGATGGCGGTGACGAGAGTTTTGCGGGATACGAACGGTATGCGGCTATGCGTATCGCCGAAGCATACCACCGCGTACCGAAAGCGTTGCGACGAGTATTTGTCGAAGCTCCGGTCAATCTGTTGCCGACATCCGAATTAAAACGCAGCCGTTTTCGCGATGCAAAACGCTTTCTCCAGGCTGCTAATTTACCGCGAACCGAGCGGTATTTTCGTTGGATGTCCACGTTCAACCGCGACGCGAAACACGATCTTTACACCGAGGAGTTTGCCTCGTCGCTCAACGGGCAGAATGCCTCGCATTTTCTTGACGATTGGTTTGCCAAGGCGAACGGCACCGGCACGCTCGATGCGACGCTGCTTACCGACCAAATGACCTATCTGCCAAACGATCTGCTGGTCAAGGTCGATATCGCCTCGATGGCCAACTCGCTCGAAGCGCGTTCGCCGTTTCTCGATCACAACCTGATCGAGTTTGCCGCGAGCTTGCCGGAAAGCATGAAAATGAGACAGTTTGAGACGAAATCTCTGCTCAAAAAGGTTGCGGCGCGGCTTGTGCCGCGTGAGGTTGTTTATCGAAAGAAAATGGGTTTTGGCGTTCCGGTTGGGAAATGGTTTCGCGGCGAGATGCAGGATTTTGTCCGTAGCATTTTGCTGTCGGAAAAATCGTTGAAACGCGGTATCGTCCGCCCCGGCATGATCGAAAAGTATGTCGAGGAACACACGTCGGCCAAGCGCGATCATGCGTTTCAGCTTTGGACGCTGCTCATGCTCGAACTTTGGTTTCAGCGCTTTATCGACAAACAATGACGCCCAATATCGACACAAAGGTTGTGACCGGTTTCGGCGACGAATGGTCGCGCTTCGATCAGTCTGCTCTCACGCACGAAGAGCTGCAGCGGATGTTTGACAACTATTTCAACATTTTTCCATGGGAAAAACTTAAACCTGACGCCGTCGGTTTCGACCTCGGCTGCGGCAGCGGACGCTGGGCAAAACTCGTCGCGCCGCGCGTCGGTCAACTTTACCTGTTTGATCCGAGTCCGGACGCGCTCGCTGTCGCAAAACGCAATTTAAGCGGTGCGGATAATTGTCATTTCAAGATCGCCGGAGCCGAAGATATTCCGCTTGTCGATGCGAGCTGCGATTTCGGTTATTCGCTCGGTGTGCTGCATCACATTCCGGACACCGAGGCCGCAATGAGGGCGTGTGTCGCCAAATTAAAGCCGAAAGCGCCTTTCATGGTCTATCTTTATTACAATTTTGATAACCGCCCGGTGTGGTTTCGCTTGATCTGGAAAACAAGCAACGCAATTCGCAAGATCGTTTGCCGCCTGCCAAATTTTTTGCGGTTCGCGATCAGCCAGATACTGGCGGCTCTGATCTATTTTCCGCTCGCTAGAACGGCTTTGGTTTTGGAGAAGTTAGGCCTGAATGTTGCTCATTTTCCGCTGTCGCAGTATCGAAATAACAGCTTTTACGTGATGCGCAACGACGCGCTAGACCGGTTTGGGACGCGTCTCGAACAGCGGTTCTCAAAAAAAGAAATTCAAGCGATGATGGAGCGGTTAGGACTCAGCGATATTACTTTCAGCACGACATCATTTTGGACGGCCGTCGGTTATAAAAAATGACGACAGAGATCGAGACAATTAAGCCCTTCCTGTCGGTCGTGATGCCGGCTTATAACGAGGCGGTGACCATTTCAACCGTGGTCGGGCAGGTTTTGGCGATCCCGTTCCTGCTTGAGCTGATAATCGTGGACGATTGCTCCGGCGACGAAACACCGAATATTATCAACAGTCTCGCCGCGTCCGATCCGCGGATTCGATATGTGCGGCAAGAAAAGAATTTAGGAAAAACGGAAGCCCTTAAAACAGGCTTTGCGTTGACGATCGGCGATATTGTAATAGTCCAGGACGCCGATCTCGAATACGATCCACGGGAGATCGCCGATGTTATCGGGCCGATCGTCGAAAACCGGGCGGATGTCGTCTATGGCTCGCGTTTTATGGTCAAAAAGGCGGCCCGCGTGCTGTATTTCTCGCACTATTTAGCCAATAAGGCGTTGACGTTTTTATCCAATATGTTCACAAACCTCAATATGTCCGACATCGAAACGGGTTATAAGGCGTTTCGCGGCGACATTATCAGAAATCTCCTGATCACGTCGAAAGGCTTCGGATTTGAAGTCGAAGTCACGGCGAAAGTGGCAAAATTAGGCTGCGCAGTTTACGAAGTGCCGATAAGTTATTACGGCCGGACATACGATGAAGGCAAGAAGATAGGAATGAAAGACGGTTTTGCGGCTATTTGGTATATTTTTCGATTTAATTTGATGTCTGGGTTGAGTGGCTCGTTCAAAGAGATTCCACCTATTCTCTCGACGCTCGACGAACTGTTGTTGAAAGAGAAAAATGATTGAGAGCGTCCCGTATCTGGATATTACTGCTGACAGCTATGACTTGATCGGCAAGTTTCTCTGATTGGTGGTAAAATATCGAAAACGGTTTGGTGATCGGCAGCGATCTTCCCGCACGATCGTATGATCGGCCGCCGCCCGGTGTAAAAGTCGGGGCGCGGTCGGTTTGCCGGTCACCATTTTATTTTATGACTGATACACCGGTTACAAACGCTCTGACGATCGACTTTGAAGATTGGTATCAGGGGCTTGAAATTCCGTATGCCGAATGGGACCGCTTCGAGGACCGGATCGAGGCGGCGGGTGATAAGCTGCTCCAGATACTCGACGACGGCGGGACGAAGGCGACGTTTTTCATGCTCGGTTACGTTGCGGAAAAGCACCCGGAGATCGTCAAACGCATCGAGGCTGCAGGGCACGAAATAGGCACGCACGGATTTTCGCATACGCTGATCTACACACAGTCGCCCGAGCTTTTTAAGGAAGAATTGACCCGTGCGATCAACTACCTCGAAGACCTGACCGGGAAAAAGGTGCTCGGCCACCGAGCGCCTTTCTTTTCGATTACAAAAGATTCGCTGTGGGCGCTCGATATTTTGGGCGAGCTCGGCATTAAGTACGACTCGAGCATCTTTCCGGTGCTTAATTACCGTTACGGCATCGCGGATGCACCGCGTTTTCCGTACACAATAAAGCGGGAAAAACATGAGTTTATTGAGTTTCCTATATCGACGCTCAAACTGCCGGGTTTTACGATGCCGATATCGGGCGGAGCTTACTTTCGCATTTACCCGTATCAGCTTACAAAACAGGCGATACGCTCGGTGAATCGCGGCGGCCAGCCGGTCACGTTTTATCTGCACCCGTGGGAGATCGACCCCGGACACCCACGGATCGACGTACCGCGACGGATCGCGCTGACGCATTATTTCAACCTCGGGGCGACCGAGCGGCGGCTTAAGAAATTGATACGCGATTTCAAAATGGCGCCGATGAAGGAAGTTCTGGGTATAGTCTAAGCAGGATTTTAAACGCAGAGGCCGCAGAGTACGCAGAGAATTTACTTCGGCTTCCTCTTCGTTCTCAGCGTACTCTGCGTTAAGATTGTTTTATGACTGACAACGTTTCCAACACCGTCGAAGAAAAGATCCGCGATCATTTTCACGATGACGCCGAGCGGTTCGACGCGATCTATGACGATAAGAAAGGTGTTTTCGCCCGATTCATCGACAATTACTGGCGCGGTGTTGTCCAAAAACGCCTTAAGCTGAATGTCGAGAAACTAGCGCCTTTTGCGGGCAAAAAGATACTCGATGTGGGCTGCGGATCGGGGCGGTTTTGTCTGGCATTCGCTCGTGGCGGTGCAGCAAAAGTGATCGGGGTCGATTTTGCTCCGGCCATGATCGAAATCGCCGATCAACTCGCGGCTGAACAAGGATTGTCAGAAATTTGCGAGTACAGGGTCGGGCGTTTTCCGGACGTCATCGCCGAATCTGACGGGCCATTTGACGCCTGCACGGGAAATGGCTTCTTTGATTACATTGAGGATCCGGTCTCCGTTATTACAAGCATGCGCAAACTCACAAAGGGCCGAATGGTGATGAGTTTCCCGAAAAAATTCGAATGGCGGATACCGCTGAGAAGGGTGCGGTTTTGGCTAAAAGGCACGCCGCTATTTCTTTACACGGAGGCTCGGGTACGCGACATAATGGCGAAGGCCGGCGTAACAACGTTTGAGATCGTTTACCTCGACCGCGACTACATTGTCGTTGCCGATGTATGACAATACAGCAGGACGCCACAAACAGGGCGCAAAGTCGGACGATCCGCGTGCTCCACATAATCACGCGGATGATCGTCGGCGGCGCGCAGGAGAATACGCTGCTCTCGGTCGTTGGCCTCAACGCGATGCCTGAGTACGACGTCACGCTTGTCAGCGGCATCGACAAGGGCAAAGAGGGCGAGATGCTCTCTCAGGCCCGCGAGACGACAAATCTGATCGTGCTGCCCGAAATGGGCCGCAGCATCAATCCGTTCTCCGATCTCGTGGTGTTCTGGAAACTTTACGGATTGATCAAGGCCGGACGCTACCATATTGTCCACACGCATTCGTCAAAGGCCGGTGTGCTCGGCCGCCTCGCGGCGTGGCTCGCGGGTGCGCCGATCATCGTCCACACGCTCCACAGCCTCGTTTTTCATGATTACCAGCCGTGGATCGTAAATCGCGCATGGTGGCTCGCCAAGAAGATCTGCGCGCCGGTCACGGATTTTTACATCAGCGTCTCGGACATCATCTCGCAAAAGGCGATCGCCGCCGGAATTGCCGAGCCCGCGCGGTTTCGCACCGTTTACAGCGGTATGGAGCTCGACTGGTTTCTTAATGCAAAATTCGACGCCGATGAGGTAAAACGGGAATTCGGCATTCCGCTCGATGCGCCGGTCGTTGGCAAGATCGCCCGGCTTTTTCCGCTCAAGGGACACGACCAACTGATGGACGCCGCGCCCGAGATCGTAAAACGCGTTCCAAACGTCCGGTTTTTTCTCATCGGCGACGGCATACTGCTCGAACATTTGCAGGAAAGAGCCGGGAAATATGGCATTCTCGACAATTTTGTTTTTGCCGGACTCATCGACCGCGAGCGCATACCGGAGATGATCTCGGCGATGGACGTTGTTGTCCACACGTCCTTGCGGGAGGGTTTGGCACGCGTTCTGCCACAGTCGCTGGCGATGGGCAAGCCTTGCGTATCGTTCGACATCGATGGTGCGCCTGAGGTGGTGATCGACGACTACACGGGTTATCTCGTTAAGGCATTCGATTCCGAGGGACTGGCAATGCGCGTCGCGCAGTTGCTTGAGGATGACGAGTTAAGACGCAAACTCGGCGAAAATGGCAGACGGCACGTTGATCCAAATTTTCGCACCGAAAAGATGGTCGCCGATATTTCCGAGGTCTATCAAATGCTGCTCGTGCAGTATTCCGATCGCATAAAAGCCTTTGACCGTAAAAATGTACAATAGCTTTGACGGTTGATTTTCTGCGATAATTGGCTTGTAATAACGCTTAACAATAAATAGAACACGGATCTGCACTGAAAAAGCACGGATAAACACGGGTCAGAGGATTAAAATAAAAAATCATATCCGTGTAAATCCGTTTCGATCCGTGGCCATCCGTGTTCCATTCTTTCTTAATTATGCAAGGTTTGATCTCAAACCCAATCTTTGTCGGAAGTGTGGCCGCAATTTTGTCGGTAATCCTGACGCTATCCGTCAGGACATTTGCTGTGCGGCGCGGTTTTGTCGCCAAGCCGAAATCCGACCGCTGGCATAAACGTCCGACGGCGATGCTCGGCGGTGTCGCGATATTTCTTTCCACGGCCGTTGCCTACTTTCTCCTTGTGCCGCCGACACGCAGCTCAATGGTCGTGTTTGGCGGCAGCGCATTCCTGTTTTTGGTCGGGCTACTTGACGACATCTTAACGATCCGGCCCTATCAAAAGCTGATCGGCCAGCTCATCGGTGCCGGCATTCTTGTGCTTTCAGGACTCAAGCTGCCGTTGACCGGCTTCGAGATCATTGATATCTGGCTGACCGTGTTTTGGGTCATCGGCATTACGAACGCTATAAACCTGCTCGACAATATGGACGGTCTCGCGGTCGGCATTTCAGCCATCGCGTCCGTTTCGCTGGCGCTCAATTTTGCCGCGAACGGGCTGACAAACGAGCTGCTTTTATCCGCAGCATTGATCGGGGCGTTGCTTGGATTTTTGGTCTTTAATTTCAATCCGGCGTCGATCTTTATGGGCGACTGCGGCTCAATGTTTGTCGGATTTTTGCTTTCGGGTTCGGTCTTGCTAAATCAGGTCGGCGGGCGCTCGCGCGGCATTGTGGCCATTCTGGCTGTTCCCGTCCTAGTGCTTTTCGTTCCCATTTTCGACACGACATTTGTGACGGTTCTACGAAAACTTTGGGGCAGAAAAGCGTCACAGGGCGGCCTCGACCATACATCGCACCGGCTCGTTGCGCTCGGCCTCTCGGAACGAAACGCCGTCTTGATGCTCTACGCCTTTGCCATTATCGCCGGTGCTCTCGCACTTTCTGTCGGCCAGATCGGCGTCTATAAGAGCTTCGCGCTCATAGGGTTTTTTACGCTTTTGCTGGTGATACTTGGCGTTTATCTTTCTAAAGTCAAGGTTTATGAAGGCACGGATGAAGATCAGGCGGCTGCCGAAAATGCCGTGTTCGCGTTTCTGGTCAATGTGTCACACAAACGCCGCATCTTCGAGGTATTTCTCGACGCTTTTCTGGTGACGCTTGCGTATTACTCGGCGTTTGCTTTGCTGTTTGCTTCGTTCGAGAGCTCGACGAACTGGGATCTTTTCCTCAAGACCCTGCCGCTGCTGATACTGATCAAGATCGGCTCGTTTCTGGCCGTCGGCGTGTATCGCGGTTTGTGGCGATATACGAGTATCGGCGACTTTATTACGTTTACAAAAGGCGTGCTGCTCGGCTCGATTCTGAGCGTAATGGCGGTTCTGCTCATATATCGGTTCGAGGGCTTTTCAAGGACGGTGTTCATTCTTGACGGCATTCTTTTGCTGTTAGCCGTCGTCGGGAGCCGCATGGCGTTTCGCGTGATCAGACAAATACTGCCTCTCCCGGTTTCGGGTGACGGGCAAAAAGTGCTTATTTACGGTGCCGGCGACGGCGGCGAGATGGTTTTAAGGGAACTGAACAATAATCCAGAGTGGAACTACACGGCGGTCGGTTTTATCGACGACGATCCGTTGAAAAAGGATAAACTTATTCACGGCCTCAAGGTTTTTGACGGAAACGGCTCGCTCGCCGACATCTGCCGTCAAAAAGATATTGCCGAAATTCTAGTATCGGTGCGCAATATGCCGCCCGATAAGCTCAAAAGCGTTCGCGAGTTCTGTAGGGAATCAAACGTCACGCTAAAACGCGCCCAGATCAAGATCGAGCCGGTCGATCTGATCTAGGGCAAAACGACGACTTAAAATATTGTCTGTAAAGATACTCAAATTCGATCGTGGAATAACGCATATCTATCTGGCGGCAGTCGCTATTGTGTGCATCGCCTCCGCGTGGTTTTTTGTTAAATGGAATTTTGCGAATGTGGTCGCCTCGGCTCTCGACACGGAACGTCCTGAGTCAAAGATAGTCGTCGAGTCGCTCGTCGAAATGGCGCCGGACGATCCGCAGACCCATTTTATAGCGGCTCGTCTTTTTGAAAAAACCTTCGACGACGCCGACCTTGCCAAATCCTTGACCGAATATGAGACCGCGACCGCCCTTTCGCCGAATAATTACCTTCTTTGGCTCGAGTTGGGCAAAGCTCGCGACAGCGGCGGCGACCGGCCAAGTGCCGGAGCCGCGTTTCATCGTGCATTGGAGCTTGCCCCAAATTACTCAGCCGTCCAATGGGCATATGGCAATTCGCTAATTAGACAAGGTAATAGCGACCATGGCTTTGCACTCATCGCAAAGGCTGCCGCGTCGGACCCGCAGTATTCAAACCCGGCGGTGGCTATCGCTTTGCAGTTATTCGACGGCAATGTAGGACAGGTGCGGAGCGTCCTGGGCGATTCGGCGGAGGCAAATGCGGCACTGGCGAGTGTTCTGGCCGCCGGAAACAGGTTCGACGATGCTTTCGATGCATGGTCGCAGCTCGCCGCGGATGATAAAAGAACGAAATTCAAGCAGATCGGCGGAAAACTCGTCGAGCAACTCATCACGGCCAAAAAATTTCAACTGGCGTCACGCGTCACCGGCGATCTTCTGTCCGATGACAGCGAAAAGACGGTACTTGGACAGATCAGCAACGGCGGTTTTGAGAACGGCGTTAAGCTCAGAAACGCCGGCATTTTCGAATGGCAGATCGCCGAAGGTGCCGAACCGCAGATCGGCCTCAGCGAAGGGCAGCCGCATTCAGGAAAATACAGCCTTTTAATGGCGTTCAATACATTTAACACGGTCGCATTTCGCCCCGTTTCGCAAACCGTGCCGGTGGTTCCGGGTGCCTCGTATGAGTTTGAGGTGTTTTACAAGTCGGATCTCAAGTCGACTGCCGCATTCAAATGGGAGATCGCCGACGCCTCAACCGGTACGGCCATTACGACTACTGCGCCAATGATGCCGGTCGTCGATTGGGTGCCGATGAAAGCAAAATTTACCGTGCCGGCCGTCACCGACGCTATTATTATCCGCTTCGTCCGTGAGGGTTGCGCCGGTACATGTTCGGTCAATGGCAAGCTCTCGTTTGACGATCTTTCGATAAGCCGGCTTTAGAAAAAATGGATAACACGCCCGATACAGCACAGCAGCAGACGAGCCGCCTTGAAAATGTTGAAACCGGCGAAGTGTCTTCGCGCGTGAGTGCCGCCATCTTTTTTTTGCTGTGTGTCGTGCCGGTTTTTTCGACGATTCTCTTCGGGGGCGTTGATAATACGACGTGGATATTTATTTCAATATTCTGGGCGGTGATAGTTTTGCTGTGGCTCGCCGAATCGTCGAAGGCCAAAGGATTGCTGTTTAGTCCGAGCTCGCTGCAGATCCCGGTCATTGGCCTTTTGATGATCGGCCTCGTTCAGCTTTTACCGCTTGGTGGCGGCGTGTCCGGCGAACTGTTGAGCGTTCCCGTTTCTCGCTCGCTGTCGCTCGACCCGTACGCGACCCAATTCTTTGTTACCCGGCTCGTCGTATACCTGGTTTTTTTCGCGGCCTGCCTGACTTTTATTAACAATGAGCGGCGGTTGAAAAAGGTCGTTTTGCTCGTGATAATTTTTGGGGCGGTGATGGCGTTTGTCGGGATCTTGCAGCGTTTGGGCAACCCAGACGGCATCTATGGGCTCCGCAAAACGCCGCAGTCAATTCCTTTTGGACCGTTCGTCAACCAGCATCATTTCGCGGCGTTTATGCAAATGACGACCGGCCTCGCGCTCGCCCTGCTGTTCGGAAAAACGACCGGCCGGGACAAAAAACTGCTGCTTGTCATCCCTGTGATCATAATGGGCGTCGCGACCGTTTTGACGAGCTCGCGTGGCGGGCTGCTCGGCTTTGTGTCGGTGCTCGCATTTGTTTTGCTGGTAAATTTTTTCTCCCGTGAACGCTCGGGTGAAAACCGGTTGAAAGACGAGTCGGGCGGCGGTCAAAGAAAAGTTGTACTCGCCGTTGCGGGGATCACCCTGATCCTCGTTATCTTCGGCGTTGTTTTATTTCTCGGCGGCAACGAGTCACTTTTTCGCGGGATCGGCGTTAGCAATGCCGACGCAGATATCTCAAGCGGCCGCGCCCATTACTGGCCGATCGCGATCAAAATATTTCTCGAACATCCGATCCTCGGGGCCGGTTTCGACGCATTCGGCGTTGCGTTTCCCAAATACGACACATGGAACGGCTTTCTGCGGGTTGAGCAGGCTCACAACGACTATCTGCAGACGCTCGCCGACGCGGGTCTGGTCGGGTTCGTATGTATCGCAGCGTTTATTTATCTTTTATTTAAGAAAGGCTTGGGCGTATTAACATCGGTAGGCAGCAGCTTTAGGCGAAATGCGGCGATTGGAGCTTTGGCGGGTTGTTTCGGCATTCTTATCCACAGCTTTTTCGATTTCCCGCTGCGGACGCCGTCAAACGCATTTTTCTTTCTACTTCTCGCGGCGATCGCAACCGTTGCGATCAAAACCAGCGATGACGCCGAACCCTCGCGACAAAGACATCGATCTACGTAACCTATCTCATCGATCCGCCAGTCCCCCACGAAAAAAAACTAACAAAGAGTTCAACCGAATTTTATTGACAACGGTCAACGTATGGATAGAAGCTAAAAAGAGTCTTCCGTAACAACCTCTAATTTTCTTATTTGATAGTTCATTGTTTTCGATTGCCGCCAAGTAAGTTGTACATAACTCACAGACATGAGTACTTTTGATGTGTACACTAAAATATTACATTTTAGTAAAAAACCGAAGCCGAAACTTCATCCTTCTTATTGAGATTACCCGCCCACTCATGCTGGCGGTTCTGACTTACGTAGAGTAGCCCTTAACGTTGTCGAAGTTGTAGAGGTTTTCGGTCTTGATTACATCGAGGCCTCCGTTGTAGAGGCGTTCGAACAGCGAGATTATCCGTTTGTGAGTGACATCGGTTCATTTGCCAGCGTACTTCTTTTCGCGCGGTTTACTGTAATCTCATTCTTCGATTTTCAATTCTATTAATGAATTTATAGTTACGGATTTTTTTTGATTAATCGCCTCTGTCAGAAACGTCTGTATATTTTTTCGGGCTTCCTCGAGATATTCCAGTTTTTGTTTGGAAACCAAATCTGGTTTTCCAAATCGTTCTTGGGAACTCCAGTTTCTCCGACTATGAAAGTCTATTTTGCTATTTAATAATTGGAGAAGAAGTTCTTTAGCGTCCTCCGGCTCGAAAGTTCCTTTAATCAGATTTACGGTTTCTGTTTTATTCATAACGGGTTATTTTTAATCAATTGCGAAATTCACGGTTGCGCGAAACAGGTTGGAAATAAGGTATCACAATTATCGGCCTGTAAAATTAAAAAAGATGAAGCCGAAACTTCATCCTTCGCTTTATCTCTACCAGTTGGCAAATTTCTTGCGGACGCCGTTGCAGACCGTTATCTCGATTTTGAAACTAATTATTTTTCAGCTCGGACTGAGCAATATATGTCTAAAAACACTGCCCACCTACGGATTGCAGATGCCGCAGAATCTCGGGTCTTCGAGCGTGTTTCCGTTCGGATACATTTCGTCCGCTTCAAAGCCACACCGTTTACACCGAGAGACGAGGCTCAAAGCTGAGTCTGTTGGGGCACCGCACATACTGCAACGCAGGCCCGGCCGCATTTCAACTACTCCAAACCCATGCGTGGCACATTTCGGGCACAATGACTTAACCCTAGCCGCCAATTTTACAGCCGCATCACCGATCACTTTCAGTCGCGTCGGGTTAAACATTGCCCTCATATCCGTTTCGACATATGCCGAGCCGTAGGTTTCGAACAGCTTGGTATAGCCTGCTTCTAATTCCGCCCGATCAATGATGCTCTTAATTATCTGTTCGTTGACGCCTTTCGCAGGGCGCAAGATCAAACCGTGCGATGGGAACTTTGCAGCTTCGGCAAATTCCAGTAACTCACTCATATTGGCGACCGCCCTACCGTCAAAGTTTGTCTCAAAGGTCAATTCTCTTGCAATAATTTCCAAATCATTCGCGGTATCGATAAAGACCAAGATTTCGTCGTCGGCACTAGCAAAAAAGTTTGACGGGTGCGGGCCAAACGAGCCTTCGCTTGCAACGCCCAAATCGCAGCTGTTCAACTCCATCGCGAGACGGCATTTTCTTTTCGCTGTTTCTACTGGATCCAATTTTCGCTCAACTTCGCCCGAAAACGTTCCGAAAGCATCGGAGTCAAAATTGTCGGGTACAAAGCAGATCACGCCCAACTCTGACTCGAGTATGGGCGCGATCACGCGTTCCTTTTCGTGTTTTGTAGCGATCACAAGTTTTCTTTCGCCAAACACAATAATTACTTATTGACCCTGTCCGAGCGAATAACCGGGCTGGCCATCAAAATTATAGAGATGCTCTGTTTTGATGAAATCGAATCCGGCAGCATCAAATCTGCCGAGCAGATCGATCACCTGCTGATGCGAGATAGTTTCGCCCTGGTTTTCGGCAATAAAGCGGCATCGCCAGTGATCAACACAGAAAGTATCGGCATTTCCTTTCGGGTAAACTTTTGTTCCGCGATTTGAAACCATTATGAGCTTTAGGCCTTCGCAACTGAGCTTTTCGATCTCGGCGCCGATCACGTTGCCGGCACCGTAAAAATTACCGTTCCACCAATTGATAAACACATCTACGCCGACGAGGTCTTTCTTTTGCGGTTCGCGGATCGAATAGATCGGCTTTCTGTCAGCGGCCGCGATCTCTTCGACGTTTTTATACTTGACCGCTTTGAGCGTCTCAGGCTTTTGTCCGATGCGATCGACTACGGCCTGGGCAAATTCCTTAGTGCCGACCTTTTCTTTGGAAACGCCTTCCTTAAAAATATCGTAAGTGTGGACGCCGTCCTCAATGGCCCGCAGCCATGCGTTATGAGCGAGCTCCGCCACGTCGGGCTGATTGATATGCACGAGCATCATGATCGCCCCCAAAAACAGCCCAGACGGATTGGCGAGGTTTTGTCCGGCACGACGCGGAGCCGAACCGTGTATCGCCTCGAACATCGAAATATTTTCGCCTATATTTGCCGAACCGGCCAACCCGACCGAACCGGCGATCTGTGCCGCAACGTCCGACAGGATGTCACCATATAGGTTTGGCATCACGATCACATCAAAATTCTCTGGAGTGTCGGCCATCTTGGCCGCCCCAATATCAACGATCCAATGGTCAGCCTCGATCGCCGGATATTCAGCCGCGATCTCATCAAAAACACGGTGAAACAGGCCGTCAGTCTGCTTCATGATGTTGTCTTTTATAAAGCAGGTGATCTTTTTGCGATTGTTTAGGGTTGCGTATTCAAAGGCGTATCGGACGATCTTTTCCGAGCCGGGACGCGTAATGATCTTAAGGCACTGCTCGACCATATCGGTTTGGCGATATTCGATGCCGGCGTAAGTATCTTCTTCGTTTTCGCGGACGATGACGAGATCCATCACCGGGTGTTTCGTCTCAACAAACGGGTGATACGATACGCACGGGCGGATATTTGCATACATTCCGAGCGTCTTGCGGACGGTAACATTCAGCGACTTGAAACCGCCACCTTGAGGAGTCGTGATCGGTGCCTTGAGGAAGACTTTCGTCCGCCTGAGGCAGTCCCATGATTCGGGTGCGATCCCGGCGGAATTACCCGATAAATAGACCTTTTCGCCGATCTCAATCGTCTCGATATCGATCCGCGCTCCGGCAGCCTTCAAAATATGCAGCGTCGCCTCCATGATCTCCGGCCCGATGCCGTCGCCATGGGCGACCGTAATAGGTACATTCGACATAACTTTTTCTTAATATCCTCTGTGAAAATTAGACTGTATAACTAAATGGTCGATTTTAACGGAAACATGGACGGTAAGCAAAGATTAGATACAGTCGTTAATCTTGCGGTGGCAATTTGCCACTAATTCGTGTTATGATCCGATTTGAGGTGAATTATGAGTGTTGCCGAAAATACATTAAACGGAGTTGCCCGGTTTAATTTCCGGCTTCCGGCTGACATAAAGGAGCGGATCGAAAAGGCCGCTATTGTGTCTGGTTTGACAGTCACGGATTTTGCGATAAATGCTCTTGCCAATACCGCCGATGAGGTTTTGGAAAAGCATCACAATCGCATCCTGTCCGATCGTGACCGCGATATTTTTCTAGATATGCTGGAAAATCCACCCGAACCAAATGAGGCACTGCTTGCCGCCGTTAAGGAGTATCGTAAACGCGTAATTAAATGAAACTCGATTTTCGCATCGAACCGCTCGAAAAAAGGCATAAGCGTGAAGCCTTTGACTGCGGCGAATACTCGCTGAATCAGTTTCTCAAGCAGTATGCGAGACAAAACATGGATATAGGTTTAGGAAAAACCTTTGTCGCAGTTTTGCCCGAACAAACAAATGTTTGCGGATATTACACTTTGTCATCCGGAAGCATATCGTTTGAAATTATTCCGAAAAAGCTGCCTCGATACCCAGTTCCGACCGTTCATATCGGAAGGCTGGGGGTTGACAAAATAATGCAAGGCCAACGTTTGGGAGAGCTCCTGCTGATCGACGCTTTGGAACGAATAGTCGAGCTTTCGGGACAACTTGGGATTTACGCCGTCGAACTTTATGCCCTTACTGAGAGTGCCCGACAATTTTATCTGAAATATGCTTTCGTGCCGCTAAACGATGATAAAAATCACCTATATTTGCCAATAGAGACCCTAAAACACTCCGGCTTGGTATCGAGTCACAGTTAGCGCAATTTATCGATCTTACCAGCTAGAGCAATATCCACATCCGTTATTCCGCCGCGGTCGTGGGTCTTTAGGGCGAGTTCAGCATAGCCCCAGCCAAATGTGATGTCGGGGTGGTGGTCTGCTGCCTCGGCAAGCGCGCCGACACGGTTAACAAATTCGAGACTTTCGGCAAAGTTTGCGAAAGTGAATCGTTTTTTTAATATCTTGGCCTCAGCCGACCAACCGTCGAGGGCTTTGACCGCGTCGGCTAATTCGCAGCTATCGAGAATTTTGCGTTCCATTCGTTTTTGGCTCCTTGTTTTTACGCTATACTTAAGGTTTTGAGTAACTATTAAAGGTATCCGTAAAATGCGTATTTGGTCAAGAATTCTGATATTTTCACTTATTTCGCTTATCGCAGCCTGCGCCGCGAGCGAGCCTTCGACGCCGCTTCAAACTTTTAAGACATACACCAAAGCTCTCAAGCAGAAAGACTATACGACGATGAAGCTGCTGCTCTCGAACGCAACGATCAAGATGCACGAGAAAGAGGCAAAGGCACAGGGTGTGACGGTTGACGATATTATTAAACGCGAAACATTATTCAGCGAAGGTCAAAAATCGGTCGAGTACCGCGACGAAAAGATCGATGGCGACAAGGCGACCCTGTTGGTAAAAAATTCCCGTCTGGCGTGGGAAACCGTGCCGTTTGTCCGCGAGGACGGTGTGTGGAAGATAGACAAACAGGGCTATGCCGACAAGATGATGAAGGATATCCAGGATCAACAAAATCGAGCGTTTGGTGAGACGGGCGACAGTTCGCCTACACCGCAATAGCTGTCTCAGGAGCAAAAAATTGGCAATTATAAAACCGTTCAGAGCTTTGCTGCCCGCGCCGGATAAGGCGAAGCACGTATCGTGCGTGCCTTACGACGTGCCCTACGACTCGGAGGTGAGATCGACCATTGCGCATAACCCGGACAGCTTTTTGCGTGTAACGCGTTCAGAGGCCGAATTTCCGGAAGGGACACACACGGAGGCGACACTTGTTTTTGAGCGAGCGCGGCAAAATCTGGAGCAGTTTATCAGAGACGGCATTTTGATACAGGATGTTGAGCCGGCTGTTTACGTCTATCAGCTCGCCGCCGCCGACCATACCCAGACTGGACTCGTTGCTTGCTGCTCGATCGACGATTATGACGCGGGCCTTATAAAAAAACATGAAAAGGTGAGGCCGGATAAGGTTGCCGACCGAACCGGTCATATGCTCGCCGTCGAAGCTCAGACGGGGCTTATATTTCTGGCGTTTCGCAACACGGACACGATCGAGGAACTGATCGCCGACGCGATAGAGGAAGAGCCAATATATGACTTTGACTGCCCGGAATGCGTTAGGCAAAAGGTGTGGCGCATCACCGATACTGAACCGTGGGTCGCGGCGTTTGGTGATTTGCCCGCGATCTATATCGCGGACGGCCATCACCGCGCGGAAAGCGCTAAGTTGGCACGCGACACCAGGGCGGCGGCCAATCCCGAACACACCGGCAAGGAAGAATATAATTACGTAGTAGCCGGAATGTTTCCCGCCGAAGACCTACGAATTTTGCCGTATAATCGCGTTGTCAAGGATCTCAACGGTCTGACCGAAGAGGTTTTTTTCGATAAAATTAGGGAAAACTTTATTTTGAGCGACGAAACCCTCGAAACTGTGCCACAAAATCCGGGTGAAATGTGCCTGTACGTGGACGGATTGTGGCGGAAACTGAGGTTTAATGTGCAGTATAACCGCAAGCCGGACCCGATCGAGAGTTTGGATGTAAGTATCCTTCAGCATTTCATTCTCGAACCTGTTTTAGGCATCAAAGACGTGCGGACCGACCCGCGCATCGCCTTTGTCGGCGGGGCGCGTGGAACGGTGGAGCTGGAACGAATGGTCAATGAGGGCGAGGCAAAGGTCGCGTTCTCGATGTTCGCGACAACGATGGACGATCTATTCGCCGTCTCGGACATGGGCGAGATCATGCCGCCAAAATCGACGTGGTTTGAGCCAAAGCTGAAAGACGGTTTGCTCGTTCACATAATCTAACCGCATGGATAACAAACACCTGGCAGACATACGGCGCGACTATTCGCACAGCGAGCTTTCCGAAGACAGCGTTTCGGCTGACCCTTTCGCGCAATTTGACCGCTGGATGAACGATGCTCTCAAGGCTGAGCTGATCGAACCGACGGCAATGACTTTGTCGACAGTCGGCATAGAAAACCGGCCCTCTTCGCGAGTGGTTTTGCTAAAGGGTTTTGACGCGAGCGGTTTTGTTTTTTTTACAAATTACGAGAGCCAAAAAGGGCGGGAACTTGCTGCAAATCCTAATGCTGCTATACATTTTTTCTGGCCGGAACTTGAGCGGCAGCTAAACATACGCGGCGCCGTCGCACGCACCTCACGCGAAGAATCTGCACAGTATTTTCGCTCGCGGCCCTTCGAAAGCCGCATCGGCGCTTCGGCGTCAAAGCAAAGCCGCACGATCGAATCGCGGGATGATCTGGAAAAACGGGTCGAGGAGCTTCGGGGAAAATACTCGGACGGCAACGTTCCTTTACCTCCATTTTGGGGTGGGTTTCGCCTGAAACCAGACCGTTTTGAATTCTGGCAGGGCCGGCGTAATCGCCTGCACGACCGTATTTGTT
The DNA here is from genome assembly GCA_043748725.1 of Chloracidobacterium sp. GTDB lineage: Bacteria > Acidobacteriota > Blastocatellia > Pyrinomonadales > Pyrinomonadaceae > OLB17. The sequence continues at coordinate 20,922 of JAYVER010000226.1, read as the reverse complement.
ATGATCTGATTGGCGGCGAATGGACAATTTCGCGGCTTTCGCCTTGAAAAAAACCCAGTCGCTACCGCTCCCGGTTCTGACCTGATTTATGCTCGAATCCGAAAGACTAATTTTCCGGAAACTCACGCCCGACGATTTGCCGTGGCTGATCGAGATGCGTGTTCCCGAGCCCGTTAACCGCTATCTCGGTGGGACCAAGATGCACAACCCGGAAGCTCTCGCCGTCAGGCTTAAATTTTATATTGACTGCTACGATAAGTTCGGTTTTGGAAACTGCGCGATGGCGCTTAAAAAAACCTGCGAGTTGATAGGTACGAGCGGGTTGCAGCCGCTCGAGGACACCGGCGAGATCGAGGTCGGTTACAATTTATCCGAAAGGTTCTGGCGGCAGGGTTACGGCTATGAATGTGCTATGGCGTGGCTGACTTACGGCTTTGAAACATGCGGCCTCGAGCGGATCGTTGCGGTTGCCTACCCAGAAAACATAGGCTCTTGGAAAATAATGGAAAAATGCGGGATGACCTATCAAAAAACTGAGGAGCATTATGGCGTTGAGTGCGTTTTTTATGCGGTCGCGCGCGATGAATTCCTTATCGCCAACGGCGACAAACAGTAAAGCCTGGGGTGAAGCGAAGCGAAAGCCCAGGTATGAGACGGTATTGGAATCGCTCCCTGAAAGGGAGCAACAAGGACTTGTTCGTCACCTTCGGCGACGATGTCATATTCAAACATTATCCCAGGGTTCCATTCGCTTCGCTCAATTCACCCTGGGCTTTATTGTTCGTCGCCTTTGGCGACGTGAAATCCGAATTATGGTGATCGAATGAAACCAAACATTCCAAAACTCATTTTTGCCATCCTACTGAGCATTTATTTCCTCTGGATCGCGTACGATCCGATGCAGGGCAGCTTTCTTGATAATGTCGATCTGCCTATTCATGAAACGGGGCATCTGCTGTTTCGGCCGTTTGGCGAATTTATGATGATCGCCGGCGGATCGTTATTTCAGGTGATATTTCCGGCTGTATTTGTCGGATATTTTGCCTGGCAGCGCCAGTTTTATTCTGCCGCGATCGTTTTGCTGTGGGTCGGTCAGAGCACCCTGAATGTATGGGTTTACGCGGCGGATGCAGTCGTCATGCAGCTCGTTTTGACAAGCGGATTTACGGGCGCCGAAGGCAGTTTTCACGATTGGAATTATATGCTCGACCACCTCGGGCTGCTCGGCTCAACCAAGACGGTCGCCGGGATTATCCGTTTGGTTGGGACATCCACTATACTTATATCGAGCGTTTTGTCCATATATTTCTCGTTCAAAAAGTCTGACGAAGAGTTATGAAAGTAACCCTCATCACGGGTGCATCATGCGGCATTGGCGAAGCGTTTGCCCGGCGTCTGGCGGGTGAGAAGCATAATCTTGTGCTTGTCGCGCGAAACGAGAATAAGCTTCACGAGCTTTGCGACGAGCTGATGCTCAAGCACGAGGTCATGGCCCATTATGTGGGGCTTGATCTGACCGAAGCGGACGCCGATACACGGCTGTTTGAGGAAACTGAGAAACACGGTTTCGAGGTCGATTGGCTTATCAACAACGCCGGTTTTGGGTCATACGGTGATTTTTCACGGTTGGATCTCGATCACGAATTGGGGATGATCGACCTGAATATTCGCTCTCTTGTAGCTCTGACACATCGGTATTTACAGGGAATGCGTGAACGCCGCGGTGGCCAGATCATCAATGTTTCATCTGCCGCAGGCTTTCAACCGATACCGTTTATGACGACCTATGCCGCGACCAAGGCGTTTGTGAATTCATTCTCCGAAGCTCTTGCCGCCGAGGTCCAGTCGTACGGCATCAAAGTTCTTGCCTTATGTCCCGGCTCGACGAAAACAAATTTTCAGGCCGCCGCGAATATGGAGCGTATAATTCAGGTCAAGGGCCAGCAAACCGCCGAAGATGTGGTCGAAACCGCCTTAAGTGCCGTCAAAAGCGGACGTACACGCGTCGTTTCAGGATTTACAAACGACCTCGTTTCTCGAATTGTTAACTTTGTGCCGAACGCGCTCATTACCCGCGTCATGGCCAAAGGTCTTCGCGATAAGTACCAGGGAGATAGATGAGATTTACTGTTCTAGGCAGCGGTTCGACTGGCAACGCCGTGCTCATCTCCAGCGAGAAAACCAACGTTCTCGTTGATGCGGGAATGAGCGCTCGTGAGATATTGCGCCGTCTCGCCGAGGTCGGTTGCGATCGACTCGATGGCGTATTGATAACGCACGAGCACAGCGACCACGTCGGCGGCCTTCGCGTGTTGATGGGAGCGGTTGATTGTCCGGTTTATTTGTCGCGACCCACCGAAGACGCCTTTTACGACACGCGTGCCGGCGGCCAAAACGGCGACAGCGAATCGTCAAAACGGCGGGCGGCCTTAAAAGACAAAACCATCGAGATCGAATCAAGCCGCGAATTTCGGATCGGCGATATCGATTTCGAGCCATTCAGCGTGCCGCACGATGCGGCGGATAATTTTGGTTTTGTCGCGAAAAAAGATGGCGTCAAGGTCGCAACATTAATGGACTTTGGCCACATCAGCGACCTTATCAAGGGAAAACTGAAGGGATGTGACGCGATCGTTGTCGAATCAAATCACAGCCGCGATATGCTCCGTGCGTGCTCCGTTTACACTTGGGAACTAAAGCAGCGGATAATGTCCCGTACCGGCCATCTCTCAAACGAAGACCTTTCCGATTGGCTCCAAAACGAATTTGACGGTTCAGCCCGCTACATCGTACTTGCCCATCTCTCGCAACGAGCAAACGAGCCGCACTTAGCCCGCCTAATGGCCGAAACAGCTATCCAAATGCGTGCTCCGCTATTCAAAGCCGAGACAAAAATCTCGATCTCGCATCACAAAGAGCCGACTGAGTGGATCGTATTTTAGGCGCTAGCCGTTCTCGCATTTTTCCTAGCCGACCAGTTTGCGATCAACGCGACCGGAAGCCCAACAAGCAACGCATGGCCGATGAAACTGTTGAGCACCGAGCCGAATGGCTCCACCGTCGTGCGTGGGCCGATGGCCGACAAAGGTATAACGACATTCTGCATCACGAGATTAGCGACAATGCCGTAGATCAAACCGAATATCACTGGCCGATTCACTGCGGCTAAGTATCGGCTAACTAGGAAATAAACCGTTGCGATGCAAAATGCCACAACAAAGTGCAATAGTATGCCGAGCAACGCCGTATTCCACCCGCCTGCCCTCGCCGCTTCTCGACCCAGCAAGCCTGACGCGGGCCCCCACCAGACGCTCTGAAATGTTATCCCGTAATAAAGCGGGAAAAAGATGCTCGCGTCAAGAAAATCCAACACGCCGATCGCCAACCCGCCGTGAACAATAGTTTCAAATGCTCGTGGTCCCGAATATGCAGTCCCGGCCGAACCGGTGCCTTCCGTTTCTTCATCTGCCATTAATTTTCTCCTTGTTACGTGACTTGGATTACACAACTCCGCGAAAGGTTTTCCGGTGCAGCGGACAAGCGCCATATTTTCGAATCGCTTCGAAATGCGTCGCCGCACCGTAGCCTTTGTGGCCCGCGAAGCCGTATTCGGGATACTCGCGGTCATATTCCACCATTAAATTATCACGGTATGTTTTTGCGATTATCGAGGCGGCGGCAATCGACGCTGAGATCGAATCGCCTTTGATGATCGCCTTTTGCGGGAGCGGCGATTGTTTTAATTGAAGCGCGTCGATGAGGAGAAAATCGGCAGCGAATGCAAGGCTGTCTATCGCCGCCAGCATCGCCTTTTTTGTTGCTTCGAGGATATTGATCCGGTCAATCTCATCGGCCTCGATCTGGCCGACCGAGTACGCTAGGGCAAACTCTTTTAGCTCTTCGGCGATCTCTTCACGCTTGATCGCAGTGAGTTTTTTTGAATCGTTCAATCCTTTCGGCAATGGCCGCGAGATATCGAGTATACAGGCCCCGGCTACAACCGGTCCGGCAAGGCACCCGCGGCCGACCTCGTCCAAACCGGCGATGAATCGGAATCCGGCGGCACGGGCCTGCTCCTCAAAATCCAGACCGATCGCCGTGATCATCATATCCGGAAACAAAGAAACGCGGAGATCCGATGCGTTTCGCTGAAACGAATCGATCTTCTCCGCGTCCCTCATTCTCCGCGTCTCCCTTGTCTTTAGCTTAGCTTGCCTGCTTTTTCTTGGCCCGTGTATCTCGTTCCTTGATACGGGCGGCCTTGCCACGGAGATCGCGTAGATAATAAAGCTTCGCACGGCGGACCTTACCGCGGCGAAGCACGTCGATGTGGTCGATCACCGTCGCGTGCAATGGGAAGATACGCTCGACGCCGACGCCAAAGCTGACCTTGCGGACGGTCACCGTCTCACGCACGCCGCCATGTTTGCGGGCGATGCAGATGCCTTCGAACGCCTGTAGGCGTTCCTTGTTGCCTTCCTTAATGCGGACGTGTACGCGGAGCGTGTCGCCCGGCTGAAAGGCCGGAATATTCTCTTTTATTTGTGTATTCTCAACACTGTCTAGTCTGTTCATTTTATTTCGGCCAGAGGTCAACGGCTCAAATTTGCCGCTCACATATCACCATTTTCTCCTGTTAATAAATCTCCGCGCGAGGCTCTCGTTTTTTCGAGCCCCTTCATTTTACGCCATTTTTCAATCTCGGCATGATTGCCGTTCAATAAAACTCCCGGGACTTTCATCCCTCTAAATTCGGCCGGTCGCGTGTAATGCGGACAGTCGAGCAGGCCGTCGGAAAAAGAATCGTTATCAGCCGACGTATCGCTGCCCAATGCGCCCGGCAAAAGCCTGACGAGTGCATCTACAACGACCACCGCTGCGGGTTCACCGCCTGAAAGCACATAATCGCCGATCGAGATCTCGTCGGTGACCAAAGCTTCGTTGACACGTTCGTCAACGCCCTCGTAGCGGCCGCATATCAGGACGAGATGCTTTGTCTCACGGGACAACTCTCCCGCAACCGCCTGTTTCAAAGGCTTTCCCTGCGGCGTGAGCATAACGACCCGCGTGCCTGTCGGGTATGCGTCGCGTTCGCTTGTGCCTATTAAATTTTCAATTGCGGCGAATAAGGGTTCGGGCTTCAAAACCATCCCGTCGCCACCACCAAATGGCCGGTCATCGACCATTTTGTGCTTATCGGTCGCATATTTGCGAATGTCGTGAATGTTGATCTCGACTACGCTAGCGAGTTTTGCCCGGCGGATAATCCCAAATTCAAAGATCTCGCTGAAATACTCCGGGAAAATTGTTAAGACATCTATTCGCATTTTGGATTGCCGATTTTGGATTTTCGATTCTTTTAATCCAAAATCCGAAATCCAAAATCCAAAATCTAAAAGTCTAACAGTCCTTTAGGTGGATCAATCTGGATCAGCTTGTTCTCAATATCCACTTTGGGGCAGATCGCGGCGGCAAATGGTATTAAAGTTTCTTTCTCTTGGCCGTCAATTACCAAAATCTCCGTTCCGCCCGTCCGCATTAGTTCCCGAACCGTGCCGACAGTTTTCCCCTCGATGGTTTCGACCTTGCAGCCGACCAATTCCCAGTCGAAATACTCGTCCGCGTCAAGCTCAACAGCTGCAGATTGCGGGATACATATTTCCGCGTTTCGTAGCGTTTCGCCTAACTCTATCGAGTCATAACCTGCAAATTTCAAAACTATTCGGCCGCTTTGAAACCAATGCTCTTCAATTTTCAACTCAAAGCGGCTCTCATCCGGCATAACCGCAGTTACCGTTTCCAAATCCTCAAAACGCTTAGGAAAATCCGTCAATAGCTCGGCGAACAACTCACCACGCAGCCCGCGCGGCTTTACGATCCTGGCGATGGCAACAAGCTCTTCCATTAATGTTCAGAGTGCGTGATTTATCGCGTCTCTTTCAAATAAATTACGCGATAAATCGCGCACTCTGAACTCAGTCTTCGACCAGCTCGAGATGAAACCTGCGCCCATGCTTTTGCCCGGCGGCGAACAGAATGCTGCGGATCGCCTTAACCGTGCGGCCTTCGCGGCCGATCACGCGGCCCATATCATGCTCGGCGACGCGTATCTCGATACGGACGTTTTTGCCATCCGAATTTTCGGTCACCTCAACCAAATCAGGCTCGCCGACCAGCGATTTGACTATCCTTTCTACCGCTTCTCTCATCTTTTCCTAACGCAGAGCCCGAAATTTACGCTTCCGCAGATTCAGCTTCGGGGGCTGCTTCAGTCGTTTCAGCGATCGGTTCTGCTTCGGCGGTTTCCGGAGCGGAAGCCTCTGCTTCGACCGGCTCCACAGTCGTGTCAACGGCTTCAGCTTCAACCGGAGCGGCCTCCGCTGCGTCAGCGGCAGCCTTTTCAGCGGCCATCTGCTCGGCGGCAACACGCTCAGTCTCACGCTTTTCGGCCTCAGCTTTTTTGGCCTCAGCCTTTGCATTTTCAGCCTGAGCTTTCGCTTCCGCTCTCGTCTGCAGCGCTGCTGCTTTCTCTTCCTCGGTCTGGACCGGGTTGTGCTTGATCAGGCTCGCAACGGTCTCGGTCGGCTTTGCGCCGACGCCGATCCAGTATTGGATACGCTCGTGATTTAATTTCACATCCGCCGGGCTCGCCATCGGGTCGTATGTACCCACGTTTTCAAGGTACTTACCATCTCGCTTCGACCTTTTTTCCTTAACCACAAGGCGATAAAAAGGTTTACCCTTCGCGCCCATTCTCATTAAACTGATTGCTAACATAATTTCTCCGTTCCAAACATCTTATCTACAATCTCTTTCTTTCTAATATCCTGTAAATCTCGTCGTCGTTCCGTTTTCCAACTAAAGCTATCCGTATTGTCTCTCCGACAACCGAATAAACGATTCGAAATTCGCCTGACGTTATCCGTCGATATCCTTTGTAACCCGTTAGGTGTTTGGCGTCCTGCGGGTACGCATTTCGCAACAATTCAAAAATCTTGCCGGCGACTTGTTTATATTGTTTTGCGGGAAGGTTTTCTAAAAAAAACGGGCATCGTTCGTCAACTCAAGATTCACGATGTGCCGCCTCCATCTTCTTAAAAAATTCCTCCGTTGCTTCTACACCGATATAACCACTCTTTTCCGCCTCAGTTACCAAATCAGCCAAAATCGTGTTGCCTGTGGAGATTGAAAGATATTCAAAAGTCCCTTCTTCCATCTCTTCAAGTATTATTACTGACTCGTAGAGTACGGCGCGTAAAAGGTCTTTCGCGTTCTCGCCGCCATTAACATGCTGCTGATAATTACGGGCAGCGATTTCTAAACGTCCATAAAATTCGATTTTCGAAGTGCCGTCAATCATTCCCGAAAACACATCCCGGAGACGCTCAAATAACCAGCTCACCTCTCTCGAAAACGGCGTTACGATAGTGCGTTGTTCAGGATAAAAAACCCCCGACGACACGCTTTCTTTCAAACGTGTGGTGATTGCCACATCCGCACCACCCCATTCCCTACGAGCACGAAGAAGTCCAATATCACTTTCGTCGATCTGACGAGATATATCAGTCAACGACTCTTTTACTTTTTCTAAATCGCTATTCATTTGAATACCTCTAAATAGAGTTCATTTTAATATTATTGAACTCCCAATCCTTGCGGTAAGGTCATCTCTTTTTCTTATGTCGCTTCTTCTTCCTAATGTTTCGTGTCGCCGATCCGTTTGAATCGTCGTCGTCCATATCCGCGCCGCTGCCAAGCATTCCGCCGAGACCGCCAATTCCGTTGCCGCCGCCTAACATATTGCCGAGGCCGCCTGCCAATCCACCGGCCATTTTCCTGGCCATGCCGCCAAACATGCCGCCGCGATTCATCTGCGCCATCATTTTGCGCATCTGCTCGTATTGGCGAAGCAGTTGATTGACCTCAGCTATCGTCGAGCCCGAACCGCCGGCGATACGCGTTTTGCGGCTGGCGTCGATAACCTTATATTCGTTGCGTTCGAGCCGCGTCATCGAATCGATGATCGCCTCGGTGCGTTTCATCTGATGGTCCACGACGGCCGATTGCTCGTCCGTGATCTGCATGCCGCCGGTCATCTGCTCGGGCAGCATCTTCATCAATTTGGACATTGAGCCGAGTTTTTTGAACTGGCCAAGCTGATTACGAAAATCCTCAAGCGTAAACTGGTTACGCGTCATTTTCAGCAATTGCGCCTGGGCTTCGTCCTCGCTGATTTTGCCTTGAACTTCCTCGATCAGGCTCAGGACATCGCCCATTCCGAGAATTCGCTGGGCGATACGATCGGGATAAAAAGGCTCGATGGCGTCGTATTTTTCGCCGACGCCGACAAACTTGACCGGCTGGCCAATGACCTGCTTGATCGACAACGCCGCACCGCCGCGTGCATCGCCGTCCATTTTGGTAAGGACAACGCCGGTGATGCCGACACGCTCGTGAAAAACTTCAGCCGAGCGAACCGCATCTTGCCCGGTCATCGCGTCGGCGACAAACAAAACCTCGACAGGCTTTGTCTCGGCCTTGATCTGCTCGAGCTCGACCATTAGATCGTCGTCGATATGGAGACGCCCGGCCGTGTCGATCATCAGCGTGTCAAAGCCAAATTCGACCGCGTGCTTGACCGCACCACGGACGATCGTCATCGGGTCGTTTGACTCTTTCGCCTCGTAAACCGCAATGTTGACGGCATTTGCGACAACCTTTAACTGTTCGCGCGCTGCCGGCCGATAAACGTCAACCGAAACCAACAATGGTTTCCGCTCCTGATTATCTGCGAGCCAACGCGAGATCTTGCCCGTCGAAGTCGTCTTACCCGAACCCTGTAAACCGACGATCATCACGACGTTCGGCGTTTGCTTGGTAAAAACGAGCCGCGACGACGTGCCGCCCATTAACTCGGCAAGTTCGTCATAGACGATCTTAACGACCTGTTCGTGCGGTTTCAGCCCGTTCCAGACCTCTTCGCCCTCAGCCTTGACTCGGACCGATTCGACAAAATCTTTAGCGACTTTGTAGTTAACATCCGCCTCAAGCAGCGCCATCCGTATCTCGCGAAGAGCAACATCAACGTGCTCAGCGGTCAATTTCCCCTGGCCACGCAGATTTTTCAGCGTTTTCTTGAGTTTATCGGATAACGATTCGAACATACAGGCACACTTCGGCTATTAGAGTCGAAACTATAAATACTAAGTGTTTAGGCGTATACTGTCAACAAAAGGATGGTGAAACCGTGAGATCAAGAGCGTTTAGACGACACAACGAAAATCGAATAAAACGGAGAGTCGCAAAATACGTGATTCTTTCGGAATTCTGCGACCCGCGCCGAATCGGGATAATTGCTCATTCGAAGGCCCATTGTTCCTGCTCGATGTGCGGCAATCCGAGAAAATATTTCAATGAAATTACGATCCAGGAGCGCCGTTTACTACCTGATTTACGACAAAAATAGCGACTAACCGATTGAGGCTCAGGCATTTACATGCCGAAACGCTGCTTGAGGCCGTTTGGAAACATAAAAACGCCGTTTGGAAATCCTTTTTTGGCATTTGGAAACACCAAAAATACCACTTGGAAAGTAGATTTTTTGTAAGATCTCGCTGCCGACTCGCCTCAATAAGCTACGCTGGCCTCACTAAGATACTCGCCTCGACTGGTGCTAACCTCGTCACCCGAATTTTTTGTTTCACCCGATTCGATCACCGCAACGGCGGCAAATTACCTCAAAAACAAAAACTCGCGTCCGCTGCATCGAGATGCCAAAGGTCAGAACCTGGAGCGGTAGCGACCGGGGGCTTTAAATGCCCCTCGCCACCGCTTCGGGTTCCGACAAGACGCTCCGTCGGACTAGGCTCGATTAAAATCTTGCCATTTGTTCACTTTAAAGTTATCATCAATCGGTGAAACGCGAGAGACGGATCATTTTTCACGGACAATATTTTCAGGAGTTTTACCTGATAGTTAATGACAATGTCAGGGAGAAAATAGGTTATGTATTTCGCGTAATCGAGACGGTCGACAAGGTTTAGGAAAAGTTTCTGAAGCACATCGAAGGTTCGGATGGACTATACGAGATCAGGATCGAATCAGGCCCCAACATCTATCGAATCTTCTGCTGTTTTGACAGGGGCAATTTGGTAGTGCTGTTTAACGGATTTCAAAAGAAAACCCAAAGGACACCGAAACAGGAGATTGAACTTGCGGAAAAACTCAAAGATGAGTATTTCGCTTCAAAAGGTAAACAAAATGAAAAAGAACGAAGCAATAAGAAACGCAAAAAACTTTGACGAGATATTGGATATTCAATACGGCAAGATCGGTGAGAAAAAACGTGACGAATTTGAAGAAAGGGCACAGTATTTCGTCATCAGCGAAACTCTCAAGGATGCTCGGCGTGAAGCTAAGATGACGCAGCAACAGCTCGCAGACAAGGTTGGAACCAAAAAAAGCTACATCTCACGGCTCGAAAACGGTAAATGCGACATCCAGCTTTCAACGCTCTACCGCATCTTTGAAGACGGCCTCGGCCGACGGATCAGTTTGCTCATCGCGTAGGGCATTGGATTAAAGCATCTCTATCTGCTTCTCACTGCATCTTTTAGACATGAGATGCTCCAGACTTAGAACGGCATTTTTGACTTTCTTCATTGGTATTACCAGTGTTGCAGTATTTAATGATTTCTACGAAAAATGGAGCGAGCCTTTTTGTGAAATGCCTCAAGTGATTTCAGATACGCCAATTATTATCTTCGTCTGCCCTGAACCTGATTTATTGTGGGAACAAATAAAGGGTGGTTACGTCGATTCAAGGTGTATCCCGGGAGGCGGGGGAGCCTAAACAAAAACCTCTGTGGACAACTAATTCTTACTCCGGTTCTGACCTGCGCTTGCTGTTATGTTGCATCCGTGATATATTGTTTCAGCTGCAAAGGAGAGGAAATATGATCGAGCAATGGACAGAGTTTCAGGGAGGGCCGAACCGGACAGATCGGGATAAGCCGAGGGTGACTTTGAATAACCGCGGGGTGATGCTGCTCAATCGGACGGCGTATGATGCGTTGGGAATGCCGGCGGCAGTGAAACTGCTATGACGAGGACCGCAGGGTGATCGGGCTAATGCCCGAGGATGTAAGGAGGGCGAACGCCTTTCCGGTAAAGCAAAAGGACAAGTATTATAACCGCGTGATCAATGCCAACCCGTTCTGCAGACATTTTGGAATAAACATCCGACGGACGGTGCTCTTTAACGAGGTGGATATCGACCGCGACGGTGTGATGAAGCTGGAACTCAATGGAACGATAACGATCGGGAAAGCGGAAGCCTCGAAAGGATAAAGGCGAAGGAATAAAGAACCCGGTCGTTACCACTCACGGTTCTGACTTGAGTACGCGGTCTATGGCGGCAAAAACGGCTTCGGGCTTTACGCTCAATATACAATTCGGTTCACCAAACACTTCGCAGGTATAGCCGGGACATGGTTGGCAGGGTAACTCCTCATAGACGATCTCATTTGGCGCGTCCGTCCATGGCCGCCAATGTGCTCGGTTTGATGAGCCAAAAATAACCACCGATGGCGTTTGAACGGCCGCTGCAATGTGGGCAATGCCGGAGTCGTTACCGACAAAAAGTTGGGCTTTGGATGCGAGGGCTGTGATCTCCGGCAGCGTCAGATCATCGAATGTGCGGATCAGCACGTTTGAATGATGTTTTAGTTCGTCCAATATTCTGCTTTCGCTTTGCGAGGCGACGGCAACGCTTTTAATGCCCTTTTCGGCCAGGTATTCGGCTGTTCGGGCAAAGTTTTCTGTTGGCCACTGCTTTGTAAAGAACGCGGTTGTGGGATGAAGCAAGGCGAGGGATGAGGGATGAGGGATGAGGGATGAGAGTCTGGCGTCAACAGATTGTTTCGGCTGTTCCGTTACAAAGAGACGGCTTTTTGGCCGGTCTTCGACCGGAATGCCGACAAAACCAAAAAGCGCAAGTTGCTGCTCCGCCGAATGTGTTTTTTCCTGATGCCAAAAATCGGAAGCCGACGTCAGCAAGTGATTGTAGAGAAATGAGTATTGGTAATCGGCGTAGCCGACGCGGTGTCTCGCTCCGCTTGCCCGGACAAAAAATGTTGCCGTTGTGCCGCCGTGCAGATTGACCGCGACATCGTATTTACGGCGGTGCAATTCCCACGCAATTTTTAGGCGGTCGCCGCTACTATTGCCGACAGAGATGACATTATCAACCGTATTAAAGCCATCCAAAACCGGAGCTACCCAGTCTTCGAGAAGTATATCGATTTGGGCGTCCGGCAGAAATCGCCTGAGAGCAATGAGCGAGGGCGTGGCAAGAACTGTGTCACCGATCGAACGAAGCTTGACGACAAGCACGCGACGCACCCGAGACCAGTTGATGGCGGACGCGGTGACGCGGTGACGCGGTGACGCGGTGAGATCAGGTTCTTGCTCCCGCCGTCCCCGGTTCGCCGTGTCTCCGCGTCGCATCTATTTCTCCATGGTAGCTTCCTCGACGAGCATTACGGGAATCTCATCGCGGATCGGATATACCAAACAGCATTCGCGGTTTACGCATTTCAGACGAGTCTGGGCCTCGTCGATCTCAAGTTTCGACTTACATTGCGGACAACGCAGAATCTCCAACAGTTCAGGGCTAATAGCCATAATAAATATCTCCTAAGCGTTAAAAAGATATTAACGCTGCTGACGCCAAGCCGCAAAGACGCAATACGAAAGGGCAAGGTATATCGAACCTCGCCCTTTTGCCTTTACTTTTGCCTTTTTACTTAAACCGCCTCGGTTTTCGTCCCGCATTCGGGGCAGAATTTTGCACCGGTCGCGAGCTCGAATTGGCAGTTGGTACATTTTGCCTTTTCCTGCGTTGCACCGCACTCGGAGCAGAATTTAGCACCTTCGCGGAGAGTGGCGCCGCATTTGATGCACGGAACCTGAGCGATCTCCATCTTGCCGCCGCAATCAGCGCAGAATTTCACACCCGCGGCGTTTGGTTTGCCGCAGGTCGGACAGGGAACCGTAGATGCCTGAGCTTGTCCTCCGCCCGTTCCTCCACTAGCCTGTTGGCCGAAAACATTAGCCATCTGGCCGCCGACAGCAAAACCGGCTCCTAAACCAGCACCGAGACCCGCACCTCCGCCTTCATTCTGTGCGGCGTCACGCAGGGCGTCGGCAGCCTGAAACTGCAAGTATTTCTGAGCGTCGCCGAGCGCCCCCATCGATGCACGCTTGTTGATGGCGGCCTGAACCTCCTCGGGAACGCTTACGTTCTCGATGTAAAATTTCGTAACCTCGAGTCCGTAACCTTTAAATTCCTCGTTGATCTTGCCGCGGATCTGCTCGCCAAGCTCCTTATATTGGGCTGCGAGATCGAGGGCCGGTATTTTCAATTCGCCGAGAGCATCCGAAAATTCGGTGACGATCGCGCGTTTCAATTGGACGTCAATGTCCTCGGTTTGAAATTGAGCATTTGTCCCGGCGATCTCTTTGATAAATTCGGCCGGATCGGCGACCCTCAGGCTGTAGGCGCCAAAGGCACGCAGTTGGACGATGCCAAAATCGGCGTCGCGGAGCATTATCGGGTTCGACGTTCCCCATTTCATATCCGTAAACTGTTTTGTATTAACAAAATAGACCTCGGATTTGAATGGCGAGTTAAAGCCGTATTTCCATGCGCCGATCTTCGACAGGATAGGCGTATTACCGCCGTCGATCTCATATTTGCCGGGTGTGAAAACGTCCGCCACCTGACCCTCAAACACAAAAACCGCCGCCTGCGATTCACGAACAATAAGCTGCGCCCCGTTCTTGATCTCCTGTCCCTCGACCGGATAGCGGTAAACCAGCGTATCTTTCGAATCGTCCAGCCACTCGATGACCTCAATAAACTGGTGCATCGCCGCGTCTTTTACTTTGTCAAAAATGCTCATTTTCAAATCTCCTTGTCCATACTCTTAACGATAAAATATGACACAAAGTTGCGGGAAATGGAAGTAATTATGCAGAGGCCCGCACATTAGCAAGGGCCTAATCGATAAGTTGCGTGTTACGCCCTTACTGAAGTGCGGGCTTCTGCAATACTGGTCGTTCGATCAGCCAAAGTATAGTCATCATCGCCGCGCCGCCCGAAACATCCAGCAAAACGTCCCAGCCCGACCCGGTTCGGGAGCTTTCAAAACTCTGATTGAATTCGTCCATCGATGCGACCAGGGCCACCAATATTAGCGGCAGCAAATATCTCAAATTGCGGAGACTGGCTACGGACGACCTTGCCAGTGCGCGGACGGCAAAGAATGCAAGTAGCGCGTATTCGGTAAAGTGTGCGGTTTTGCGAATAAAGGCGTGACAAACAGCAAGCGTTTCCTCGGAAATGTTTGGAAACAGGAATTTTAGGATCGGGCCGACAAATCGGGACGTTTCCGCCATCGAGCCCTGATCGCTCGAGAGAAAAAAGATCACGCCGATCCAAAAAATAAGAGGCGCGTAAGCTGTGACCGCTCCGCGCCATTTTTCTAAACTGGTTTCCTGCACAGGTTGCGAATAAAACTACTATCTGCCCGCAGTCATCGCCGCCATGCCGCCGCCAAAAATAATCAGCAGCCAGCCGACGAGCATAATTCCCCATTGCATCCAGCCTTCTTTCTTCATAATGCAAAAGATCAAGCCCGCAAGCAGCGAGAAAAAGAAGATCAGAACCGCCCACAATGCACCCGCGGCTTTGTAAGCCACTACCATTAACCAAATCCAGCCAACAAATAACAAAAGTAAGCCCAAAATGCTCAATATCGCCATAAAATCCTCCAAATTTTTGATGGTAAAACTAAAGATTCGCCCGGCAATTTAACCGCGTTCGCCGTAGTGAAAAGAACGAGTGTATTCTACACCCCAATTACTTTTTAAACAACAAATGAAGGCGAGAAAAAAATGAGATGCCCCGGCGAGGATGACTTCCGCCTGGGCAGCTCGTTTCGAATAAATTTAATTTCTAGGCGGCAGCGGCTCCGCTGACGACCTCGATGATCTCTTTGGTGATCGCGGCCTGGCGGATGCGGTTCATATTAAGCGTAAGCGTGTCGATCAGCTCGCCCGCGTTTTTAGAAGCCGAGTCCATCGCTGTCATCTGCGAGCCGAAGAAAGACGCGACCGATTCGATCATTCCGCGATAGATCTGTGTTTCAACCTGTTTTGGCAGCAGTTTGCCAAATATCTCGGCGGCGGGCTGCTCATAGATATACTCGGCGCTTGCTCCTGATTCACCGGTTTCGTCGGCAACGTTTCGCGGGATCGGCATCAATTGCTGAACGACCGGTTTTTGTGTCAAAACCGTCTTAAACTCAGTGAAAACAACAAAAACCTTGTCAATCGACGTATCCTCGGTAAATGTGGCGATCAGCTTTTGTGCAATTGCGACCGCATCAACGTAATTGACTAGCCCGCCGGTAAGCCCAATGTGCTCATCGATCAGCTCGATCTCTCGCCGTTTGAAAAAATCGCGTCCCTTACGACCGACCGCGACCATCGATATCGATTTGTCTGCGTTCTCTTTGAGAAAAATCTGTGTCGCCTTGATGACGTTTGCGTTAAATGCACCGGCGAGACCCTTGTCGCCGCTGATGAGGACGATCAGATATTTTTGGTCGCCCCGCTCGTCGAGCAGCGGATGCGAGATCTCATCGGCAACTTTGGCTCCCAAACCGCTAAGCACCTCTGACATTTTGGCCGCATAGGGCCGCGACGCCGTCACGCGATCCTGCGAGCGTTTTAGCTTAGCCGCCGCGACCATTTTCATCGCCTTGGTGATCTGCTGTGTATTTTTGACCGACTTGATCCGTCGGCGCATGTCTAACAAACTTGCCATATTTGTAAATGGTGAATGATGAATGATGAATTTCTTTAGACTCATCATTCATCATTCATAATTATTAAGCCGCTGCGGCTCCCGCCGTCTCCCAACGAGTCGCCTTGAAATCCTCGACCGCTTCTTTCATCGCGGCTTTCAGATCGTCGTCGATCGATTTTTTGTCGCGAAGCGTATTTAACACGCCCGGGTGAGCTTCCTCGGCAAATTTTGTTAGTTCAGCTTCGAAGCGTTTAAGATCCTCGACCTCGATATCGTCGGCCAAACCATTGGTTACCGTCCAGATGATAAGCACCTGTTCAACGACGTCCATCGGGCGGTACTGCGGTTGTTTGAGAATCTCGGTGAGACGTTTTCCGCGTTCTAGCTGCGACTGGGTCGATTTGTCGAGATCGGAACCGAACTGAGCAAACGCCGCGAGTTCGCGATATTGCGCGAGATCAATACGCAGTGTACCGGCAACCTGCTTCATTGCCTTGATCTGTGCCGAGCCGCCGACTCGCGACACCGAGTTACCCACGTTGATTGCGGGACGGACGCCGGAGTTGAATAGATCGCTCTCGAGGAAGATCTGTCCGTCGGTGATCGAGATCACGTTGGTCGGAATATACGCAGATATATCGCCGGCCTGCGTCTCGATGATCGGCAAGCTGGTCAACGAACCGCCGCCCCGCGCATCGGACATCTTGGCCGCGCGTTCGAGCAGGCGTGAGTGGAGATAAAAAACGTCGCCCGGATACGCCTCGCGACCCGGCGGACGGCGTAGCAGTAATGAAATTTCGCGGTACGCAGCGGCCTGCTTCGAAAGATCGTCGTAGATCGTCAGGGCATGGCGACCGTTGTCGCGGAAATATTCGCCCATCGCGCAGCCAGCGTACGGAGCCAAAAATTGCATCGCCGCCGGATCGGACGCCGTCGCCGAAACGATGATCGTATAAGCCATCGCCCCAAACTCTTCGAGCTTTTGGCGAACCTGAGCAACCGTCGATTGCTTTTGCCCGATGGCGACGTAAATACAGATAACGTCTTTGCCTTTCTGGTTGATGATCGTGTCGATCGCGACGGCGGTTTTACCCGTCTGGCGGTCGCCGATGATAAGCTCACGCTGTCCGCGGCCGATCGGCACCATTGCATCAATCGCTTTCAAACCGGTTTGCAGAGGCTCTTTCACCGGTTGGCGGTCGATAATTCCGGGAGCGATACGCTCGATCGGAAAGTAGGTGTCGGTTATGATCTCGCCCGCCTCGTCGATCGGGTTACCGAGAGCGTCGACAACGCGGCCAATCATCGCATCGCCGACCGGTACGCTCATGATGCGTTTTGTACGCTTGGCTTCGTCGCCCTCTTTGATCGTCTGAAAATCGCCGAAAAGCACGCAGCCGACCTTGTCTTCCTCAAGGTTGAGCGCCAGGCCGCGAACGCCGTGCGTAAATTCCAAAAGCTCGCCGGCCATGACCTTTTCGAGGCCGTAAATCTCGGCAATGCCGTCGCCGACCTTGATGACCGTGCCGACCTCGGCAACCGTCATGCTCGCGTCAAAATTCTCGATCTGTGCCCGAATGATCTCGTTGATCTCGTTGGCTTTAATTGATTCCATACATTTAAGTGGAAAACTGAAAGTGGAAAGTGGAAAATTTTTGGCTTTTCATTTTCCGTTTTCCGTTATCCGTTATCCGTTTACCAGTTGTTCTCTCAGGTTCTCTAATTTCGTTTTCACGGAGCCGTCGTAAACGGTCGAGCCGATACGCGTGACGACGCCGCCGATAATGTCTTTATTAATTGCATAATTTATGTTGACCTTTTTGCCGGTCAATCTTTCAAGATTTGTCTTAAATTCCGTCCGTTCGTCATCGGGCAGCTCGCGGGCGGACGTGATCTCGGCCGAAACCACGCCGCTGCGTTCCTGCAGCACCGCGTCAAATCGTTCGTTGATCTCGCCGATCTCGGTCAAACGGCCGTTGCGCAGCAAAACACGAAGGAAATTTGCAGTCGCTTTCGATGGTTTGACCCTTGCGATCAGCTCGCCGAGCACTTTCTCTTTATTAATATGCGTGATCGCCGGATTGCTGAAAACAGTCTGCAGCTCGGTGCTGTTAAAAAATATTTCTGTCCAGCCTGCCAATTCAGCTTTAACAGTTTCGGTCTCGCCCGTTGCCAAAACAACATCGGCAAGGGCGCCGGAATATCGGCGGGCGATCGTTTCTCTGCTCATATTAGTTCAGCCCTCCGATCTCGTTAATACTGCCTTTAATGAGTCGTGCATCAATCGGGCCATCTATCTGCGCTCGCAGCTTTTCTTCGGCCAAATTGATGCTCTTTTCAGCCGAAAGCCGACGCAACTCGGCACGAGATTGATTGCTGAGCCGGGCAAGCTCGGCTTCGGTTTGCTGCCTGAGCCGCTCGATCTCGATCTTTGTACTCTCGGCGAGACGCTTTTTCTCAAACGCGGCTTCGTCCCTGGCCTTTTGCAGGATATTGTCTTTTTCCGATTCGAGCTGTGAAAGCCGGGCTTCGATGGCGGTCAGCTTGGCAAGTGCGGCCTGTTTTTCTTCTTCGGCCTTGATAAGCTCGGAGCGGATCTCTTCACGTTTTGCCTTGAAGGCATCGCTCAGAGGCTTTTTCAACAAATAGACCATACCCGCGATGAAGATCGCTAGATTAAAAAATTTCCAAGCCTCAAAGCCGGGAATATTCAGATAGTCGTTGTAAAAACGTGTAAATCCGCTTTCACCGCCCTCGGCGAATAGAAATAGAAAATTAGTAATAAACGCAAACATATTGCAATCGTTTTGAGTTCCTGCTTCAGCAGGCCTCCTAAAGCTCCCCCTCCTTACAAAGGAGGGGTGGCAGCCGTTTCGGCTGACGGGGTGGTTCTCTCAACTGCGTAAAGCCAACTAAAGTTGGAACTCCAAACTAAGCCTTCAAAATACTTGCCGCAATTCTTTCTGCGATCTTTTCGGCCTCCGCGCCGATAGCGGCACGAGCCTCGGCCGCTTGTTTTTCGAGATCGGCTTTGCCGGCGTCAAATTGGCCGGCGACCTCGGCCTTAACCTCGCCGATCTTTTGCTCACGAGCGGCGGCGGCCTTTTTCTGTTCTTTTTCTATGAGTTCGTAACCTTTAGAGCGAGCGTCGAGCAATTCCCGTGTATAACGCGATTCTTTTTCGCCGACATCGCCCAGGATGCCCGCGGCCTCGGCCGAATGGCCGCCCTTATTCTTTTCGCGCGATTCGAGGACGCGGTTGATCGGACGATACAACGTACGGTTCAAGACCCAGATCATCAAAAGAATGATCCCAATATGAAGAAAAAGTGTGCCGTCCGGGAAAAGCTGAACTGTCTCGGCAAAGGCCAGCAAATGCATAATCTCAAGTGTCCAATATGACGGTATAACAGGGGGAAATCCGCCCGATTCTCAAAAGATATAAGAGTATCACGCGCGCGATTTTAGGGTCAAGCACGGTACGGAATGATGGTTCTACGGCCTCATGTTTTTAAACTTCGGTCGCTGTGTTACAGTTTTCATCATAATTCCAATGTCCACTGTGTCAAAAAAGGCTAAAGAGCGTGCACCGCGAAACCGAACAATCGAAATCGCAGAAAGTGAGGTCGCGATCTTGAGAAAACAGCTTGTTCACGCCGCGGACACCCGCGATCTCACTACCGTACGAAACGCGATCATCTGCGGCGATGCTTTTGACGTCCTCGGGTGCTTGCCTTCGAGTCGTTTTGACCTGCTCTTCGCCGACCCGCCGTATAATTTGACGAAAGATTTCGGAACAGAAAAATTCACGCAACGCTCATCGGAAGCCTACGAAGAATGGCTAGATTCGTGGCTGAAACTCAGCGTGCCGCTGCTAAAAACCACAGCATCTGTTTACATCTGCGGCGATTGGCGCTCGTCAGCCGCGATACAACGGGTCGGGTCGAGATATTTCAAACTGCAAAACCGCATCACGTGGGAACGTGAAAAAGGCCGCGGCGCAAAGGCAAATTGGAAAAATGCTGCTGAGGACATTTGGTTTTTTACCGCATCGGACGAATTCACATTCAATCTAGACGCGGTAAAACTGCGACGTAAGGTGCTTGCACCGTACAAGGAAAACGGAGTGCCAAAAGACTGGAAAGCGAGTGCGGACGGCAACTTTCGCGACACGCACCCGTCAAATATCTGGACCGACATCAGCGTCCCGTTCTGGTCGATGCCCGAAAACACCGACCACCCGACTCAAAAACCCGAAAAACTCCTAGCCAAGATCATTCTCGCCAGCACAAACGCGGGCGATCTGATCCTCGATCCGTTTGCGGGCAGCTGCACAACCGCCGTTGTCGCGAAAAAGCTTGGCCGCGACTTTTTAGCGATCGAATCGGATGAGAATTATTGCCTGCTTGCACAAAAGAGGGTAGAAATGGCGGAAAAAACAACGTCGATCCAGGGCTACGACGACGGCGTATTTTGGGAGCGCAACTCACAGCCGATAAATTCGAATCAGAAATAAGTCGGGTACTTCCGGGGCGCTTCACCTGCTTCAGGCGCTTCAGCGCTTCTGAAGCGCCTGAAGCAGACGGTTCGCCGTCGTCGTCTTCTGTGGTAAAAACTAACTTATGAAAGTCGCAACCTGGAATGTAAATTCGATCAATGTCCGAATGCCCCAGCTTCTGTCATGGCTCGCCGCGGCTGTAATGGATGTAGTTTGTATCCAGGAAACGAAGACGGTCGATGAGAAATTTCCAGTTTTGGCGCTAAAGGAAGCCGGCTATGATGCCGCGTTTATCGGCCAAAAATCGTACAACGGCGTGGCGATCATTTCAAAATTCCCTATCGAAGACGTCCAGAAGAATTTCTTCGACGATGATGACGAGTCGCCCAAACGAATGATTGCCGCCACTATTAATGGCATTCGCATTGTCAACACATATATCCCAAACGGCTCAGAGCTATGGAGCGACAAATTTAAGTTTAAGCTGGATTGGCTCCAGCGGCTGCGGCGTTACTTTGACGAAACATGTGAAACCAGTAAGGATGTGCTG
>JAYVER010000225.1:0-10631 GCA_043748725.1 Chloracidobacterium sp. | reverse complement strand
TTTGTATTTGTCGATCCATCCGGTGATTGTGTGTCAGGCTCATACGCAGTATTTTCAGCCTCTATGACCGTTTCGACGTTTCCGTTTGAGAGATGATTGGCGTATTCGGATGCTTTGATACGGCTAAATTCCAGTAAGTCTTTGCCCCGATTTTTACGGGTGCGTTCTAATGACCGAATGGCTGCCGATGTAAGAGGTGCCTCGGTAGGCGTACGCTCAATCTTGCGCAAGATTCGCACATATTCGCGCAAATCCTTGGTTGGATAGACAATAGCTGATTCGTCCGAACCTGTTTCTTCAACGATGTAAGCGAGGTGTTTAACTGCCGAACTGTGATCACCGATCTTTTGATAAAGCGAGCCGAGACCGAAATGAACCAGCGGAGGAGCCGAATTCATTGACCTTAAAATTGCCTCGCCGCGAGCAATGGCTTCCTGAATCTCGAAACCGTACCAACGGCGATCATCGTCGCGAAGAATTTCATTTGCGGAAAGGTAAAACTCAAAGATCTTTCGCGTTTCATTTCGAGACTCAAAAGAAAATGCTTTCCAAATAAAAAACGCGAGAATACCGAAGAAAAACAGGATAAATACCGGAAACCCGACAACGTAGAGCATAACGGCGACCATGCCAAAGGCCACCGAATACTGTGCCTTTTCCTTAAGCGTAGCCGAAACTCTCTTTTCGAGGCTGGTTTCTTTCACATTTTATTCTTTCGTCGCCCTGTTGTTTGGCGTCCGTTTTGTCGAATTATTTTTCGGCTTTACCGTTGGCCCCTTACCGGTTCCTCCGGTCGGTGCATTGGCAGGTCGTGCTGCCTTTTTTGCTTCATTTTCGAGTTTCATTCCGAACTCGGCAATAACATCGCCAACTTTTTCAACAACTTTCATGGGCGAATTAACGACATACGCAAATGTTTCGCCAAGCGTTACCACTTCCATCTTTAGAAGGTTAGCTATTTTTTTCTCTAATGGTAAAGCCTCAAACTCCGCTTGAATCGGATCCTTCGTAGCTTTTTTGTTAGTAGGTTCTTCTTTTTTTTGTTCGGTCATAATGGTTACTTCTCCGGGTTTAATGATCTTCGACTCGCAGGCGAGCCGCTCATTAGACCTACGCCCGTGCTGAGCAAAATGTTCCGTTTCAGTTCGGGTAAGCGGCGATATGTTTTCCGCGCCTCGCGTGACTATAACGGCGCACGCATGAATCCCCTTCGGTGGATCGCATACGTTTTCGAGCTTAATGCCAAATCGCCGGATCGTGTCGATCAAATAACTGCCGACGGCGACAATTCCGTCGAGGCCTTCCCTTTCAAATCTTATTTCAACCTCGGACATCATCATTAGAGCATATCAATGTATCGCTGTTTTTACACGAACACGCGGCTGGGCACCCGACGGAGCAGTATGTGCTTCCACCGACAATTTCTGGCAATCGGAACAAACACCCCACATTCTAAGACTATGATGCGTCGGCCTAAAGCCAAATTTGCCTGCCATTTCATCTTGCAGCGATTCGATATCGGCCGAAAAAAATTCGATCACCCTGCCGCACTGAGTACATATCATGTGATCGTGATGATCGTGATTGTAATGATGCTCGTAATAGGTCTTGTTATCGCCAAACCGCACCTCGCGCGCCAGACCGGCCTCGGTCAGGAGTTTTAGCGTCCGATAGACGGTGGTGTGTCCTACCGTCGGGTCTTTTTTGTGGACAAGGCCGTAAAGGTCTTCGCTTGAAAGGTGTTCTTCCGTGCTCAGAAATATCTCCAGGATCAAGTCACGCTGACCGGTCCGCCGCAATCCCGACGCCTGGATATGCTCCTCAAAGATCGTCTTTTCCACCTCAAATTTATCTTTTTTCTTAACCAATTTCCAGTTTCCGCTTAAAAGTCGATACTACCATTTCAGTTTGGATTTCGCTACGGAAACTTTTGTGCGAAGCGTATCGATCCGCTCGGGGCTCACGCCTTGCTTAGCGGCGAGCTCCAGCGACCTTTCGCCTAAAAGGAGGTAAATTTCAAGCAGATCGTCGGAAACATATTTATTCAGAGCGGTCAGGTGGCGGGTGAAAGTCTCGATGTCGGCACGCGCAAATGTCCCCGTTAGAGCCGCCGCGGTGCTTTGTTCCCCGAGGTTTTGGACGGTGCTTTTCACAAGTGGAAGTAAAATTTCCTTAGCGTCGCCCGACGACAAACCGCATTTGGTCATCATCTCGACCGCTGCATCAAACAGTGCGACGAGATGGCCGCAGGCTGTAACGGCTGCTGCATGATAAAGCGTCTTAAATTTCGAGTCGATCGAGAACGGCCGTCCGCCGAGATCAGAAACTATCTGCTCGCCTATCAACACTGCTTCCGGATCGCCTTCAACACAAAAATAAGCCCCTTTAAAACGCTTTGGCCCTATTTCAGGACAGCTTATCGAAACAAGCGGATGTACTGAGCCGATCTTACAACCGGCGGCCTTCAGATCATCGAGAATCGACGACGAAAGTGATCCGCTGGTATGAAAAACCACCGAATTCATCGTGATCTTATCTACAAGCTCCTTAGCCACCGAAACAATCTCAAAATCCTGCGCAGTTATAAATACAACGTCCGAAGATATTTCGCTTACGTCGTCAAATGGCATTATCCCGCCATTCACCGACAGTTGGTCAGCGATAAACTTCGGAACCGGCGTACTCCTGTACGCCAGGAAATCTATTGAGTATTTTTCTTTTGGAACGCTAAGGGCGATTGCGCCGCCGACCCGCCCGACGCCTATTATCGAAATGGTGACCATATCGATAAAATATAGATCAAAGTGCGATTAGGTGAAAATGCGCGAAACCGAAAAAGAAATTCTGGGCCGCCCGGCTCGATGCTCTGAAATCGCTGTTAGAAGATTGATTGCTTCCCGATTTACGATTCACTATTTACGATTTACTTCCTCTAGTTATGTGAAGCGCGGATGCAGTTAAGTCGGCGTTTGCGGCTGGTGATAGAATTATTTCGAGGTGATTGCTATGACGGTAAAGGAAGCAGTAATAGAGAAATTAGAGGCATTGCCCGCGCATCGGCAACAGGAGTTACTCGAATATGCCAATGTCCTCGTGCAAAAAGAAAAGCCACGAGGACAGCGACGCAGCTTGCAGGGTATTTGGGCTGATTTGAATGTCAATCTTACTGAGGAAGATTTGCGCGAGGCTCGAAATGAAATGTGGCGCGGCTACACGGCTGACACGGAAGACGAAAAATAGGCTATGTCCGACATTGTTATCGACACTCAAATGCCATTTGGTATTTCGAGGACTCCGACAGACTATCAAAAAATGCAAACGCCATACTTAGCGGTGTAGTGGCCGACACCAATATAGTAGTTTCCGGCTTTTTATGATACGGCAATGAGCGGCAGCTAATGGATGACGCACGCGACGGAATTATCGAGATTTGCACAAGCCGAAAGCTACTCGTTTTATTTCCGTGATAAAATAATTTTAGGTTGATGATTATGACGGTGTCCAGCCCCTTTCAGGGACATTTCAATTTTGACTATTCGTTCGTCGGGATTCTCCCGACGCTATTGCATCTGTCCCTTTCAGGGACTTTTATGAATTTTCGGACAGCGCTTTCTCTCTTTGACTCAGAGCATCTTCTCAATCAAATGTCGTTTTCTCTCAAAGACCGAGCGCGATCCCTCAATCGCAAAGCTCGGTCTTTCAATTAAAAAGCTGATTTTATCTATGTAGAAGTGCAAATCTTCACTCGCAGAGCAAAATTGCGCAATCGAATCTCAAAGGTGCACGGGTCGAAAGCACAAACGCGGAATCACGAAGCTCAAACACATAACGCAGAAGCGCAAGCTTTCAATCTTATCCGCCAACTGCCTTCTGCTAACCGCCTACTGATTCTCGGCTTCCGCCAGACGAGGTCAGACGCGGGTTTATGAAAAAACCTCTATTCGATCGAGTTCGTTCTCCCAGTCGCGAACCTCATTGGGGCGTAGATCGCTAAAATCTTCGTTATCCGACAATTTTGCATGACCGGCATCTGAACCGCGATCGTCGATAATCCCGATAGCCGATCTTAAAAGTAGGACTTCCGGACTGGATAATGCAGGCAAACCATCCGCACCCTTAGTTTCGGAAAGCCATTTCTTTAGCGATGGGCCTGTATTATTATTTTTGCTTACACCATCAATTGCCTCGGTCAATTCATTTACATTCTCAATAATACGCTTGCTAAAATAAGACAGCCCCTGATTAATAATTATCTCCAGTCTGGCAAGTTGATCCTGCCGCCGCTCAAATCGCGCAAGGCTGAATGAACATGAACAGAACGGACGTGTTTCGAGCAATTTTGCAACATTTGCGCTGCATCCCAGCTGGCGAACCGCGCGCATCACAGTTTTAGCCCCGGACACAAAGTGCGGATCAAACCATGCAACATCCGAAAAACTTTCAAAGGACGACCAGCGATCCGATCTAAGGGTCTCGTCTAACCCCTCTTTGGACTCATTGGCCACATCCGAATTCATTACAGCCTCGTGCTTTTCAACATAATAGGCAGAATACTTCTCTCTAAATTCCTGCCAACGCTCGTTGATCGCTGTGTGAGTAGCAGCGTTTGCAGCGAAATATCCGGCCCCTGTCAATTCGAGCAGTTCACGCCGCAGCATTTCGATTTCCTGATCGGTAGTCGTCTCACAAAGCGGAAGATAGGCGTTGATCTCATCCCGTTTTGCGGCGTCGAGAGCAAAATCTTTCAGCGACACAAGATCATTTTTCTTTTTCTCGAACTCTGCTTCCGAGTCTGAAAACAGATCGGCAATACTTTGAATACATTGTTCGAGCGGGAATGCCCTCTGGATCAGTTCCTCGATACATTCGGCCACAGCTCCAAACGTTTTTCTCGAATTCGCGGCAATCCTCCAGATCGAGGAGTTAAGATTTTCATCGGGCAGGGTATCGAACACCTCCAAAACCCGTGATTCCTTCCAGCCCACGAGCCATTCCGATAGAGCGTCGATAATCATCTGGCGATCGTCGGTACTATCCAGCGATTTGATCGTCGATTGCCCCGTGATCAGAACCGCCCATTTGCGAAGTCGTTCGCTCGAATAAACCTCTGTAAAGGGACGCGCTACGCCGACAATGTCGTCCCAGATGATTTGTAGGTCGAGCGACCGATGATTGATGCGATTTCCGCTGAAAGTTACAAACTCAAACTGACGCTGTGCGACGAGAGCTGCAAGAACTAAATGCTGAGTTTCACGTGACAGTCCCAGAGGAGCGGCACACATGCGTGCAGAAAGCTCCGCGAGCGTGACTACGGCCTCGTCGTCAAATACGAGACCGTCAAACGTTGTGCGTACGAATGTTAGTTCCCTGAGTGATTCTGCCGAGGCGGGAACGTAATTTTCGTCACGAAATTCGACCAATCCCAGAGGCAACCCAAATGTCTCCGCCAAGTTTTGTATATCTGGATCGTTCGGAGCCGAACCGCCGAAGAACTGCCCGGTAAGTTTAGCTGTTTCTTTGACGCCTAATAACTGCGAAAATTCCGGATGCGCGGGAAACTGCGATTCAAAGACCGGCGCCAGCATGATCGTAAAAAGCTGCGACAGCGTATGTGCATTTTGCGCTTCGTCGACAAATCGGTATTCAGTTTCATCAAAGACCAGAACACCATCCGACAGAAATACTCGTTTCCATATCTTGTCGACGGCCAGGGCTTGAATGTGAGTTGCCGAGGTGACTCTTTCTTTGA
Organism: Chloracidobacterium sp.; assembly: GCA_043748725.1. Taxonomy (GTDB): domain Bacteria; phylum Acidobacteriota; class Blastocatellia; order Pyrinomonadales; family Pyrinomonadaceae; genus OLB17. Next base: position 4,882 of record JAYVER010000225.1, on the reverse strand, counting down.
ATTGCTCCCGCAGCTCCACATTAGTTTGAAGGATATGAAGCCGCCGAATAGCGTCAATGTCGTCTTCTCGAAGTTCGCCAAGGTGCCATCCGACGCATATGTGGCCGTACAAATCGGAATCTTTGGTCGTCTTTTCGTTTCCGAGCTTTATGTAAGCAGTCCAATCAAAAAAATCAATAGAATTCCTGGCGTGGCTCTCAGTTACAACTTCAAGGCCAGGATTCCACAAAATTTCACCGTGCCGCATGGCTCCACGCCATTCGACGCTGCAGCTCGTCGATAGAGAGACGGATTCATCAGTATGGACGAGGTCAGAGAATTTTTCGGAGGCGTAACGGAGTAAAATACCTGTCACCACCTCCATCGAAACGTCCCTCGCAGCTTCGTCCAAAATACTGTGCAGATCATCTTTTCCTGCCAGGGTGAAGCAATATTTCGACTCGGCACCCGTCCTCGATACTTTGTTCACTGCCTCAGGCAAAATGTCGGCGAAGGATTCCAGCAAAATGGAGATATCGACCGACTGTGAACCAGCACCGTTTTCATCGTATATCAGCATCGCGGCTGCTATCTCAGAAGCGGTCGATCCCTGGCCGTCGAGCGACAGCATGAAGAGACCTTTCAGTATGAGTTTTGCCGGAAGGCGAAGGTTAACCGGCGTTTTCGAAACAACGTCACGATCAAGCTTATCGAACGCCGAAAAAGCTCCGGCCAGGTCAAGAACGTTACGCAATTTACTCTCAACCGCGTCAAACACCTCGTCGAGGCCTATCAGCGAATTGGCCGGCCGACCCAGAATTCTTACGCCAGCCTCGGACGCAAAGCCCAAAAGTGCAAAATCCTGAAGATAAAGCCTTATAAGTGGTGCTATCTCGAGCGTCGCCGGGTGAAGCGGGTAAAGTGAAGTAAATCGCTTCTCGCTCCAGCGAAATCCGGGTAAAACGCTTGAATATTCTTTGTAGATTTCCTGGAGTAACGGCAGAGCCTGATCTTTCTTAGCAAAGATATGCGAATCGACGATCTTGTAAAGGTGTTCCTGATCGAGATAGTCGATAATAAAATTACTCGATATCGAAGAATTTGCCCCGTCGGCGCCGGCAATATCGTCGTCCAGAGCGAGTCCAACGAAAATCCCAAGCGTTTTAGCTATCTCCGCAACCTCGCTCAAAATTGCCCCGTCGTCACGCGAAACCCGTGAATCGCGGCCAAGCGCCGTATCGATCAGCAAAACCAGCGGGTTTTCGCCTGACTTTTCGAATGCTTTTACAAGCAAGTTATTTAGCGAATCACTCTGTTCGTCGAATTCCGTGCCAATAACTTCGGCCAGCGCCAATTTCAGCTCTTCCAGTAGTGTGCCGCTCGATCCTCTCCTTACAAATGCGACATTAATATGCCGTCGTGAGAGAGCGTCGGCACAGGCTGCGACATGCTGATCGGTTATCCGGATTCGCAGCTCCGGTTGTGAAATAATTGCAGCCAGGGCAGCGAGAAAATGGCTCTTTCCGACGCCGCGAAAGCCCGCTAAAGCTACAGCCGTTCCGCTTCCCGATTTTACTTTCGTAACCGCGTCGAGCCATTTGGCCATCAGGTCGGCCGTTATATCGGTAAAATGATAACCCGCGAGCGTTTGACTCGGGTCGGCCGTAAAATCGAATAGATTAGAGAACGGACGAACCTCAACGATGTCTTTTACTTTTTCTACGATGCGTTTCATTAATAACCGGTAACGTAAAACCGCACAGGGGCGGGCTGAATTTTCTGTAAATGGGATCAAGGAAATTGACGGTTAGCCGACGCCCAACCGCATTTCATTTTAACAAGTTTTATCACGAATTGGAATGGATTTTTGATAGATATTTTCAGTATGAGGAAAAATTGTTTCTGCTTTTTTGAATTTCACAACTAAATACTAAATTATTGCATCATAAAATCGTGGATAAAGATAAAGATCCGGGCTATAATTTTGATGCCCGACACCTGGAATTTGGAGGCTGTGTATGCGGAGCGGAATAATCGGACGATCTTCGGCGTTTTTTCTTGTCATTAGCATGTGGTTTAGCGCGATCGCGATCCTGCCGGGATCCGGTTTTGCCCAGAAATCCGCAGTAAAACCACCGAAACAGGCGCCGGATGTCAGCGACAAGAAAGATGCCAAACCGGCACCGACGCCGGCGTCCACAGAACCGCTAAGTGTTAAGGAAGATCCAGCCCAGATCGGAAAACGTAATATCAATACCGGCAGTGACAAATTTTTTGGATGGCTTGGCGGATCAAAGGACAAAGAGATCCAGATCGGCCGCCAGCTCGCGATGGAGGTCGAACAGCAGTCCAAATTGGTCGACGACCCGGTGATAACCGAATATGTCAATCGTGTTGGCCAGAATATCGTACTTCACTCGGACGCGAAGGTGCCTTTCACCATCAAGGTAATCGACACCGACGAGGTAAATGCGTTTGCTTTGCCCGGCGGGTTCTTTTTTGTCAACAAAGGTTTGATCCTCGCCGCCGACAATGAAGCGGAGCTCGCGGGCGTTATGGCTCACGAAATCGCCCACGTCTGTGCTCGGCACGCCATGGAAAATCAGGGCAAGGGAACATTCTTAAACTATGCAGCTATCGCCGGTATTATATTTGGCGGGCCGATCGCCAGCGGGATTCTCCAAAATGGCGGCGGCGTTCTCATGGGCTTAGCATCGCTCAAATTCTCACGTGCAGCTGAGGAAGAAGCTGACCGGCTCGGGGTTCAATATCTATATGCCTCAGGGTACGATCCGACATCCTTGTCCACAATGTTTGAAAAGCTCGCGTCGCAAAATAAAAAGAAGCCGGGTACAGTTGCGAAGCTGTTTTCAACACATCCGCAGCCTGTTGACCGTCGCGATACGAGTCTCCAATTGGTCGCCCGTTTCCCTGAAAAAGAGGAATACGTTATCAGCACCTCCGAGTTTCAGCGTGTCAAGAGCCATCTACTCAAAATCTCGAATGCCAAGGCCGGCGTAACTGCAGATTACGATCAGAATGACGATGCCCGTCCAACCCTGAAAAAACGGCAGCCCGATGCAAACGATCCTGCGGGCACAAGCGGCGATTCCAGTTCAACATCGGATGGCCCGCCAAAGCTCAAAAAGCGTGACGACCCCGACCCAAAACCGACGCCTACCCCGTCGCCGGAACTTTGAACTTTATCGCAGATCGGCAAAGTACGTCGTTTCACGCATAACACGTCACTTCGTGAAAAGCAGGGTTGACTTTCCTGTAAGGCTTGCAAATAAGGAGGTTGTTTGATCTCGACATTTCAGACAAAAACGGTTCGGCAAGGCAATATTCCGGTTTTTGGGTAATTAAAACCACCTGGTCGTTTAGCAAAACTACCGCATAGGCCCTATATTTATTGACTTTTCCCGGTGTCCGTCGGCAAACAGGTTAAGACAGGTCGCCAAACACCTCCAAAAGGGGCATTTTCTAGTCTTTTTTCGGTGGGGGTTCCACGCTTTTCGAGCGACTTTTGACATGATTTCGATCCGGTTTTCGCCCGAGCCGATGATTTTCGCGCCGTCGACCACGTCGGGACGACGAATTTTCACCAAAAGCCGAACAACATCATCGATAGACAGCGACAACTCCATCGAGAAGCCCCCTGTCAGACATTCGACCAATGTCACCCACGACGGAACCAAAACGAATTCCTACCGTCGCACCCATTACTCTATCAATCAGCGCCGCCGAAACAGTCAATTACGCATTTCAACATAGACAGCTCAGTGAACCGAACAAAGACCGCGAAGACCAACAAGACGATGTAAATAGAATCCGCGCCAACTCTTCCTCAGGTTTTCCGAGTCTAACCTCGGCATTCTCCACGCTCAAAAGCCCCTTCAGGTCGAAAATAATATAGTTGCATACGTGACACAAACAATCATCTATGCCATCGTCATTTTGTTTTTGGAGGAAACCTATGGAACGGCGATGGTTGGAATGCACGCGACATGAGAAACTTGGGCGTTGGGCGGAGCTCTATGGCGCGATGAATCCGAAAGGCGACATCAGAATTAGCCGTTTTACGCATGAGGCTATGGAAGGACCGGAAAGATACATCCTGCTTTTTGACACGCTCAATAACACGATCGGCCTGAAACCGGCCCGCCCGTCAACGCCGAACGCCTTTCCCGCCGGTCGTCGCGGCATGCACGGCGGCCGCGTGATCCGTGCCCGCCGTCTCTGCAGCGAGTTCGGCATCACACTCCCGCAAAACGTCCGCTTCGAAAACCCAAAGATCGACGAAGAAGGAATTTTATTGCTCGACCTGCGAAACGCCAGACCCGCACCACGCGCACCCGGCGCGCTGCTTGATGCACGTGCTTGTTGTGCGAGGTGATATGAATAAATTCGGGACTTTCGTATTTACTCGACGCCCGTCGATGTTCCCGAGTGTCAAAGCTTCAACAAAATGCGATCACAACCCATTTTTACACCCACTCCATACGCCAATCCAGTGGTCAAAAACCGATTAGAGAGAATTATCTGAGCCACCTGCGCACTCGAAACGTCGAATGCAATTCGCCCGCCCGCAACTGCTCCGCCATATCCTCCTTCATCGCACCTTGACTGGAGTGGAGAATATACTCAATATAGAAGAGAATTGTCATGAAAAGGTCCGTCCCAACATTAATTGCGTTAAATTGCAGAGGAATCTTATTACTGGGCGTCGTGCTGAATGTGGGTATTTTTGGTCTCGTTGCATCACGTAGTTGGGCCTACCCCCTGTCTTTCGCACCTAAGGTTGATTACCCGACCGGCGCGAATCCCTATTCGGTGGCAGTCGGAGACTTTAATGGCGATGGCAAGCCCGATCTTGCGGTGGCGAATTATGGCAGCAATACTG
>JAYVER010000224.1:0-10661 GCA_043748725.1 Chloracidobacterium sp. | reverse complement strand
GATCGCCGGACGAAAATTTTGCGGAACCGATCCGCCGAATATTTTGTCAACCCATTCGAAACCGCCACCGGGAGCAAGCGGCTCAAAGATAACCTTGCAATCGCCAAATTGGCCGCGACCGCCGGACTGCTTTTTATGGCGTCCCTGAACTTCGACCTGCTGCGTGATCGTTTCTTTGTAAGGCACCTTTGGCGGGTGCAGCGTCACCTCGACGTGATAGCGGTCAGCGAGTTTTTTAACGACTGTTTCTATATGTAGCTGGCCGGAACCGGAAAGGATAAACTCTTTTGTCTGCGGGTCGCGGTCAAAATGCAAACTCGGGTCTTCTTCCAAAATTTTGTGGAGAGCGGATGAGATCTTATCCTCGTCGGCACGCGACTTTGGCTCGATGGCAAAGGCGATGGCGGCCTCAGGATATTCGACCTTCGGATAAACGATCGGTTTTGCCTTATCGCTCAGCGTGTCGCCTGTCTGCGTGTCTTTTAGTTTTACAACAGCAATTATGTCGCCGGTCGAGGCTTGCGGAACCTTGTCGAGTGTCTTGCCCGAGATGACATGCAAAGCACCGAGGCGTTCGGGCGTGTCGCGGGTTGAATTAAAGACGTTCGCGTCCGTTCCGACGGTGCCTGAGACGACCTTCATCACGTTGATGCGGCCGGCAAACGGGTCGGCGATCGTGCGGAAGACATAGGCCGAAAACGGCTCGTCGTTTGAGTATTTGCGATTAATGCGGTCGCCCGACATCTCGTTGTCGGTAAAGCCGTATTCGGATTCGTGCGTGGCCGGATTTGGGGCGAATTCGACAAGATGATCGAGCAATATCTGTAGACCGATGCCATTTGAAGCCGAAACGGCATAGACCGGACACAGCTTGCTACCCGCGATGGCACGCGCCAAGTTTGGAATGATGTCTTCTTCGGGCAGCGTCTCGTCTTCGAAATATTTTTCCATCAGAGCGTCGTCCGATTCCGCAACGAGCTCGATCAGGCGTTCGCGGGTCGAATTGAGCAGCGCGGTCATCTCGCTCGGGATCGCGATGCCTTTGGCTTTTCCGTCGGCATCGAACTCGTACGCTTTTTGATGGACGACATCGACGACGCCGCGAAAATTCACTTCGTTTCCGATCGGCAGTGTAAACGGCACGATCGAACGGGCAAAACTCGACGCGGCGGTCTCGATCGCATGGTTGAAATCGGCGTTTTCTTTGTCGATCTTATTTATGACCATAAATCGCGGCAGCAGGAATTCGTTCGCGTACTGCCAAGTCTTTTCGGTTTGCACCTCGATACCATGCACGGCGTCAACGACTACGAGAGCGCAGTCAGCGACACGCAGAGCTGGCCGGGCGTGCGATACAAACGCCGCATATCCGGGCGTGTCGATCAGATTTATTTTTGTATCTTTGTATTCGAGGTGGGCGAAATTGTTGTTGAGCGAGATTTTCCGCTCGATCGAATCTTCTTCGTAATCGGTGACGGTCGTACCTTCGTCGACCTTTCCCCAGCGTGGTAATGTTCCGGCGACGTGGAGCAGGGAACTGACGAGCTGGGTTTTACCCGCGTCGCCGTGTCCAATGACAGCCAGATTTCTGATGTTCTCAGTTGCGAATGCTTTCATTTTCGGCAAGCTCTCCTTTTGTTTAGCGTAGTTGAGTGGAGAGTTGAGAGTGGAGAGAAAAGTTACGCGGTCGTCCACCAACTCACAACTCTCAACTCGCCACTCTCAACTCTTCAGTTGTTCGTAACAATCAAATTTATATTACGCAACCGAAAAGGGCAAGAATCAGGCAAACGATATGCTAAATAACGAGCATCGAATGCATGATTTATGTTATTGTTTCGGGTGAAACGAACCGTTATAATATCGCGAGGAAAATTAAATACATGTTCAGAAAAATGTGCAGGATTCAGGCCGTACTGTCTGCCGGCCTTATTGCGGCGTTTTTACTCACGAGTATTTCAGCTTCGGCGCAGGATCTGGTTCCGGTGAGCAGTCTCACTGGTGGCTCTAGTGTTTTTGTGTTTCGAAAGACGACCGTTAGGCGGGTTGTCGCCTTTGTTAAGCCTGTGAGATCGAAGGCCCAAAGGCTGGAGAGCGTCGTAAAGATCAAGAAACAATATGAGACGCTCGCAAAAACGGCTCCCAGGACAAACCGCGCCAAAGTGGTTGATCCCGACAAATTAGGTCCGAAGGGTGGAAAAGATCTGCCTCCGGTCCAGGCGTCCAAACTTTTCGCGGGTGTCGGCGAATATTACCTGACGAAAGGTGACTACGAGCAGTCTTTCGACTTTTTTCGCGATGCAATAAGGCTTGACGACAAGAACGAAACCGCGAAGGTCGGTTACAGCGAAGCTCTTGGTATAAAGGGTAACGACCTTCTTGCCAACGATAAAGCCGAGTTGGCAAAGGGAGTTTTTCTCGAAGCGATAAAATACAATCCTAAAAATGCAGCAGCATATTTCGGTTTGGGCGATGTTTATGCCGGGCTCAACCAACAGGCTGAGGCGATCGCTGCTTATGAAAAATCGTTGGCCAGTGACAAGGATCTGACGGAGATCTACGTGCCGCTCGGCATTCTTTACTATCAGACCGGGGAAATAGCGAAGGCCGATGATCTGCTGAGCAAAGCTTTGCCCAGCTCCGGCGGAAATGCCGAAACGCAATTTTTCCTGGGCTTGATCCGCTCTTCGCAAAATAAAAATGACCAAGCGCTGGCGGCTTTTCAAAAGGCTACGACCATTGACCCTAACTATGCCGATGGATATTTTCACACCGGCGAGACTCTGGTTAAGTTGAAACGCTTTGCCGAGGCCGTTTCGGCATATCAAAAGGCAGTTACGCTGAAACCAACTTATTTTGACGCTTTGGTGGGTTTAGGAGGAGCTTACTCCGAACTCGCAAATTATCCGGAAGCCGTCACTGCCTACAAAGCGGCCGCCAAATTGAAGAATGATAATTGGGAAGTTTTTGCCGGTTTGGGCGAAGCTTACAGGCAGACTGGCAAATTTGAGGACGCCGAAGCCAACTTTAACCTCGCCGCTCTCTTTTTGACGCGGGTCAAGGACTATAACAAAGAAACATTGGCCGATCTTTACAGCAAGACCGGTTTCTCGATCGGGCAGCAATGCGATATCAATATACAACGGAATGTCGCGTGTAAATGGCCCTCGGCAATCAAGGCTTTGCAAAAGGCCGTGGACATCACAAACAGCCCGATCGACTATGTAAATCTGGGCTGGGCGTATTTCAGAGCCGCTCATCCCGATGCCGAAAATAAGAATATGGCCGCGGCCCGTCCAAATCTCGATCTGGCAAGAGCCGCCCTGGAAAAAGCGATGACCGGCAGCCCTGCGGTAGTTGACTACGCCTTGCAAAATCTCGCCGCCGTCGAGATCGATCTGGGCGACGGGGCGGGTGCGATCGATACATTGAACAAGCTTCTGGTTAAACATCCGGAAGATAATTTTATGAGATACCAGCTCGGCGTTGCATATTACAAAGGCAACGATTTTGCCAGTGCCGAAAAATGGTTCCGTGAGGCTCTGAATAAAGACCCTAATTATGTATTCGCGCTGACCGCCCTGGGTGAAACTTTGATCAGTCGAAAAAATGGCAAGGAAGTGAGAAAGGTCATTGACCGCTTACGACCTCTCGATGCTGACGCCGCGTCACGACTCGAATTGAAGTTGAAAGCATCACGGCTCTAATGGCCGATCATTGTGCGTGAAGCAAACTGGATTCCCTGTGAAAGAACCCCTTATCCTTCAGGAAAATGTTTTGCTCGCTCCATACACAACGCTAAAGATCGGCGGAAATGCGCGTTATTTTGTCAGAGCCGAAACTGAGGAAGCGGTTTCTGAGGCACTAATGTTTGCCGAAAGCAAAGGTTTGCCGGTCTTTGTTCTCGGCGGCGGAAGCAATGTCCTGATCGCGGATGCTGGGTTTGATGGCCTCGTTCTGCAGATCGCGTTAAAGGGGATGGTGCTGTCAGAACCGGAAGCGGTAGCGACTGGGTTGAACGTAGCATTTAAGAACCCAGTCGCCACCGCTCCCGGTTCTGACACATCAACCTCGATTTTTATTACGGCGAAAGCGGGCGAGGACTGGGACGATTTTGTCGAATACTGCGTCGAAAATAACCTTGCCGGAGTCGAATGCTTAAGCGGGATTCCCGGATTCGTCGGCGGAACTCCGGTGCAGAACGTGGGTGCATACGGGCAGGAAGTTTCTGAAACTATAGTGTCAGTAAGATGTTTTGATCGCAAAATGAAGGAATTTGAAGCACTTAGCAATGACAAATGTGGATTTACATATCGGACAAGCATCTTCAATTCGACAAAACGAGACCGATATATAGTTTTGAGCGTAACTTTTGCTCTCGAAAAAGACGGAGCGCCGAAGATCGTTTATAAAGATCTGATCGACCGTTTTGGCGAGCGGCAGCCGTCGTTGGCCGAGGTTCGAGATGCCGTTCTGCAAATACGGCGGTCAAAATCAATGGTCATTGACGCGAAAGATCCGAATTCGCAAAGCGCCGGTTCTTTTTTCAAAAATCCAATAGTAGGCAAAGAAAAACTGACGGAACTACGGATCGGCTATGAAGGTATTCCATCATTTAAATTCGCGGACTCAGTGAAAATTCCCGCCGCCTGGCTGATTGAGAATGCCGGTTTTCAAAAGGGATTCACACTCGGCAAAGCAGGCATATCCACGAATCACACGCTAGCGATCATAAATCGCGGCGGTGCCTCCGCAGATGAGATTTTGTCGCTGAAAGATGAAATTCAGATATCTGTTGAGGCTAAATTTGGAATATTGCTCCATCCGGAACCGGTTTTTGTGGGTTTTTGAAAGGTCGCGAAACCATGGAATGCTTTTCACCGAATATTGTATAATGTATAGGTTTCGAGGTGTAATATGCGTCAACTTAAAGTTCATTTAGCGTTTCTCCTGTCGATCTCAATTTTTGTTTCACTTTTTCCGTCCGCACAAGTGGTAACGGCACAGGACCTTGTGACGACCGAGGAAGTTGGTAGCGGTTCGAGCGTCTTTGTTTTTCGTGAATCCAGAAAGAAGCCGCAGGCGAGATCGGCTGGTGGCCGAGCAGTCAGGAGCGAGGGATCAGGACGCGTCGGAAATTCCCGTGCGGCTGGCCAGATTGCGGTTGCGGCAAAGAAACGCCGGGCTGATGCAGCGGCAGCCAGAAAAAAAGCGGCTGTCGTGGCCGCCAATCAAAAGATCGCGCGTTCGAATATGTTGACGGCAAAGGCGGAAACATCGCTCGATAATGATCAGACTGATCCTGCGATCACAAATTTCAGGGCGGCATTGGCCCAAAACCCGAAAAATACGCGGGCGACAGAGGGTCTCAGCAACGCGCTGACCGCGAAAGGAATAGAGACGGCCGGAGACACTAATAACGAAGCGGCGATGCCCTTTTTTGAAGAGGCGATAAAGTTTGACAAACAAAATGACGTTGCATACGCAAAGCTCGGGGCGATCCACGACGCTAAGGGACGACCGGACAAGGCGGTCGCTAATTATGAAAAGGCCGTCACGATAAATCCAGCGTTTACATCACTTTATCCGTCGCTCGGTCTCGCGTATCTGGACAAGGGCGAGATCGCGAAGGCCGAGAAAAGTCTGCAAAAGGCCGATGCCGCAGGAATCGATACAGCTGAGACGCGGTATATGCACGGTGTTTTGTATTTCAAACAAAATAAGAACGCCGAAGCTCTCGCGGCGTTTGACGACGCGCTCAAGTTCGATGGACGATATGCTCCGGCTCTATATTATCGCGGCCAGGTTCTCGACCGGATGGGCCAGCAGGATCAGGCAATTGTTGCATATCAAAAAACGCTTGAATTTGAGCCTTCAAATTCAGCCGCGTCATATGATATGGGCGTCGATTATTACAACAAAGGCGACTACACAAATGCCGCCACCGCTTACGAACGGACGATCAAAATCGACAGTAGCAACGCACAGGCGCACGCAAATCTTGCCAGCACATATCGCCAGCTTGAACGATTTGCCGACGCCAATGCGGAATACAAGATTGCTTCGGCGACGATCAAAACCGCCGATCTTTACAGCGAATGGGGCTATTGCCTCGGAAAGACAAACGACTGGGACAAATCGGTCGCCCGTCTTAATACCGCCAGCGAATTGAGCCCAACCGCGATCGACAATTCAAATGTCGGTTGGGCATATTACAACGAAGCTAACACGCAAACCGTTGCAAAAAATGATGCGGCAGCAAAAACGAACTACGAATTGGGCAAGACATATCTGCAAAAAGCCGTCGCACAGGACCCGAAACTTGACGCCGCGTACCTGAATCTTGGCTCGACCCACAACGCGCTTGGCGAATTTCAGGACGCTGTCCGGGTGCTCAACGTCGCAGTCGGGCTGCATCAAAACTGGGTGATCGCAATTAACCAACTCGGATTTGGTTTTCGCGGACTCAATGATCTTGTGAACGCGGTTGCGACGTTCAAACGGGCTGTCGATCTTGACGGGCGGAATACGTTTGGACTGTTCAATCTGGGCGAATCATATTTTGCGAGCGGCAATAAAAAAGAGGCGAAAAAGGTTCACGACCGTTTAGCTAAGATCGATCCGGCGTTGGCCGCCAGGCTCGATAATGTTATCGCGGGCCGCGTCGTTGACGCCGCCAAACAAAGGGTGGAACAGAAGATAAAGGTACCGCGGTTTCCGTTTTAATAAAGTCAATAAACTATTTCAACTTCTCATACTCTTCATACTCTTTCTTTGCATTAACTAAGATCAGAAGATTTACGTCGGCGTCATCACATCCTTGCTAATCTTTGAGCGGATCTCGTAATGTCCAAGTTGTATGCCGGATTCAAGAGGCATGTTTCTCTTGTGGTACCGTGACCCTCTGCGCCAAATGTCATTGCAATGTAGCCTTGTAATACTCCCATTGCTCCTTCTGCTTCGCCATGAACGTGATGAAGCGTGGGTCCCGACGTATATTGTCCAGATTGTGATCTCGCTCAAACAGCGGATAGCATGGCAAGCCATCGTCTGCTGCTTTTTGCAACCACTCAATGGCGGGTGAAGGTTTATTCATAAGCGCATAAGCACAGGCGATGTCATACGCCGTGTGATGAAAGTGGACAAATCCCTTTCCCTGTTCGGCTGCTCGCTTTATCATCTCTTCCGCTTTCGTCTCGTTTCCATCTGCCGCCGCAAGCATGGCTGCCACGCTATGAACAACACCGCCGAGATCCTCCGGATACTTAAGTAAGGACTCTTCAACTGTCTTCGAGGCCTCATCTTTCCTTCCGAGATTGAAGAGCGCCCAGGCAGTTTGATAGCCCCACAATGACGTGTAAGCTGTGGCTGGAATTTTGTAAAAGACTGTGAGCGCGTTTTCATCTCTCCCTTGATAAAGGTAAGTCACGCCAACCCGATACTGCGCCAGAGTATTACTCGGATTAATGGTTACCGCGGTTTGAATTTCCTGCAACGCTTTATCGAAAAGTCCGATGTGGATATAGACTACGCCAAGTTGGTGATGCGCCTCGTCCAGGTTTGGATTGAGCGATAGCGCGCGGCGGTACTCCTGAACCGCTCTTTCATGAGGGAAGTGATAATCATGAGTCCACAAGAGGAGACCACGAGCGAGGTGCGCTTCCGCAAGGTCCGGGTCCAGCGAGAGCGCCTTTTCGACTGAGGCGAAGGCTTTCTCCTCCCACTGCTTCTCCTGCGGTGCGAAAGCATTCAATTTCGTTGTATACGCGCGTCCAAGTTCCGCATGGCCCGTAGCGAAGTTTGGATCGATGGCCACGGAACGCTCCAGCATCTCAATCGCAGCTTCATTGTCTGCCTTATTTACCAGAGCTGCGTGAACCTTCCCGCGCAAATAATAATCATAGGCCTCGGGGTTGACCGGGCGTGCGCTCGACATGCGGGCCTGGTCCTGCGGCGTCAGCTTGATCTGAATCTCACGCGCAATATTTCCCGCCACCTCGCTTTGCAATGACAGGACATCTTTCAGATCGCGTTCATACGTTTCGGCCCAGAGATGTTTGCCCGTGGGAGCGTAAATTAACTGCGCCGTGATCTTCACGCGATCACCAGCACGCTGGACAGAGCCCACGATGATTGCGTCCACGTTCAATTCGCGCGCAATCTCCGGCAGCGTCTTGCGCGTTCCTTTGTATTGCATTACCGACGTGCGGGAAATTACACGTAATGCTCCGATTTTAGCCAGGCTGGTAGTTAGCTCCTCGGTCATGCCATCGGCGAAGTAATCCTGTGTGGCATCGCCGGAAAGATTCTCCAGCGGCAACACCGCCAGCGACTTGATCTCGGGCGGGGCAGAAGGAGATGGGTCTCGAAGTCGGAGTGTCACGACTACAGCCGCCACTATCACCATCATCGACGTGGCCACCACCAGCGCGCGCCATGATCTTAAGAAACGCCATCGCAATTCGCCGCCTGAAGGCGGGACGCTCAACTCAGTCTTCGGCGGCGCGCCGGTGCGTTCGATCTCCGCGTCAACATGAAGCTTGCGTTTCAGATTCCGCAGGTCGATCAACAAATCTTTGGCCGTCTGGTAACGCTCGTCCGGGTCTTTAGCCAGCGCCTTCCGAACAATCTCTTCCAGGCGTTCGGGTACGCCCTCCGCGAATCTTGAAAGCGGCGGTGGATCACTCTCCTGGATGGCGATGATCTGCCGATGTATGTCCTTGCCCTCAAAAGGCACGCGCCCCGCGACCATCTCGTAGAGCACGACACCCAAACTCCATACGTCCGTGCGATGATCCACGCGCGCCGATCCCTGCGACTGCTCAGGCGACATATAGTGCGCCGTGCCCATCACCAAACCCGGCTCTGTGTTGATTAAGACTTTCGTTGCCGCTTCGGAATCTACCGCCGCGCTCTTCATTGTCGGCTTCGCCAATCCGAAGTCGAGAACCTTTACGATGTGGTCGCGCCGCACCATGATGTTTTCGGGCTTGATGTCGCGGTGCACCACGCTGGCCTCATGCGCCGCGTTCAAGGCCGCAGCGATCTGCATGGCGATGTCCAGCACGTCATGCAGTTTCAATCGTCGCTCACGGATGTGCTCGCGCAAGGTCACGCCGTCCACGTATTCTGTGGCTATGAAGCGTACGGAGTCTGCCTGTCCGAATTCATAGATGGTCAGAATGTTCGGGTGGTTGAGCGCCGAAACTGTCTTGGCCTCTTGAACAAAACGCTGCATTCGCTTCTGGTCGGAACCAACTTCAGCGGGCAAGAATTTGAGCGCGACGGTGCGTTCAAGCTCGCTCGTGTCATGCGCCAGATAGACCTCGCCCATCCCGCCCGCGCCGATCTGCTTGATGATTTTGTAATGAGAGAAATTTTTGTTGATTAGTTGGTTTTCTTTTTGATCGGCAATTATTTCGGCGACTTCGCCGACGGCGGGTTTTTCCAGAAAACTTACAGCTTCGTCGGAGTTTGCCAGCAGCGATTCGACTTCGCGATGCAATTCTTCATCGCCGTCAGACGTTTCATCAAGAAATTGCCCGCGCTCGTTCGGCGCGAGCTTCAGCGCTGCATCGAAAATTTCTTTCGCCTTTTGCCATTTCTCGCGGTTAATCATAGTCCAAACTATTTCGGCTTAGCGAGTTAATTCGCGGTGCAGCCACGCCTTGCCATGCTCCAATCCCGCGCGGCGGTGGCACGGGAAATGCCCAGAGCTTCGGCTGTGTCTTCCAAACTGAAGCCGCTAAAATAACGAAGCTCGACGACGCGGGCTTGCTGCTCGTCAATTTCCGCCAGTCGCGTCAACGCCTCGTCGAGAGCAACCAAATCGGTTGATCTTTCGCCTGCGGCAACGATCATCCCTTCTTCCAGAGGCAGCGTAAAAGCGTCGCCGCCGCGTTTATCGCGATGTTTCGTTTTCGCATAATCAACCAAGATGCGTCGCATAGCTTGAGCGGCAATCGCAAAAAAATGCATGCGGCTTTTCCACTCGACATTTTTCTGGTCAATCAATTTCACATAGGCCTCGTGAATCAGCGCGGTCGTTTGCAGCGTGTGAAATTTTCGTTCACGACGCAGATATCTTGCCGCCTGGGCGTGCAGCTCGTCATAGACAAACGGCATCAGTTTATCCAACGCTTCGCGGTTGCCGTCGCTCCACTCGCGCAGTATGGCGGTGATCTCGTGCGCTTTAGATTCAGCCTTGCTCATTTTGAAATCATTATACGCTCAAAACGTCCACAAGCCATACATTTCCAAAAACAAACATTTAGATGGCCTAAAAAGATATTGAGACGGTTTTGTTTTATTTGTCGCGTTAATTAGTGAAGGCAAAAAAGCCTGAGAAAATTCAGTATATAAATAAAGGAATGATGGAGGTAGTTATGAAAAAGACAGCAATGCAAATTTGTTCGATGGCCGGATTGGTTATCGTTCTGGCAGTAGTTTCGGCACAGGCACAGTTTGGGACCACGTACAAGGCTCACATCCCGTTTGATTTCACGGTCGATAAACTGAACATGCAAGCGGGCGATTACGTTATCGGTTCGACGATCCCAAGTTCGAGACAGAATGTTTTGACAATTCGTAATGCGAAAAGCGGCAAAGCGATAATCGTTTTGGTTATTCCGAAAGATACGGATCCGCGGCTTGACGTTGCC
>JAYVER010000223.1:0-4153 GCA_043748725.1 Chloracidobacterium sp. | reverse complement strand
TGCATTCGGCTTTCCGGTAAAATAATTATCAAATCGTTCTAACGATTGAGCGACCCTAAAAGCAAAGTACCTGCCTGATCCATTCAAAGCCAGACTTCCACGTCGACCTTTTTCGTTGGAGCTGTAAAAAGTGTCAAGCGCCGCTCCAAATCGGAATCCGCTGTCGCGTCGCAGGGGGGTGTCTCGGGTAATGATATTGATCGTCCCGCCGAGTGCGTCCGTGCCGTAAAGCACCGAGCCGCTGCCGCGCACGACCTCGACGCTTTCTACTTGCGATAGTTCGACAAGGCCGGTTTCGACACCTGATTGCCCTGTCGAAGTGCGGCTGTTGTTAAGGCGTTCGCCGTCAACCAGGATCAGGACGCGGTTACTGTCCAGCCCGCGAATGCGAGGCCTGACCTGAAAACCGCCTTCGTTGACCGTCGAGGTTCCCGGCAGAGTGCGAAAGATGTCGCCAACCGTATTCACGGCCTTTCGCTCTAAATCTTCGCGGCCGATCACACTGACCGGCACCGCCGTTTCTTCGCTCGTTATCTGTCCGCGAGTCGCAGTGACCGTAACGGCCTCGGAAATTCCACCCGGATTTAGTACAAAATCCGCAGAATTTGGTGTTCCTTCTTTAAATGAAACTTGCCTAGAGACGGTCGGAAAGCCCTTAGCCTCTATGATAACTCGATAATCGCCATCCGGCAGTTTATCTATCTGTACCGTTCCGTCAGAGCCGGCTTCGACTCTCCGAACATTTTGTCCATGAATGGTAACGATAACTCCAGCACCGGCAACAACCGCCCCATTAGCGTCCTTGACGGTGATTGTTACGCCGGAAGCCTGGGTTCTTCCTGCAACCGATTGAGCTTGAACACCTGTGACGAAAGTCAAAAACGAAAGAAAAAGAAACAAGACGGATGATCTGAACATAATTAAAACTCCTAATTCTCAACAATAATAATAAATCTTCAAATAAGAACGTCTCACTTTATCTTAACACAATTCCTCTAACATCTGGACATCGCGGGTCTGTAGTTTAGCTTCCGAAGTACACTTGAGTCGCTAATCATAATATCAGGTTACAGGGAGCCAACCTTCTAATTTCAATTCTTACTAAGCAAACAGTATGCCTAGAGATAATTGCTATAATTATTGATATATGGAGTGATGTTCGTGGAAAACTTCGCGTCTTGAGGCTTGAAACCGCGAAAAACCACGCCCCAACATTTTGTCACTCGGCCTTAGTTTATGTCGTTTTTGGCTTTATCTCTTGCTTCGCGGCTGCTTTGCATCGGTAAGGATCACAAAATCACCGAGATCACTGTCTTTTGCCTTATCAAACGTTTTAAAATCGTCCTCGTATCGTATCGTTACGACCACGACTTTGGCTTTTGAACGATACCTGGGGAGATGTTCGACGGTTCCAAGACGGCTTTCGGTGTGAAAACTGCCGTTGAGATGGACGATCAGCCCACCTTTGTTCTTTTTCAAATATTTTGCGATTGAATTTGCCATCGTCGCATCCCATAGCGACTGTGAGCCAAGTATCTTGTCGATACCCATCTGAGCTTCGGGGCTCGGTCCCATCAACGCCTTAAACTTTTTAGCATAGGCTTCGGACGGTTCGCCGTAGGGCAGCGGTGCTATCCATATCTTCGCCTCTTTTGATAAACCGTTGAGAGCGTCACGTCCGTTTCGAGACACCATATTGACATAACGGCGTGGAGCGTTGGCGGCAATTACAGCAAGTTTTTTATCCTTTGCGAGTTCGAGCAATGGCCGGTAATCTGTTTTATAGTTGCCCCACGGCCGCGACGATGCCAGAAACTGCGCCTCGGTAATTTGGTTGCTAAGATATTCATCGACCACGATCTGAACATCGCGTTCGAACATCTCCATCGACAGAGCAATTTTGCGGTGGGCTCCATAGTCGGCGATCGCCTGTTTGAAAATCTCAAATTCCAAAACATGCCCGACCGAATCGTCGTGCTGTTCGCCTAGAAAGACGACGTCCACTCCGTTCAACGACGTTACTAACTCGGATATGCTCGACGGGTTGCCTTTTGCGTCAAAAACACGAAAATTCGGAGCGGCAACCGGCGTTTGGGACGTGGATGCAGCGTGGAATATTAGCAAAACAAAAACTGAAAAAACGGCTGTTTTCATCGATTTATTGGCAATCTGAAAAGCGAAATAACTACATCACTCGCCGCAAATTATTTGCGCGGCTAGCAACGGCATCGTTAGCTCATGATGACCGGTGATCGAATACCCTCGACCGGCCCCGTTTGCCGTCGGACGGTGAACCACATTAGTCATTGGCCTGTATTGTTGAACGAAATCGAAATTGGCGGTCGTAATATCCTGTAATTCAAAGCCCAGATTTCTGACGACCGTCACAGCCTTTAAGAATATTTCGGGCAAAACAACTGCGGACCCGTAGTTAATATAGACGCCCCCGCCATTCATTTCTCTTACTAAGGAACAAATGAGCCTGAAATCGGTATGCGAGGTCGCTCCGAGCGCCGCACCGTCGCATGACGGATGAAAATGTCCGATATCGGCACCTATCGTTAGATGAGCGGTAAACGGGACTTTACTCGCATAAGCGGAACACAACAAAGAATCTTTCGCATGTGGCGGCGATTTGGCCGTAACTTCCCTGCCCATTGCCTCCCCCAAACCGATACCGTCGTGGAGGCCCGATTTCGCTGCTGAATTCAGGATTTCTCCGGTCTCTCTGGCAGCACCGAAATCGCCGTTTCCCAACGTGGCGTCAACGTCCTCGCTCGTAAATCCGGCCAGCGCGATCTCGGTGTCGTGTACCAAAACCGAGCCGTTCGCAGCGATCGCCGTTACGTAACCGCGCCGCATCAGGTCGATTATCACCGGCGACAGGCCAGTCTTGATCACGTGTCCGCCGAAACCCCAAATTATGGGTTTCCCGAGATCACGCGCCCGGCGAATCTGTCCCGCAAGCGCTCGCAAACTGCGAACCGCTAAAATATCCGGTAATTTCCCGAGAAAATCACCGATCGAGTCGGTTGCGGCCGGCGGCTTGCCAAATTCGTCAACAGTAACTTTGCTCGGCCGCGTGGCGAGATCGTAAGTTTGAATTTGCGTCAGATCGATCGGGGTGACGGTTTCGTATATGGACATTATTGATTTCCCGGTTTACCAAATCATATCATACGAAATCATTTGAAAGTGTCCCATCCCTGAACAAAAAATCGCTGGTTTTTGAAAAAAAAGGACGGTCCGAAGACCGCCCTTTAGTCTAGGTAATAAGCTTGAATACTATTCCAAGCCAACAAAGTTAACGTCCGTCAGGCTGTCGGTGACCTGCAATTCGCGGGCAGCAAAGCGATAGAGTCGCGATGCAACGCGGATCGTGTAGGTCTGACCGGCGGTGACTTCTGTGAAGGTGTAGTAGCCGAACGAGCTGGTCGACACCGAGTGGGCGATGCCGTTTTGATCGGTCATCGTCACTGTCGCGTTTCGCAAGCCTCGTCCGTCGGCGGTTGTGACACGGCCCGACACCTGGATGCCCGAAGCGTTCGGGTTGAGGACGTTGACGACGCCGTTCTGGTCAAACGTCGTGCCAAGCCCGATGCCGTATGTGTCGGAGGCGATTTTTGTGATCACTCCGTCGTCGAAGATCACGGCGGAAGCTCCGGTCGGGGCATCCGGCAGGATGTGGAAACGAATCGCCGCGATACGCTTCGTACCGGCCGTGATCGAACCAGTACCTGCTCCGTTGAAGTTCTCGACGATGCCGACGTGCCCATTGGCTGCCTGACTTGCATTGACTGTTATAGTCGTGCCCTCGGGAGCACCCGCACCCAACGTTACATCCGGGTTAGTGCCACTGACACTGCTTAGGCTCATCACCCGCGGGTTGAAGTTGAGGCTGTACTGCGTCGCAACTTCATTGCCCTGAGCGTCGGACTCGACATACACCGTCACATCCGTGCCCCAAACGCCGCTGGCCGTGACCAGACGGGTAATGCGTGCCGCCGTGACAGCTTCGGTTTCCGGCGCCGGCTGCACTTCCGGTCTGGCCGAGGCCGTACAGGTCACCGTGATCGGTGCCGTCGGGCCGCCCGCCGGTCTCAGGGCATCGAGCCCGCCGATGTACCGGTCGAGCTGTGTCCTGTCCGCCGAA